>NZ_CM007717.1:600000-900000 GCF_002019855.1 Streptomyces antibioticus | reverse complement strand
CGAGGTCCTGCTCGACGCGTTCATGTCCCCCGGCAACGACTTCGGCACCTACCGCGACGCGCACGGCGGCCTCGTCCACGCGGACCTCTCCTTCTGGGCGACCGGCACCACCCCCAACACGCTCTGGCTGCGCCTTGCCGGGCTCGGCGGCTGGCTGAACGCGGCCGGGCACGTCAAGGTCGACCCCACGCTCCGGGTCGACGGCCGGCCGGACGTGTACGCGGTCGGCGACGTCAACGACGCCACCGCCCTCAAGATCACCCCCGCCGCGCACGCCCAGGCCGACCTGGCCGCCCACAACATCCGCGCCCATCTGCGCGGCACGCCCCGGCACCGCAGGGAGCCCCGCCGCTACCGCCCCGCCGAGCGCACCCCGATCATCGTGCCCTTCGGCCAGGCCGACGGACTGACCGTGCTGCCGGTGCCGGGCGGCGACACCGCCGTCCTCGGCGGCCGCACCGCCGTCCTGGCGAAGGCGCGGACGCTCATGACGCCGTACATGCGACGGCAGCTCGGCTACACCGCCGCCTGAACCGGCCCCCGGGACACCTGTGGCACCTGTGACTTCCCCCACCTGCTCTTGCCTCGGCAGGTAAGGGTTACCTACGTTCGGTCGCATGTCCTCCCATGGCCCCACCTTCCCCACCGAACCGGCCGGCTTCGACGTGGACCTGAGCGCGCACGAACTGCTCCGGCGGGCGCATGTCCTGGACGCCCTCGGCCCCGACTGGGACCCCGGCGAGGCCCTCCGCGGCGAGCAGCAGGCGTACGCCCTGCTGTACTCCGGCCTCGACGCCGATCAGCAGCGGCTCTACGACGAGCTGGTCGCGGCCGGTGTGCTGCCCCCGCGAGCGGACGACGGCCATGCTGCCGCTTGACCCGCAGGCCGACATCGGCCGCCGCGCCTGGGTGGCCTGCCCGAACTGCGACGACCGGCAGGGCTGCGACCCGTGCGCCGCGGGCCGTAGCTGCTCCACGCACTGGCGCTACCTCCTGTCCAACACCGGCAGCCTGCTGCACCTCCAGTGCCCGTCCTGCACCCACATCTGGACCCACGAGACCCACTTCGGCGCCACCCGCACCTTCTGGCAACGCCTGACCACGGGCCTCCGCCCACCGGGGTGACGGCGCTCCGATGAGCCCGGACGGCCGAGTCCTCCGCGCTTTCGGATGACCCCGCCGTCTGTCTCCAGGGGCGGCGCCCCGCCGCGGTTGAGGATCTCAGGCGGCCGGGGTGTCCCGGCAGGTCCTTCGTCCGGACGGGGTCGTCGTGCGGATTCTGCTCGTCGCCAGTGCGTTCAACAGCCTCACCCAGCGCGTCCACGCCGAACTGCGCGACCGCGGTCATGCCGTGGCCGTGGAACTCGCCCTGGCGGAAGGGGCGTTGACGGAGGCCGTGCGCCGGCACGATCCGCAGCTCGTCGTCGCGCCGATGCTGCGTACGGCGATCCCCGAAGAGGTGTGGTCGGCGTACACCTGTCTGATCGTGCATCCGGGGCCGCCCGGCGACCGGGGGCCGTCCTCGCTGGACTGGGCGATCCATGACGGGGCCGAGGAGTGGGGCGTCACCGTGCTCCAGGCCGACGCGGAGATGGACGCCGGGGACGTGTGGGCGACCATGCCCTGCCGGGTGCCTCCGGTGGCCAAGAGCGACCTGTACCGCGGGGAGATCGCCGACGCCGCGCTTGCCGCCGTCCTGGTCGCGGTGGCGCGCTTCGCCGACGGGAGCTACGCGCCCCGGCCGCAGGACGGCACGGCCGTGCGGGTGCGGCCGTATCTCGGCCAGGGCGTGCGGCGGATCGACTGGGCCGCCGACCCCACCGCGACCGTCGTGCGCAAACTGCGGGCGGCCGACTCGCAGCCGGGTGTGCTGGACGAGCTGCTCGGCGCGGAGTGGTATCTGCACGGAGGCCACCCCGAGGGCGTACTGCGCGGGCGTCCGGGCGAGCTGCTGGCCACCCGGGCCGGGGCGGTCTGCCGGGCGACCGCGGACGGCGCGGTATGGATCCCCGAGGTGCGCGCCCGGCGGCTGCCCGGTGGTCCGCCCACCTTCAAGCTGCCCGCCGTCCTCGCCCTCGGCGACCTGCTGCCCCCGCTGCCCGAGCACGCCCCGCCCGTCCTGCCCGGACTGCCCGACGACGGCGACCCGTCGTCCTGGGCGGACATCCGCTACCGGGAGGACGGCGCCGTCGGCCGGCTCTCCTGGTCCTTCCCCGGCGGCGCCATGAGCACCGACCGCTGCCGTCGTCTGCTCGCCGCCTACCGGGAGGCGTGCGCCCGCCCCACCTCGGTGCTGCTGCTCGGCGGCGAGCGGGACTTCTTCTCCAACGGCATCCACCTCAACGTCATCGAGGCCGCCGCCGACTCCGCCGCCGAGTCCCGGGCGAACATCGAGGCCATCGACGACCTGGTCGAGGCCGTCCTGACGACCACGGACCGGCTGGTGGTCGCGGCCGTCGCGGGCAACGCCGCCGCCGGCGGGGTGATGCTCGCCCTGGCCGCCGACGAGGTGTGGTGCCGCGCCGGAGCCGTGCTGAACCCGCACTACCGCCTCATGGGGCTCTACGGCTCCGAGTACTGGACCCACACCCTGCCCCGCAGGGTCGGCCCGGCGGCGGCCGAGCGGCTCATGGACCGGGCGCTGCCCGTGAGCGCGGCCGGCGCCCTGCGGCTGGGGCTCGTCGACCGGGTCCTGGACTGCGCGCCCGGCGCGTTCGCCGCCGAGACCGGCGCCCTGGCGGCCCACCTGGCGTCCCGCCCGGCGACGGCGGCCCGGATCACCGCGAAGAAGACGGAACAGCAGCGCCGCGAGGCCGAGACCCCGCTGGCCGCCGTCCGCGAGGCCGAGCTGACCCGGATGCGCGCGACCTTCGACGACCCGGCCGCGCCGTACCACACCCTCCGTCACGCCTTCGTCACCAAGCGGCGCCCTGACGCGACCCCGCCGCATCTCGCCCGTTTCGTCTCCCCGGCGTCTCAAACCTCCTCGAACCCCTCCGGCGGCAGATTCACCGGAACGGCCCCCCATGGCGTCCCGTCGCGCCCCCACGGCTGATACCAAGAACGTCGAGGGTCGAAATGCCGGATACCGGCGAAACCAAGTCTTTCATCCCAAACCTCCCCAGGAGGCGGTCCCCATGACTGAGGCGAAGGCGAAGACGGTGGGCGCTGACGACGCCACGGGCACGCCCGCCGAAGAGAGCCCCACGATCCACATCCTCTGGATCAACGCGGGGCTGAGCTGCGACGGCGACTCGGTCGCGCTCACGGCGGCCATGCAGCCCAGCATCGAGGAGATCGTCCTCGGCGTGCTGCCGGGTCTGCCGAAGATCGCCGTGCACTGGCCGCTGATCGACTTCGAGTGCGGCCCGATCGGCGGCGCGGACACGTTCATCGAATGGTTCTTCAAGGGGGAGCGCGGCGAGATCGACCCGTTCGTGCTGGTCGTCGAGGGGTCCATCCCCAACGAGGCGATCAAGCCCGAGGGCTACTGGTGCGGCTTCGGCGACAACCCCGAGACCGGCCAGCCCATCACCACCAGCGAGTGGATCGACCGCCTCGCGCCGAAGGCCCTGGCCGTCGTCGCCATCGGCACCTGTGCCACGTACGGCGGCATCCACGCGATGGCGGGCAACCCGACCGGCGCGATGGGCGTGCCGGACTACCTCGGCTGGGACTGGAAGTCCAAGGCGGGCATCCCGATCGTGTGCGTGCCCGGCTGTCCGATCCAGCCGGACAACTTCTCCGAGACGCTCACCTACCTGCTCTACCAGGCCGCCGGATCGGCGCCGATGATCCCGCTGGACGACAAGCTGCGCCCGACCTGGCTGTTCGGGGCGACCGTCCACGAGGGCTGCGACCGGGCCGGCTACTACGAGCAGGGCGAGTTCGCGACGACGTACGACTCGCCCAAGTGCCTGGTGAAGATCGGCTGTTGGGGTCCCGTCGTCAAGTGCAACGTGCCCAAGCGCGGCTGGATGAACGGCATCGGCGGCTGTCCGAACGTCGGCGGCATCTGTATCGCCTGCACCATGCCCGGCTTCCCCGACAAGTTCATGCCGTTCATGGACGAGCCTCCCGGCGCGAAGGTCTCCAGCACGGCCAGCGGCGCGTACGGCGCCGTGGTCCGCAGGCTGCGCACCATCACGGCGCGGACCGTGGACAAGGAGCCCAAGTGGCGCCGTACCGGCGACAAGATCACCACCGGCTACCAGCCGCCCTGGTGACGGCCCGTCGCCCCTGATCCGCACCCCACCGGCAGGTTCCGCGCGACCTCACCCATCCGCACCCCCATCCGCACCCCACCGGCAGGTTCCGCGCGACCTCACCCATCCGCACCCCCATCCGCACCCCCTCCGCACCCCCACCCGCACGACTTCCCGCAACGAAGGGCACGGCACAGAGATGGCAGCGAGCACGAAGGCGGCCGGCGACGGCAGCGGCCTGGTGGAGATGGCCTGGGACCCGATCACCCGGATCGTGGGCTCCCTGGGCATCCACACGAAGATCGACTTCAAGCAGAAGCGGGTCGCGGAGTGCTACAGCACCTCGTCCGTCTTCCGCGGCTACAGCGTCTTCATGCGCGGCAAGGACCCTCGCGACGCCCACTTCATCACCAGCCGCATCTGCGGGATCTGCGGCGACAACCACGCCACGTGCTCGGTGTACGCGCAGAACATGGCGTACGGCGTGAAGCCCCCGCACCTCGGGGAGTGGATCATCAACCTCGGCGAGTCCGCGGAGTACATGTTCGACCACAACATCTTCCAGGAGAACCTGGTCGGGGTCGACTACTGCGAAAAGATGGTCAAGGAGACCAACCCCGGTGTGCTCGAACTCGCCGAGCGCACCGAGGCCCCGCACGCCGCCGAGCACGGCTACCGCACCATCGCCGACATCATGCGCTCGCTGAACCCCCTGGAGGGCGAGTTCTACCGCGAGGCCCTCCAGGTCAGCCGGTACACGCGCGAGATGTTCTGTCTCATGGAGGGCCGCCATGTGCACCCCTCCACCCTCTACCCGGGCGGCGTCGGCACCATCGCCTCCGTCCAGCTCTTCACCGACTACCTGAGCCGCCTCATGCGGTACGTGGAGTTCATGAAGCGGGTCGTCCCCCTCCACGACGACCTGTTCGACTTCTTCTACGAGGCCCTGCCCGGCTACGAGGAGGTCGGCCGCCGCCGCGTCCTGCTCGGCTGCTGGGGCGCGCTCAACGACCCCGAGTACTGCGACTTCACCTACGCCAACATGACGGACTGGGGCCGGCGGATGTTCGTCACCCCCGGTGTCGTCGTCGACGGCAAGCTCGTCACCAACGACCTCACCGAGATCAACCTCGGCATCCGCATCCTGCTCGGCAGCTCCTACTACGAGGACTGGCAGGGCCAGGAGCAGTTCGTCACCCAGGACCCGCTCGGCAACCCGGTGGACCCGCGCCACCCGTGGAACCAGCACACCATCCCCGCCCCGCAGAAGCGGAACTTCGACGACAAGTACAGCTGGGTCATGTCGCCCCGCTGGTTCGACGGCAAGGAGCACCTCGCCCTCGACACCGGCGGCGGCCCCATCGCCCGCCTGTGGTCCACCGCCCTGTCCGGGCTCGTCGACGTCGGCTACGTCAAGGCCACCGGCCACAGCGTCGTCATCAACCTGCCGCGCACCCTGACCAAGCCGGAGACCACCTTCGAGTGGAAGATCCCGAAGTGGTCCAACGCCCTGGAACGCAACCGGGCGCGCACCTACTTCCAGGCGTACGCCGCCGCCGTCGCCCTGCACTTCGCGGAGAAGGGCCTCGAGGAGGTCCGCGCCGGACGCACCCAGACCTGGGAGAAGTTCGAGGTCCCCGACGAGAGCATCGGCTGCGGCTTCACCGAGGCCGTACGCGGCGTCCTCTCCCACCACATGGTCATCCGCGACGGCAAGATCGCCAACTACCACCCGTACCCGCCGACCCCGTGGAACGCCAGCGTCCGCGACTCCTACGGCACCCCGGGACCGTACGAGGACGCCGTGCAGAACACCCCGATCTTCGAGGAGAACTCCCCGGAGAACTTCAAGGGCATCGACATCATGCGGGCCGTCCGCAGCTTCGACCCCTGTCTGCCCTGCGGCGTCCACATGTACGTCGGCGGCGGCAAGACCGTGAAGACGATGCACGTGCCCACCGGACTGAGCGGACTCGGCGGATGAGCGCGCCCACCGCGTCCACCGAGACCGCCGAGACCACCGAGACCG
This sequence comes from Streptomyces antibioticus, assembly GCF_002019855.1. Classification (NCBI taxonomy): domain Bacteria; kingdom Bacillati; phylum Actinomycetota; class Actinomycetes; order Kitasatosporales; family Streptomycetaceae; genus Streptomyces; species Streptomyces antibioticus. The sequence continues at coordinate 893,766 of NZ_CM007717.1, read as the reverse complement.
CCGAGTCCACCGCGCACGCCGCGCCCGCCACCGCGCCGCGCCCCGTGGACGCCGAGCAGACCGGACGGCGGATCGAAGAGGTCCTCGACCGGCTGGCCACGAGCGGCGACCCCGCCGCCGCGGCCGCCGCCGAGGAACTCGTCCGCTCCCTCATGGACTTCTACGGCGCCGGCCTCGCCCGCGTCCTCCACCTGCTGGCCGACGCCCCCGGCGACCCCGCCGCCCGGCTGCTCGGCGACGACCTGGTGGCGAGCCTGCTCGTCCTGCACGATCTGCATCCCGAGGACCGCGACACCCGGATCGTCCGGGCCGTCGCCGGTCTGCGCGAACACGATCTGGAGGTCGTGACCTTCGACGAGGAGAGCGGCACCCTGCGCCTGCGCTCCCGGGCGAGCGGCGGCTGCGGCTGCGGCTCCGGCGCGGGCGCCCAGGAGGCGGCGCGGGCGGCCGTCGCCTGCTTCGCGCCGGAGGTCAAGGACGTCGTCATGGAACAGGCGCCCGCGCTGCTCCAGATCGGATCCGCCCCCGAACCGACGAGGACCCGGTGAGCGCGTCCACCGCCGGCCTGCGCAGATTCCTCGGCGAACGCCCGCCCCGGCCCGAGCGGTGCGAACTGTGCGCGGCGGTGGTCCCCGAGGACCACCGCCACCTCGTCGACACCGAACAGCGCAGCCTGGCCTGCGCCTGCGCCCCCTGCGCGCTGCTCATGGAGACACCGGGCGCCGCCGCGGGCCGCTTCCGCGCGGTCCCCGACCGCCGGCTCACCGACCCCGGCCACCGCATCGACGACCAGGCGTGGGAGGCGCTCCAGATCCCCGTCGGCGTCGCCTTCTTCTTCCGCAACGCCGCGCTCGACCGGCTCGTCGCCCTCTACCCGAGCCCGGCAGGCGCCACCGAGAGCGAACTCGATCCGGCCACCTGGAACGAGGTGCTCGGCCGCACCCGCCTCGCCGACCTCCTCGAACCCGACGTGGAAGCACTCCTGTTGCGCCGCACGGACGGTGCTATTGAGTGCCATCTCGTCCCGATCGACCTCTGCTACGCGCTCGTCGGCCGGATGCGCCTGCTGTGGCAGGGCTTCGACGGCGGCGCCGAGGCCCGCGCCGCCCTGGACGCCTTCTTCACGGACGTACGACGGCAGGCCCGCCCCGTGCCCGCCGCGCAGGCGGTGGGACCGTGACCGAGTTCTCCTTCGCCTGCACCGGCGTCCGCGCCGACCGGTACGCGGCCGGACCCACCCTCGTCTTCCGGCTGCGGATCACCGCGACCGGCGACACCCCCGTGCACGCCCTCGCGCTGCGCTGCCAGCTCCGGATCGAACCCGCCCGGCGCGGCTACGGAAGCGCCGAGGCCGGCTCCCTCACCGACCTCTTCGGCGAACGCGCCCGCTGGGGCACCACCCTCCACCCCGTGCAGTTCGCCCAAGTCCCCCTGATGGTCCCGTCGTTCACCGGCGAGACCGAGACGGACCTCGTCGTCCCCTGCACCTACGACATGGACATCGCCGCGACCCGCTACCTCGACGCCCTCACCGACGGCGAGGTCCCGCTGCTGATGCTCTTCTCCGGTACGGCGTTCACCGGCCCCGGCGGCTTCCGGGTCGAGCCGGTCCCGTGGGACCGGGAGGCCGCCTACCGCATGCCGGTCGGCGTCTGGCGGGAGATGGTGGAGCAGCACTTCCCCGGCTGCGGCTGGATCCGGCTCCCGCGCGACACCATGGACGCCCTCCTCGCCTACCGCTCCCGGCACGCGCTGCCCTCCTGGCAGGCGACCGTCGAGGCACTGCTCGCGGAGACACCCGAACTCCCGCCCCCGCTCGACCCGTTGCGCGCGCTCACCGCCACGACCGGAAGGAGCGATCCGTGACCGTGACCGCCTTCGCCCCGCGGACCGAGGAACGGTTCGCCCTCGCCCGGCAGGTCGCCGACGCCGTCCTCTTCGAGGGCTATGTGCTCTACCCCTACCGGGCCTCGGCCGCCAAGAACCGGCTGCGCTGGCAGTTCGGCGTCCTCGTGCCGCCCGCCTGGGGCGCCGACTGCGAGGAACACGACTTCCAGCACACCGAATGCCTGATGGAACCCAAGGACGGGGCGACGCTCTCCGTCGAGGTCCGCTTCCTGCACGCCCGGCGGCGCACCGTGCAACGCGCCCTGCCCGGCGGCGACTTCGAGACCGTTCCCGAACTCCACCTGGACGACCGGGTGCTGGTGCCCTGGGACGAAGGCGGCGAGGAACGCGTCGAGGTGGTCGCACCGGTCGCCGAACTCCTCGGCGACGGCGTCACGTTGCCCTTTCGGCGCCCCGCCCGCGAGGACACCGAACCCGTCCTCGACGCGGCAGGCCGGACCGTCGGCCGACTGGTCAGGCGGTGCGCGGAGATCACCGGCCGGGTACGGCTGTCCGCCCGCGAACTCGACGGCCCCTACCGGGTGTTGCGCCTGACCGCCGTCGTGGAGAACACCACCCCCTGGACACCCCCGGCCGGCCACGCCGCCGACCGGGACGCGGCCCTTCCGCACTCCCTGGTCGCCACCCACCTCCTCATGGCCCTCGACGCCGGATCCTTCCTGTCGATGACCGACCCGCCCGAGTGGGCCAAGGGCGCGGTCGCCGCCTGCCGCAATCTGCACACCTGGCCCGTCCTCGCCGGTGAACCCGGCCGCGCGGACCTCGTGCTGTCCTCCCCGATCATCCTGGAGGACCATCCGGCGATCGCCCCGGAGAGCCCCGGCGCGCTCTACGACGCCACCGAGATCGACGAGATCCTCGCGCTGCGCACCGCCGCCCTCACCGACGAGGAGAAACGCGAGGCCCGCGGCACCGACGCCCGGGCGGCCGCGGTCATCGACCTCGCCGACTCGATGCCGGCGGAGGTGCTGGAACGGCTGCACGGGGCGGTGCGGGGGCTGCGGGAGATCACGGGCGAGGCGGGTGGCGCGCCGGACGGCCGCTCCTCCTCCGACGGCCGCTCCTTCTCCGACGGCCGCTCCTTCTCCGATTTCGCCGGCTTCCCCGACGAGCACGGGGTGCAGCGCCCCGACACCCCCTGGTGGGATCCGGCGAGCGACGCGGGCTTCGACCCGGAGCGGGACCGGATCGTCGTGGACGGCCGCTCCCTGGGCCGGGGCAGCCGGGTCGAACTGCGCCCCGGGCTGCGGCACACCGACGCCCAGGACCTGTTCCTCCAGGGCCGCGCCGCGACCGTCGAGGCGGTGCTGCACGACGTCGACGGCGCGGTGCACCTGGCGGTGACCGTCGAGGGCGACCCGGGCGCCGACATCCGCCGCGAGCAAGGCCGTTACCTGTACTTCCAGCCGGACGAGATCGTCCCCCTGGACCCCGTGGACCCAGTGGAGCCCCTGGACGCCCCGGAGGACCGGCCGTGAAGCGCACCCTGGTCGCCGGCATCGGCAACATCTTCCTCGGCGACGACGGCTTCGGCGTCGAGACCGCACGCCGGCTGACCGGACGCCCGCTGCCGCCCCATGTCGAGGTGGCGGACATCGGCGTCCGCGGCGTCCACCTCGCCTACCAGCTCCTGGACGGCTACGACACCCTCGTCCTGGTCGACGCCACGGCCCGCGGCGAGGCCCCCGGCACCCTCTACACCATCGAGTACGACGGCCCCGGCGCCGGAAGCGGCGGCGTCCCGCCGATCGACGGCCACCGGATGACCCCCGACACCGTCCTCGCGCTGCTGGACACCCTGTGCGCCGGCACCGACGGACGGCCGCCCCGGCGCGTCCTGATCGTCGGCTGCGAACCGGCCTCGATCGAGGAGGCCATCGGACTCAGCACGCCGGTCGAAGCCGCCGTACCGAGGGCCGTGGAGCTGATCGAGGAGCTGCTGCGGTGCGACGACGAGCCGTCGGAGCCCCGGGCCACCACCGCCGAGACCCGCACGTGAGGAGAACGCAATGAGGAAAGTCATCGCCGGCGCCGCCGCCCTCGTGGTGGCCGCCGTGCTCGTCGAGGTGTTCCCCGACATCAGGCGCTACCTGCGCATCCGCCGTATGTGAACCGGCCCGCCCCGCCGGGTACGCCGTTCGCCGCGTCCTTGCGGCGAACGGCGTACCCGTGCCCCCGGCGACGGCGTGCCTGGCCGGGCCGCCCGGCCCCCTCGCCTCTAATGAAGCCCGGCCCGGGCAGGACCGGCCCGGCAGGAGTGGAGAGCACCGATGCACGAGATGTCCGTGGCGCTCGCCGTGATCGACCAGGTCGAGACGGCCGCCGCCGAGGCGGGCGACGTCACGGCGGTGCGCACCGTACGGCTCCAGGTCGGCGAACTGGCCGGCGTCGTCCCCGACTCCCTCTCCTTCTGCTTCGAACTGGCCTGCGCCGGAACCCTGCTGGAAGGCGCCGAACTCGTCACCGAGGCCGTCCCGGGACGGGCCCGCTGCACACCCTGCGCGCACGACTGGGCCGTCGGCATGCCACCGAGCCTGATCTGTCCCGCGTGCGGCGGGACCAGCGTCGAACTGCTCTCCGGCCGGGAACTGCGGATCGCCGGCGTGCGGTGGGAGGACGGCGGCCCCGCGCCGGCGTCCGACCGCGAACCGATCTCCGAGGAGTGCTGAACACCATGTGCCGTGCCGTCGACCTCCAGCAGGCCGTCCTCGCGAAGAACGACGCGAGCGCCCGGACCCTGCGCACCCGCCTCACCGAGCGGGGCACCACCGTCGTCAACCTGCTCTCCAGCCCCGGCAGCGGCAAGACCGCCCTGCTGGAACGCGAACTGCTGCTGGCCCGCGAACGGTCCGTGCCCGTGGCCGCGCTGACCGCCGACCTCGCCACCGAGAACGACGCCACCCGCCTGGCGCGCTCGGGCGTCCCGGTCAAACAGGTGCTCACCGACGGACTGTGCCATCTGGAGGCCGGCATGCTCGCCGGACACCTGGTGGGCTGGCTGCCCGACGACACCCGGGTGCTCTTCGTGGAGAACGTCGGCAATCTGGTCTGCCCCGCCTCCTACGACCTGGGGGAGACCCTGCGGGTCGTGCTCGCCTCCGTGACCGAGGGCGAGGACAAGCCGCTCAAGTACCCCACCGCCTTCGGGCTCGCCCAGTTGGTCCTGGTCACCAAGACCGACATCGCGGACGCCGTCGATTTCGACGAGGCCGCCTTCCGCGCCAACGTGGAGCGGGTCAACCCCGGGGTGGAGGTGGTGCTGACCTCGGCCCGGGACGGGCGAGGGGTGGGTGCGCTGCTCGACCGGACGCTGGCCGCCGCGGCGGGGGCGACCCCGCATGTGCCGGTCATGGCTCGGCGGTCGGAAGCCCCTCACGACCATCCGCACCCGCACGACCATCCGCATCCGGGTGCGGGGCTCGGTGTGGTCGAGGGCGTGGGTGCGGACGGCCACGGCCCGCTGGCCGCCCCCCGGCCGTGAGCGCTGCGCCGCCCCCGCCGGACGTCGTCACCGGCGCCCCGGCACTGCGGCGGCGGATCGTCGTCCGGGGAGTGGTGCAGGGCGTCGGCTTCCGGCCGTACCTCTACGGCCTCGCCACCGAACTCGCCCTCGTCGGCCACGTGACCAACACACCGGAGGGCGTCGTCGCCGAGGTGGAGGGCGCGGCCGGGGCCGTGACCCGGTTCTGCGACCGGATCGCCGCCCAGGCGCCGCCGCTGGCCCGGGTGGAGTCCGTCCACCACGAGGAGGTGCCCGCCACCGGCGGCGACGCCTTCACGATCCTCGCCTCCCGCACCGAAGGCCCGGCCCGCACCCTGGTCTCGCCCGACACCGCCACCTGCGCCGACTGCCTCGCCGAACTCGCCGACCCGGCGGACCGGCGCCACCGCCATCCCTTCGTCAACTGCACCCACTGCGGGCCGCGGTTCACGATCGTCACCGGTCTGCCCTACGACCGGGCCCACACGACCATGTCCGGCTTCCCGATGTGCGCCGACTGCGCCCGCGAGTACGCCGATCCGGCCGACCGCCGCTTCCACGCCCAGCCCGTCGCCTGCCCGAACTGCGGACCGCGGCTGCGGCTGGTGCGGGCGGACGGCGATGAGTTGAGCGGCGACGGTATGGACCCTGTTGGCCGGGCCCGCGCTCTGCTGGCCCGCGGCGCGATCCTCGCCGTCAAGGGACTCGGCGGCTACCACCTCGCCTGCGACGCCGCGAACGGCACGGCCGTCGACCTGCTGCGCCGCCGCAAGGCGCGGGGCGACAAGCCGTTCGCCGTGATGGCCAGGAGCGTGGACGACATCCGCGCCCTCGTGCGGATGGGGCCCGAGGAGCGGTCCCTCCTGGAGGACGCGGCCCGGCCGATCGTGCTGCTGCGGCGCCGGCCCGGTGCGGCGGCGGGCGGCGCGTACGCCGAGGCCGTGGCGCCCGGCAGTCCCGATCTCGGTGTGATGCTGCCGTACACCCCGCTGCACCACCTCCTGCTCGGTCTGCCCGGTGATCCCGAGGGGCCCCGGCTGCTCGTCATGACCAGCGGGAACGTCTCCGGTGAGCCGATCGTCACCGACGACACCGAGGCGCTGGAGCGGCTCGCTCACCTGGCCGACGCCTGGCTCACCCACGATCGCGCGATCCACGTCCCCTGCGACGACTCCGTGGTGCGCGTCTGCGACGGGGAGCCGCTGGTGCTGCGCCGCTCCCGCGGCTACGCGCCGCTGCCGCTCACCCTGCCCCTGCCGGTCGGCCCGGCGCTCGCCGTCGGCGGGGACCTGAAGAACGTGTTCTGTCTCGGCGCGGGCGACCGGGCCTGGCTGTCGGCCCACATCGGAGACATGGACGACCTCGGCACCCAGCACGCCTTCGCCCACGCGGTGGGGCAGTTGGAGTCCATCACGGGCGTACGGCCGGAGCGCCTGGCCGCCGACCGGCATCCCGGTTACCGCTCCGCCCGGTGGGCCGACCGGAACGCGGCCGGCCGGCCCGTCGTCCGTGTCCAGCACCATCACGCCCATGTCGCCGCCGCGATGGCCGAACACGGGCTGGACGGCTCCCGGCCGGTGATCGGCGTCGCCTTCGACGGCACCGGCCACGGCGACGACGGCGCGGTCTGGGGCGGGGAGTTCCTGCTCGCGGACTACGACGGCTTCACCCGGTTCGGGGCCCTGGCCGACGTGCCGTTGCCCGGCGGCGACGCCGCGGTGCGCAGGCCGTACCGGATGGCGCTCTCCCATCTGCGCGCGGCCGGCCTCGCCCGCGCCGCCGACCTGCCCTGCACGGCGGCCGGCTCCGCCGACGAACTCCGGGTGCTGGAACAGCAGTTGGAGCGGAACCTGAACTGTGTGCCCACCTCCAGCATGGGGCGGCTCTTCGACGCGGTGTCGTCGCTCGCGGGGGTCTGCCACCGGTCGGGCTACGAGGCCCAGGCCGCCGTCGAGTTGGAGGGTGCGGCGCTGCGGGCGCCCGCCGGGGACACCGTCGCGTACACCTTCGCGCTGCGCCCGGAGCGGGATGCGGTAGGGCGGGGCGTGGTGGACCGGGACACGGTACGGGCCGATCCGGCGCCCGTGCTCGCGGCGATCGTGGACGATCTGCGGGCGGGCGCCGGTCCGGAGCGGATCGCGGCGCGTTTCCACCGGGCCGTGGCCGGCCTGGTGCACCGGATCTGCGTACGGGCGCGGGAGCGGCACGGTCTGGACACGGTCGCCCTGACGGGCGGGGTGTTCGCCAACACGCTGCTCTCCTCGGCCTGTTCGACCGCCCTGCGCGCGGACGGCTTCACGGTCCTGCGGCACCGCCGGGTGCCGCCCGGCGACGGGGGCCTGGCGCTGGGCCAGTTGATGGTGGCCTCCCGGGCGCGGACCACGGACTGAGACAGACCCGACGACCCCCAGAGCGAGGAGAGGACCATGTGTCTGGCGGTACCCGGCAGAGTGCTGGACATCGAGGAACGTGACGGCACGCGGATGGCCAACGTCGACTTCGGCGGAGTGGTCAAGGAGGTGTGCCTGGAGTATCTGCCCGACCTCCAGGTGGGCGAGTACGCCATCGTCCACGTCGGGTTCGCCCTTCAGCGCCTGGACGAGGAGTCGGCGCTGAAGACGCTCGAACTCTTCGCCGAACTCGGCATGCTCCAGGAGGAGTTCGGCGACGCCTGGGAGATGGCGGCGGCGGAGAAGGCGGGCGTGGCGGACGGGGACGGCGTGGAAGAGGTGCACCAACCGTGAAGTACATCGACGAGTTCCAGAACCCGGAGCTGGCGCGCCGGCTCCTGGACGACATCCACGCCACGGTGACCCGGCCCTGGGCCCTGATGGAGGTCTGCGGCGGGCAGACGCACAGCATCATCCGCCACGGCATCGACCAACTGCTCCCTGAACAGGTGGAGTTGATCCACGGGCCGGGGTGTCCGGTCTGTGTGACCCCGCTGGAGGTCATCGACAAGGCCCTGGAGATCGCCTCCCGGCCCGAGGTGATCTTCTGCTCCTTCGGCGACATGCTGCGCGTTCCCGGCACCGGCCGGGACCTGTTCCAGGTGCGCGGCGAGGGCGGTGACGTACGGGTCGTCTACTCGCCGCTCGACGCGCTGAAGATCGCACGCCAGAACCCCGACCGCGAGGTGGTGTTCTTCGGCATCGGCTTCGAAACCACCGCGCCCCCCAACGCCATGACGGTTCATCAGGCCCGCAGCCAGGGCATCCGCAACTTCAGCATGCTGGTCTCCCACGTCCGGGTCCCCCCGGCCATCGAGGCGATCATGGCGTCGCCGGACTGCCGGGTGCAGGGGTTCCTCGCCGCCGGGCACGTGTGCAGCGTGATGGGCACGCGGGAGTATCCGGAACTGGCGGAGCGTTTCCGGGTGCCGATCGTCGTGACCGGCTTCGAGCCGCTGGACATCCTCGAAGGCGTCCGCCGGACCGTCCGCCAGCTCGAACGCGGTGAGCACACCGTCGACAACGCCTACGCCCGCGCCGTACGCCCCGAGGGCAACCCGGCCGCCCGCGCCATGCTGGAGGACGTCTTCGAGGTCACCGACCGGGCCTGGCGCGGGATCGGGGTGATCCCCGCGAGCGGCTGGCGGCTGTCGGCGAAGTACCGCGACCACGACGCCGAACACCGCTTCTCGGTCGACGGCATCCGGACCGTGGAGCCGGCCGAGTGCCGCAGCGGCGAGGTCCTCCAGGGGCTGCTGAAGCCGCACGAGTGCGAGGCGTTCGGCACGCTGTGCACACCGCGTACGCCGCTGGGGGCGACGATGGTCTCCAGCGAGGGGGCGTGCGCGGCGTACTACCTGTACCGGCGTCTCGAACTGCCCACGACGGTCGCCGCTGTCGCCGGTCGGGAGGTGACCCCCGTTGTCTGAGGTGACCGATCACCTGGTGACACCGATCGCCCCCGAGGGGTGGACCTGCCCCGCCCCGCTGCGCGACCGGCCCCGGGTCGTCATGGGCCACGGCGGGGGCGGCGCGCTCTCCGCCGAACTGGTCCAGCAGATCTTCGCCCCGGCCTACGGCGGTGAGGCGCTCGCGCAGATGGGCGACGCGGCGGCCGTCACCCTGGGCGGTGCGCGACTCGCCTTCTCCACCGACTCCTACGTGGTGCGGCCGCTGTTCTTCCCCGGCGGCAGCATCGGTGACCTGGCGGTCAACGGCACCGTCAACGACCTCGCCATGCGCGGGGCCCGCGCCGCCTATCTCTCCTGCGGGTTCATCCTGGAGGAGGGCGTCGAGCTGGACGTGGTGAGCCGGGTGGCCGAGGCGCTCGGTGCCGCCGCGCGCACCGCCGGGGTCGAGGTGGCCACCGGTGACACCAAGGTGGTGGAGTCCGGGCACGGCGACGGCATCTACCTCAACACGGCGGGCATCGGCCTCGTCCCGACGGGCGTGGACCTGCGCCCCGAGCGCGTGGTGCCCGGCGATGTCGTGATCGTCAGCGGGGCCGTCGGTGTCCACGGCGTGGCGATCATGAGCGTCCGGGAGGGCCTGGAGTTCGGCGTGGAGATCGAGAGCGACTGCGCGGCGCTCGGCTCGCTGGTGGAGGCGATGCTCGCCGTCACGCCGGACCTCCATGTGCTGCGCGACCCCACCCGGGGCGGGCTCGCGGCCGCGCTGAACGAGATCGCGCAGGCGTCCGGCACGGGCGTCGTCCTCCAGGAACGCGCCGTCCCGGTCCCGGCGGCCGTCGCCAACGCCTGCGCCATCCTGGGCCTCGACCCCCTGTACGTGGCGAACGAGGGCAAGCTGGTCGCCTTCGTTCCGCGTGAGCACGCCGACGCCGTCCTCGCCGCGATGCGCGCCCATCCGCTGGGCCGGGAGGCGGCGGTCATCGGCGAGGCGGTGGACACGCATCCCGGCATGGTGGTGGCACGGACGGGACTGGGCGGCACGCGCGTGGTGGACCTGCCGATCGGCGAGCAGCTCCCTCGGATCTGCTGACCGGCCGGAGCGAGGGTCGCCGTCAGGCGTGGCTCCAGCCCGGCAGGGTCGGGAGCACCTTCTCGGCGACGCGGAGGAGTGCCGCGTCGTCGGGAAGGACGTCGTCCTGGCGCCAGATGGCGATCTCGTACGAGCCGCCGCCGTCCTTGGCGTCCTGGGCGACGAGCAGGGAGCGGGCGATCCCGCCGGGACCGGTCTCGGCGTCGCCGCCCCCGAGATCGACCTTGAAGGCGATGGTCGGGTTCGAGTAGAGCACCGCCGGATGCCCGAGGAACGTCCTGGACTCCGCGCCCCCGCCCAGCAGGTCCTCCGACCCCTCGACCGGCAGGCCGTCGTAGGTCGCCGTGATCTTCACGGAGTACGTGTCGAGCGTGACCGTGGCCTCCGGGATCGCGATCTTGCTGCCGGCGGCCAGCTCGAAGGCGAAGTCGTGTCCGTCGGCGGTCTCGGTGTGCTCCTGGGGCGTACCGAGCAGCGACGCCAGGTCGGGACGGTTCAGCGCCGTGCACAGCCGATCGCCGGACACCACGCCGGGGACCCGCAGCTCCGGGGGCGGCGGCTCGGTGGTCGAGGTGGAGCAGGCGGCGGGCCGCTCGTCCTCGGCGGCGCCCTGCGGCAATGCCCCGGCGAGCGCCCACATCAGCCCCGCGACCCCACCGACCAGAACCACCGCGGCGACGACCTGGGTCCCCGCGCGCATCCCCTTCTCGGGTTCGACGACCTCGTCGACCATGTACTTTCCCCCGCCGTACGCTGTGCGCCGTGTGACGCGCGGGGAGCTTATCCGTTGATCGTTTGAAGTGGAACCGGTTTCATGATCCGAGGAGGCATGGACGTGTCAGTCGTCCCGGAACGTCGTGTGGCTCTCCTCGGAGGCGGCTTCTCGACCGATGACGACGGCCTGCTGGACGACTGGATCCTCGGCCAGGCGCGCACACCCCGGCCCAAGGTCTGCTTCGTCCCGACAGCGAGCGGAGACGCGCCCGGGTACATCGACCGCTTCCTCGCGGCGTACGAGCCACGGCCCTGCGACCCCGGCGTCCTGCACCTCTTCCGACGGGACCTGGACGACGCCGCCCTGCGAACGTTCCTCCTCTCCCAGGACGTCATCTACGTGGGCGGAGGCAGCACCGCGAACCTGCTGGCGGTCTGGCGTGTACACGGCGTGGACCGCCTCCTCCGCGAGGCATACGACCACGGCACCCTGCTGTGCGGCATCAGCGCCGGCGCCAACTGCTGGGCCGAGGGCTCGCACACGGATTCCTTCGGCCCCCTGACCCACCTCCCCGACGGCCTGGGCCTGCTCCCCGGCTCGGTCTGCCCCCACTACGACACCGAGGAAGGCCGCCGGTCCTCCTACCGAGCGGCCGTGGCAACCGGCGCGCTTCCAGCGGGCTGGGCGGTCGAGGACGGCACCGGAGCCCTCTTCACCGACGGCCGCCTGACGGATGCGGTGACCCGGACGCCTGACGCCCGGCTGTACCGGGTGGAGCGGGACGGAAGCGGCGACTGCGAGGAACGAGCCGAGTCGTGCCGCTTGCTCGTCCCTACGGATCAGCACGCTCCGTCGGAATTGCCGGCTCCTTAGGCTGACGCCATGGACGACGGGCTCGGTCACGAGGGCAGTGGCTTTATCAACTTTCGGCACTACGCCCCGGACTCGAAGCAGCACGGGCATCGGTGGGTCGACATCAAGCGGTTCCGCTTCGCCACGGGGGCCGTGGACGAGAGTGGGCTGCTTGGCGCCGTGATCGGGCATGAGCAGTTCCGGGACGACTATGCGGGCGGTGGCGTGGTGCCGGACGGGCCCCGGCACGGTCCGTACTGGATACGGCTGATCACTCCCGACCTCTACGAGTCCATCAGCCAGGAGAAGGCGTTGCGGATCCTGCGGGAGTGGGCTGATCCGCTCCCGGACGTGTCCCCCGAGTTCGGGGCAGATCTGCGGCGGGAGGTGTTCGACCGCCTGGCCGCGGCCGATGGCATCTACTACCTCCGCGAACTCGATGACGAGGCGATTCATGACTGGGGACGTGTGCACTACGAGTTCCACGAGTTCGTGATCATCGACCGCGCCGGCGGGCAGCTCACCCTTGTCGTGGCTGCCGACGACTGAGGCGCTCGCGGCTCGGTGGCTCAGCTCTGTCGCGCGGTGCGCAGTACCTCGGCGAGCGGGGTCGCCGGGTGGTCCGTGAGGTGGGGGATTGATTGTGTGACCTGGGACAGGTCGCCCGATGCGATTGCCGTGTACGTCGATACCCAGGCGTCTAGCTGCCAGCGGGGGGCGTTGTAGGGGGCGCGGGAGGTGTAGGCCTCCTCGATCGTCTCCGGGTGGTAGGTGATCGTTCGGCCGAGGGTTTCGGACAGGGTGGCCGCCGCTTCCTCCAGGGTCAGGGACTCGGGGCCCGTCAGGTCGTAGACGGCTCCGGCGTGGTCGTCCGGGTGGGTCAGGACCGTCACCGCGGCGTCGGCGATGTCGTCCTGGGCGACGAAGGCGGCGCGGCCCTGTCCGGCCGGGCCGCGGATGACGCCGTCCTCGCCGACGAAGTGCGGGACGAAGTCCGCGTACAGGTTGTCGCGCAGGAACGTGAACGCCGGCCCCCGCTCCCGGATGTGCTCCTCGGTGTGGAAGTGGTCGCGGGCCAGGGTGAACGTGGCGTCCGGAGCGGCCCCGCAGAAGGACACGTAGACCAGGTGCCGTACGCCGGCCTCCGCGGCGGCGTCCACGAAGGTCCGGTGGAGTGCGAGCCGGTCCGCGCTCTCGGAGGCCGACACCATGAGCACGGTCTCCGCGCCGCTCAGACCGCGTACGACGGCCTCCCGGTCCCCGAAGTCCGCGGCGGCCACCGTCGCGCCCGGCAGCTTCGGCGCCCGCCCGGGGCTGCGCACCAGCAGCCGCTGCGGCACACCCCGCTCCGCCAGACGACGCGCGACGCGTCCGCCGAGCCGTCCCGTGGCACCCGTGACGACCAGGGCCGGTGCGGGCGATGCGGTGGTCATGGCCGACCTCATTTCAAGAGGGAGCAGTTCCGCTCATTGAACCCGGCGCGGCCGCGGACCGGCGTCAGGCTTGCCCGGCGGGGGCGGCGGGCGCACGCTGGTCCTGTGGGTATGGGTGACGGCCCGACGCTGATCACCTCCGTACAGCGGGCGTTCCGCCTGCTCGAGGCGGTGAGCGCGCACGAGAACGGCGCACCGGCGAAACAGTTGGCGCGTGAGACCGGCCTGCCCCTGGCCACCGCCTACCACCTGCTGCGCACCCTCGTGCACGACGGCTACCTGCGGAAACTGGACGACGGCGGCTTCGTGCTCGGCGACCGGCTCCAGACCCTGCACACCTCGGGCCGCGGCCAGGCGTTGCTGAGCCGGGTCCGCCCCACCCTCGCCGCCCTGCGCGACGAGCTGGGGACCGCCGCCTACCTCACCTTCTACGAGGAGGGCGAGATCCGGGTCGCCGAGATCGTCGACGGCCCCCGCGCACCCCGCGTCGACCTCTGGGTCGGCTTCGAGGACGCCGGACACGCCACGGCCCTCGGCAAGTGCGTACTCCGGGAACTGGACGACGAGGCCCGCAAGGACTACCTCTCCCGCCACCACCTGGCCGACCTCACCCCCCGGACCATCACCAGCACCCTCACACTCCTGCGCCAGCTCGACTCCTCGCCCGTCGCCCCGGCCGTCACGGACCTGGAGGAGTACACCCTCGGCACGGTCTGCATCGCGGTCCCCGTCTACAGCGGCCAGATTCTCGGCTCGCTCGGCGTCTCGCTGCCCGCGGACCGGCTCTCCCGGATCGAGGAGGTCAGGGCCCGGCTGCTCCCCACCGCGGACCGGGTGACGAGGAGCCTGTCGCTCACTATCTGAAAAGCGGCTTCTTGTGGCACCCCGGGTCGAACCCGTTTCCTAAATGAAACGGACATTTCAGGTGCTGCACCGGCGCACACGTCTGAACATGTCCCCCCCGACCCAAGGTGAGGACTGCGGACGAAGCATGACTCAGGCCCGAGACCATGGCGGCGACCACTGGCCGATGCGGCTGTTCCGATGCAGGGCGGCGGGGGCGTGCCTGCCCGTGCTGACCGTTCTCGTGGTCGTGCTCCTCGACCTCGCCGGCGGCGCCGGCATGATCTGGCTCCCCATGCTCGCGGCCGGCCCCGCGCTGGCCGCGACCACCAACGGCCCGCGCGGCGTCCTCGGCGTCGGCCTCCTCGCGGCCGGGCTCGGCGCCGCCCTCGGCATCCACGGCCACGTCCCCGGCCGTGAGCTGACCGCCGTCCTCGCCGCGCTGGGAGCCGTCACCCTGGCCAGCGGCCTGGCGAGCGCGCTGCGCGGCCGCCGGGAACGTGTGCTCGACGCCGTCCGCTCGGTCGCCGAGGCCGCCCAGCACGCCCTGCTCAAGCCCGTCCCGGCGACCGTCGGCCCCTTCCAGGTCGCCGTGCGCTACAACGCCGCCGCCGCGGAGGCCCGGATCGGCGGCGACCTCTACGCCCTGATACCCACCCCGTACGGCGTACGGCTGATCGTCGGCGACGTCCGCGGCAAAGGACTGCCTGCCGTCGGGACCGCCGCCCTCGTCCTGGGCGTCTTCCGCGAGGCCGCCTACGACGAGCCCGATCTGCTCGCCGTCGTCGACCGGATCGAACGGAGCCTGGCCCGCAACCTCGGCGGCGACGACTTCGTCACCGCAGTGGTCGCCGGCTACCCGAGCACGGGCCTCCTCGAACTCGTGAACTGCGGCCACGCGCCGCCCCTGCTGGTACGGGCCGACGGCGAGGTCGTCGCCGTGGAGCCCACGCACCCGGCCCCGCCGCTCGGACTGCGCGCCCTGCACGACCAGACGCCCAGCCTCCAGGCGCTGCCCTTCGCCGACGCCGACCAACTGCTCCTCTACACGGACGGCGTCACCGAGGCCCGCGACCGGCACCGGGCGTTCTATCCCCTCGCCGACGGCCTGACCCGCCACGTCTGCGACGAGCCGGCCCGCACACTGGACGCCGTCCAGGCCGAACTCCTGACCCACGTGGGCGGCCGCCTGCACGACGACGCGGCGCTCCTGCTGCTCCGCAAGCCGGCGGTGGCGGAGCCGGGGGCGGCCCCCGTGCCGGAGCCGACAGAGGGCGAGGGTGACGGTGACGCGTCGTGTGTGACCGATTCCCGGCTCACCGCCGCACTGGCGGAGAACCGGGCTCGGTGACCGGCTGGGGCATGCCCCACTCCTACTCGACTTCCTCGAAGTTGTAGGCGTAGCCCTTGTCGCCGATCTTGATCCGCACGGTCCGGTAGCCCGGCTCGCCGTTCTTGGCGTGCTCACCCCAGTACTGGCATGTGAAGCCGGTGTCGGCCCCGTAGTCGAACGCCTTCGCGGCGGGGAGCTTGTCACAGGCGACCTTGCTCGCGTCGGTACGCCCGGACTCGGCGCCGTACCTCTCGTTGATCATCTCGTAGACGAGCTTGTCGACCAGGAGAGCCTTCTTGGGCTCCTTGGTGTACGAGATGATGCTGCTGCCCGCGGTGTAGCTGTCGCTGATCTTGACGTCGTAGGGGATCTCGGCCCCCGCGTACGTCACCACGCACTGGCTGACGGCGCCGGCCTTCAGGGTCACGCCGGCGGGGCATGTGGCGCTGGTCTCACCGACGACCTTGGCGGTGCCGAGCACGTCCTCGCGCAGCGCGTGCTCCACCTTCTTCACGAAGGGGGCGCTGAGATCGGGGGCCGGGGTGACCCGGAGCTTGTCCCCGCCACGCATGTACACATCCGGCTGAGGGCCGGTGATGGCGACCGGCAGGGCCTTCGCCGCGTCGTCCGTGCTGCCGCCCTGAGCGGTTTCCGACGTGCCGCAGCCCGCGCTGAGCAGGGTCGCCGCGGCCACGACGGTCAGAATTCTGAGAGATTGCATAAGGGGAGCGTAAGCTCGCTCGACCGGCGAGCCGCGCCCGGGGCGGGCAGCCCGCAAGCCTCCGTCGGCCCTGGTGGACGGCTGGCGGAGTGTCGGCTGCGGTGTGGTGTGCTCAGTCGGTGAGGAAGGCGCCTTCGCGGCAGGCGCGGCAGACGAAGACGTAGCCCAACTGGCCGCCGAGGTTCATCGCGGTCCGCGCGGAGATCCCTTCCTCCAGATGTGCCGCGAACTCCATCGAGCGGGTGCAGGAGCGGCATGCGGGCACGCGGTCGTCCTCGAGGTAGGAGGGGCTGCCTCCGAGTGACCCGAGCACTTCGCGTTGCTTCCCGAATCGTTCTTCAGGTTCCCGCTTCCATCCCGAACGGGCAAGGTCGTACGGGTCAGGCGCGAGGTCGTCGTCATCGTCGTCATCGTCGTGGTCGTCGACCTCCTCGGGGTCGAGCGTCACGACGTGGTTGCGGATGGCCGAGGTGACGGGCAGGAGCGTCACGCCCGTCTCGGGCACGGCTACCGGCTGCAGTTCCTCCCTGGGAAACAGGTGGACCCGGTTCGCGCTGGACGTCGCGTCCCAGAATTCACATGCGCCGGGGTCGTTCTGGCACACGAACACCGACAGGACGCCGTCCTCGACGGGGAGGTGGGCGAAGAACTGCAGCGGCCCTCCGCAGCCGCACATGGGCCAGGTGAATCCCGCGGGAGCCAGCGGTACGCCCCCGGTACGCGGGACGTCGGAGTCGGCCGGTGCGGTGCCGTCGTAGATCATCAGAGTGGTCTGCATGGGGAGAGGCTACGGGCGGCATGCCGGCCTGAAGGCATGCGGTGCCGATCGTGCGGAAAGGTACCTCCTTCACCCTCAACGGCACCGCCTGCGTGAACGTCTTGTGAAGGTGCGGCAGCGGCACGCATACTGACGCGATCAAGGAAAAGCACAGGCGGCGCAGGGCGCCACGAAGGGAAGACGAAGTGAGTGCCCGCAGGACCGCCGCCACCGCGCTGCTGCTTCTCGTCACGCTGACCGTCGGCGGCTGCTCGGGCGACTCCGAGCCCGCCGACGACTCCACCGACGTGACCTCCTCCGCCCCCGCGGATCCCTCGACCGCCGCGGACACGGAGGAGACCGAGGACGCGGACGCTTCCGACGACGCCCCCGCCGACGACACGTCCATCAAGGACGTCCTCGACGCCGCCGGTGTCGACGACGACTTGGTCAACCGTCTCGGCGAGGTCGGCGACGCCAACGGCTACGGTCTCGGCGTGGGCGTCGAGACCGACCTCGAACAGCGTCGCGGACTCGCCGCCCTCCAGGTCGACACCTGCCGCAACGTGGCCGTCGGCTACCGCAGTTGGGACGGCATCCAGAACTCGGACGTCGGCGGCGGCGCGACCGAGGAACAGGCCGCCGCGATGGCCGACTTCCTGCGCACCGAGTACTGCCCGCACGTCGCCCCGCTCAAGGAGGGCCCGCTGCCCGAACAGACCCTGGGCGGGCCCACCGAGGACGAGCAGGGCGGCCGGGGTCTCGCCACCACCCGGACCTGGTGGGAACACCGGTACCAGCGCGTCTCCTGGACGAAGGAGTGCGCCGCGCAGACCGGACAGCCGCTGGGTGACCCGCTCGCCTACCGGATCGCCCGGGACGCCGTGATGTGCGCCGAGGTCCCGAGGGCCCAGGCCAAGGGGCGCTTCGTCGCCGTCGATGTCGTGTTCGCCTCGCCGGTCGGCGCCGACCGGGCCGGGAAGACCGTGCTCTCCCTGCTCCCCTCGGGCGCTTCCGTCTCCGGGGAGACCGAGGGCACCAATCCGGACTGGTCGCCGCTGGACGGCGGCTGCCTCGCGGTCGACTTCCGCGCCGACGGGCTCGCGAAGGTCCTGGCGGACGGTCCCGGCGACCCCGAGCCCTGGGCCCACGGCATCTACTACTCCGACGGCGCGACCGAGGACGGCGCGGTCGGCCCCTACACCGGCAAGGTCAAGCAGATCCTCCTCGGCACCGGCAAGAACGAGCCCTCCGCCGACGGCGAGACGGCCTGCTGAACCGCACGTGGCCCACCGGGGCCGACGCGCACGAGGTCAACTCCCGGTAGCCCCGGCTTCCTTCGCGGCTCGTGCGAACTGTTCGTGCAACGGCACGGGCGAGATGAGCCGCGGGAACGGGCCGTACACGGACTTGCCCGATGCCATGGCCAGGTACGCGGCCAACTTCGTTCTCTCCAGCGGTAGATGCGGCGCGTCGAGGACCTCCCAGGCCGCGCCCGGCACGAACACCGTGCGGCCGGCGCGGGGGCGGCGGCCGGACTCGACGGCGCCCGCGGCGAGCAGTTCCGCCTGGGCGGCCTTGTGGCGGGCCGCCGTCCAGCCGTTCCAGCGGCGGATGTTGCGGTCCGTGGGGCGGGCCAGCGCCAGCAACTGGAGATGGAGGGCGGCGGCGTCCGTGCCGACGCCGAGCCGGCGGGCGTGCCCGGCGACCGTGTCGGGGGCGCTGAGCGACGGATCCGCCTCGTACCCGCCCGCCGGTACCGGTGTTGTGGCCGCGCGGGCGGCTGTGCGGTCCAGTCCGTCGAACATCTCCAGGACCCGGACCAGGCGTTCCCGCAGCCAGCTCGGTTCGAGCCGGGCGCGGCGGTCGCGGACGTGCGCGGCCAGCTCCGGATCCCGCGGCGCGGCCGGCCGCAGGAAGACGTCCCCCGACGGGACGGCGACGACCAGCAGACCGTCGTCCGCCACCGATTCCACCGGCGCGCGCCCGTCGTACATCGGCTGCGGACACGGCCGTACGACGCCCTCGTACGGCCGGAAGCGGGGATCCCCGGCGACGGCCCGGGCCGGGAGACGGCCGCCCAGGTCGACGAGGGTGCCGGGGTCGGCGAGCCGGTCCCGCAGCCACGCGTGCAGCCGGAGCGCGCCCGTGGCGGCCGGGCTGCCGACGGGCTGTTCGGTCAGCGCCCACGCGACCACCGCCGCCGCCTCCAGGTGGGCGGGGCCGGTGTCGGGCAGACGGTCCCCGAGGGAGCCGTCCGGGCCCGTGTGGCGCAGGACGAGCCGGCCGAAACGGCTGCCGACGAGGACGGCCGGACCGTCGGCCGGCGGACGTCCGGACGGCAGCGCCCGCGCCCACGCTTCGCCCAGGCCGACGTCGGTCTCCAGCGCCTCCGTCAGCGCCTCGTCCACGTACGGAGTCGTGCCCAGGAGGTCGGCCCAGACGGCCGCCATCCGCTCGGCGGCCCGGATGGTGCCGTCGGCCTCCCACAGACCGGCCGGGTCGTCGGGGACACCGGCGGCGAGCACGGCGAGCCGGCCGGACGTACCGAGCTTGTGCCACAGCCTGTCGTACTCGGCGGCCACCGCCTTGTCGGCCCGGAAGGGCGCCGCACGCAGCATCTTCTGGTGGTCGTCGTGGCGTTCACGCCGGGGCAGACCGCCCAGGACCAGCGTGGCGACCGCGCGCCGGACCCCGGTGAGCCGGCAGAACAGCCGCACCGCCTCCGGGGCGAGGGGCAGCGGGCCGTGCCGCTCGGTCAGCTCCGCGAGCCGGACCAGCCGGGCGGCGTCGTCCCGGGCGACGGTCACGGTCCCTGCCCGGTCCGCGTCCCCTTCGTTCTCCGCCGCTCCCTCCGGTGCCGGATCGTCCGCCCGCTGGAGGTAACGGGCCAGTCCGCCGCGCGCGGGGCCGCTCCCGAGCGTTCCGCCCGTGGCGCGCACCGCGTCGAGCGCGCTCTCGGGGGCGCGGCCGGTGCGCCACACACCGCCCTGCTCGGCGAAGGGCTGCGTCCGCCAGACGGCCAACAGCGCGGCCAGCGCCTGCCGTTCCGCGTCCGGCGTGCACTCCACGGCCGCCCGCCAAGCGACCGCGTCGATCCCGCCGAGCAGGACCTGCCACTCCGCGGGCGGGGAGGGCGGGGCGAGCCGGCGGGTCTCCTCGTCGATCTCCCCGCGCAGCCGGCGTCCGTCGGCGGCGATCGCCGTGAGGATGCCAGGGTGCGCCTCAGGCCGGTACGCCTCGGACAGGCGCAGGTCGGGGAGGAGTCCGCACAGGGCCGGGGCGAGCACGGTGTCGGGGATCTCCGCGGGCAGGTCCACCACAGGACCGGCCCGCAGGACGGACACCCGGTGCGACAACTCCCGTCGGCGCCGCAGCACATCGGCGGCCAGCCGGGCCGCGCGCACCACGCCCGCCAGGACCCGCGCGTCGCCCACCCCGGGCAGGAGCCGGGACGCGTGGGCGCGCAGGTCGTCCTCCCCGGTGGTGTCGACGGCGGCGGCCAGCAGCGCGCTCACGGTGCCGGCGTCCACCGTGCGCAGCGCCCGTGAGGAGTCCGGGTCGCGCGGGGTGAGGAAGTGCCAGAACGCGGGCGGCGGGACGGGCGCGTGACCCGCGCCCAGCGTGGCGCGGTGGCCGTAGCGGGGGTCGGGGAAGAAGCCGCGGACCTGCCAGAGCAGGGAGTTGTCCTCGGCCGCGTGGCAGCGGACGGTCTCCTCGCCGGCCAGGACCGCGTCCTCCCCGCCCTCGGGGAGGCGGAGCACGCCCCACGGACGCCGCCCGGGGCGTCGGCTGCGATAGCGGGCGGTGCGGCCGTCCACCGACTCCAGCAGGAAGTCCGTCGGTGAGGGACCCGCGTACGGCGTGCGGTGCAGGACACGGCAGCCGACGAGCCGTCCGTCCTGGCCGAGCGGGGAGGCCGGGGCGCCCTCGGGGAGCGACGCGAGGGTGTGGTTTCCCCGGAACTCCGCCCTGCCGGGCGGCACTTCGAGGTCCTGGTGGAAGCGGGGCGGGGTGCGGTCGGTGCCGCGCTCGCCGGTCACCGGGTCGCAGCGGGTCCACGTGCCCCGGAACACCTCGGCGCTCCAGACGTCCCGGCCGTCGCCCATCTGGAGGTCGACGCCGCCGATCCCCTCGCGGTCGCCGGGGCGCAGGATCCGCTCACCGTCGTGACGGCCGGTGCCGTCCGCGCTCTCGAACTGGTAGCCGAGACCGCCCCGGACGAGCCCGCCGTAGGGCCGCAGTCCGAAGGTGTCGACTGGGGTGAACACGTCCTGCGGGCTGCCGCTCCAGAACGCCGACCAGGTCACCCCCGTACCTTCCGGAGCCTGCCGGCTCACCAGGAACCGCCCGCCCGCGTAGTGGACCGTGGGGGTCGTGCCGTCCGGTACCTGGAAGGCGTACGACGCGCGTGTGCCCGCGTGGTCGACGGCGACCGCCCGATTCCGGCCGTACACGGTCAGGACGGGCCAGGTACAGGTGACGCGGAGCGTCTCGGACGCGTCGAAGCCCGCCACCGCCTCCTCCAGCGCCGGCCAGCCCAGTTCCTCCGGCAGCCCGGCGCGCAGGGCGCGGGCGAGCGGGCCGGTGAGGTCGAGCGCGGCCAGTGCCTCGTCGACGCCGTCCAGCGCGGTGGCCGTGGGCCGGTCAAGCAGGGTGTCCAGCTCCTCCAGGGCCTCGTCGGCCGCCGCGAGACCGCCTCCGCGCAGCGCGTCGAGCAGCGCCTCCACGCGGGTCTGGACCTCGGCGGCGATACCCGCGTTGCGGGGCAGCCGGGTGATCGCGGTGCCCGTGCCCCGCAGGCCCGCGTGGACCGTGCCCTCCAGACGGGGGCCGAACACCGGGTCGGCGGCCAGCGCCTTCAGGTCGCGGCGGGCCCGCTCGCCCCAGAACTCCAGCCGCACCGACTCGCCCGGGTCCGCGACGGCGACCCCCTCCGCGAGACAGGCGTCCAGCAGGTCGGCGTCCAGACCGGGGTAGCGGTAGCGGTCCTCGTGCAGCCGCACGGGGGCGGCCTCCTCGCGCAGCACGGGCGCGCAGCGGGCCACGATCTCGAACAGCTCCGGCGGCATCGGCTGACGCGACACCCCGCCGTAGGGCACCTTCCGGTGGGAGTACGCGCGCGTGTACGCGCCCAGCCAGGCGCCCATGCCCCCTTCGGGCGTCAGCCGTCCCTCCGCCACGGCGTCCACGGCGCCGGCGCGCAGCAGCAGCCGTAGCCAGGCCGCCGCGTCGTTGCGCGACTCGGGGAACAGGGCGAGCAACTCGCGCAGTACGCCGGTGTCCTGCGGATGGGCGGCCAGTGACGTGGCGGCCGCCTCCAGGAGCGCGTCCGGTACCGCCTTGCCGCGCGCGGAGCCCAGCAGGCGGCCCAGGACGCGGGCCTCCTCGGCGCCGCCGAGACCGGCCGCGCGCGCGGAGAACCGGATCCGGCGGGCCAGATCGGCGGGCAGCTCACCGGGGGAGGCGGCCCAGGCCGTGAGGACCCGGACGTACTCCTCGTGCGCCTCGGCGGGGTCCAGTACGCCGGCCAGCCAGCGCTGATGGTCGCTCAGTTCCTTGACGGGCAGCGCGCCCGCGGCCGCGCACAGCAGGACGTTGGCCCGCCGCCAGCCGGGGTCCACGGGCAGCGCGTGGTCCCGCTCCGCCGCGCGGGCGAGGGTGTACGCCTTCGCGGCCGTACGCCCCGGGCCGCCGCTCAGCCGGTGCGCCACCGTGTCCCAGAACCACGGTCGATGGGCCGGCGGCAGCGCCCGCGCCCGCGCCCGGAGCCGGTCCACGGCGCGGCCGAGCCGCGGGTACGCCGCCGACACGGCAGCCGCCATCTCGTCGACGACGGCGAGCGCGGCCGACTCCTCCCGCGGGTCATGGGACGTGACCCACAGCGCGTAGGTGGCGGACCGGTGGGGTTCCGGGGGCAGCAGGGCGTGAGCGAGCATGCGACCGATGGTGGCACGCACCACTGACACCCCGTCCGGCACCTGTGGACGAGCGGGCGAATCAAGGGTGTTCCGAGGGCGCACCGAGGGCGTTCCCGGGGTCCCGGGTGACCGAGGAGTGAGATCTTCCGAGATCGGCGCGCCCGGCATCGAGAAGAACCGGCTCACCGCGCGTACCTGGAGGTACGGGGCTGCCCGCCCCGCTCCGCACACGCCACCGATCCAAGGGACGTACCTCGTGAACGCAACCGCCGCCATCGGCGTCACCGGCCTCGGCGTGATGGGTCGCAACCTCGCGCGCAACTTCGCCCGCAACGGGCACACCGTCGCCGTCCACAACCGCTCCGCCGGCCGCACCCGCGCGCTCGTCGAGGAGTTCGGCCACGAGGGCACGTTCGTCCCCGCCGAGACGGCGGAGGACTTCGTCGCCGCCCTCCAGCGCCCCCGGCGCCTGATGATCATGGTGCAGGCGGGTCCGGTCACCGACGCGGTCATCGACGAGTTCGCCCCGCTCATGGAGCCCGGCGACATGATCATCGACGGCGGCAACGCCCACTTCGCCGACACCCGCCGCCGCGAGGCCGCCCTGCGCGAACGCGGCATCCACTTCGTCGGCACCGGCGTCTCCGGCGGCGAGGAGGGCGCCCTCAACGGGCCGTCGATCATGGTCGGCGGCTCCAGCGAGTCGTACGACGTCCTCGGCCCGATGTTCGACTCGATCAGCGCGAAGGTGGACGGCGAGTCCTGTGCCGCCCATGTGGGCACCGACGGCGCCGGACACTTCGTCAAGATGGTGCACAACGGCATCGAGTACGCCGACATGCAGCTCATCGCCGAGGCGTACGACCTGCTGCGTCAGGTCGCCGGATACTCCCCGGCCGAGATCGCGGAGATCTTCCAGCAGTGGAACCGGGGCCGGCTCGGCTCCTACCTGATCGAGATCACCGCCGAGGTGCTCGCCCACACCGACGCGGCCACCGGGCTGCCGTTCGTCGACATCGTCACGGACGCCGCGGGCCAGAAGGGCACCGGCCGCTGGACCGTCCAGACGGCCCTGGACCTCGGCTCCCCGGTCACCGCCATCGCCCAGGCCACCTTCGCCCGCGCCGCCTCCGGCCAGCGCGAACTGCGCGCCGCCTACGCCGGACTGCCCGGCGGCACCACCCCGCTGCTCAGCCGCACCGAGGCCGCCCGCTTCACCTCGCAGGTCGAGCACGCCCTGTACGCGTCGAAGGTCATCGCCTACGACCAGGGCTGGAAGATGATCCAGGACGCGGCCGCGGAGTTCGGCTGGAAGATCGACCTCGGCTCGGTCGCCCGGATCTGGCGCGGCGGCTGCATCATCCGCGCCTCCTTCCTCGACCGGATCCGCGCCGCGTACGCCGCCGACCCCGAACTGGTCAGCCTGCTCGGCGAGATGGAGTTCGCGATGGAGATCACCGACGCGCAGGTGCCGTGGCGCGAGACGGTCGCCTCGGCCGCCCGCCGCGGCATCCCGGTCCCGGCGTTCTCCGCCGCCCTCGCCCACTACGACACCCTGCGCGCCGAGCGCCTGCCCGCCGCGCTCCTCCAGGGCCAGCGCGACTACTTCGGCGCCCACACCTACGGCCGTACCGACCGCCCCGGCGCCTTCCACACCCACTGGGCCGAGCCGGGCCGCCCGGAGACCACCGACTGACGCAGCACACGCGTGTGGGCCCCCGCCGAATCGGCGGGGGCCCACACGCGTGTCTGTCCGTGTCCTTCCGCACCGGGACCTCGCGCGGGCTCCCGCATGAGCCGCGCGAGGTCCCCACCGCGTCCGGCGCTGCGCGCGCCGCCGTGCCCCGTGCCGCTCCCGCATGAGGGCACGAGGCCGTCCGGTACGGGCCGTGGCCCGAGGGCGGCGCCGCGAGGAAGGCGTGGGACGGGGAGAGGCGCTAGACGCTCGTCGCCGGGTACGTCGGGTACTCGACGCCGGAGACGTGCTGGACGACGCGGACGACCTGGCAGGAGTAGCCGAACTCGTTGTCGTACCAGAGGTAGAGGATCGCGTTGTCGCCGTCGACCTTGGTGGCGCCCGCGTCGATGATCGAGGCGTGGCGCGAGCCGATGAAGTCCATCGAGACCGCGTCCGGCGCCGTGGTGAAGTCGATCTGGCGCTTGAGCGGCGAGGTCAGCGACACCTCGCGGAGGTGGTCGAGGACCTCCTCGCGGGTGGTCTCACGGCCGAGCCGCAGGCTGAGGATCGCGATCGACACGTCCGGCACCGGGACCCGGATCGAGCTGCCGGTGATCGGCGCCTTGAGGTCGGGCAGCGCCTTGGCGACGGCGGACGCGGCACCGGTCTCGGTGATCACCATGTTGAGCGGCGCCGAGCGGCCACGACGGTCCGCCTTGTGGTAGTTGTCCAGCAGGTTCTGGTCGTTGGTGAACGAGTGGACGGTCTCCACGTGGCCGCGCAGCACCCCGTACTCGTCGTGCATCGCCTTCAGCGGCGGGACGATCGCGTTGGTGGTGCAGGAGGCGCAGGACAGGATCTGCTCGTCCGGCTTGATCGTGTCGTGGTTGACGCCGTGCACGATGTTCGGGACGTCGCCCTTACCGGGCGCGGTCAGGACGACCTTGTCGATCCCGGGCCGCAGATGCTGCGAGAGGCCCTCGCGGTCGCGCCACTTGCCGGTGTTGTCGATCAGGATCGCGTCCCGGATCCCGTACGCCGTGTAGTCGACCTCGGCGGGGGAGTTCGCGTAGATGACCGTGATCTCGTTGCCGTTGGCGATGATCTTGTTGTTGGTCTCGTCGACCGTGATCGTGCCCTGGAACTGGCCGTGCACGGAGTCGCGGCGCAGCAGCGAGGCGCGCTTCACCAGGTCCTGGTCACCCCCGCCGCGCACCACGACGGCGCGCAGCCGCAGGCCGTTGCCGGAGCCGGACTTCTCGATGAGCAGCCGGGCGACCAGGCGGCCGATGCGGCCGAAGCCGTAGAGCACGACGTCGCGCGGCTCGCGGCGGTCGATCTTGTTGGCGCCCGTGGCACCGGCGACGGCCTCGGCGGTGAACTCGAGCACCGACAGACCGCGGTCGTCGGCCCGGTAGGTGGCCGCGAGCATGCCGATGTCGATCTGGGACGGGCCCAGGTCGAGCGTGGTGAGGGCCTCCAGGAACGGCAGGGTCTCGGTGACCGACAACTCCTCGCCCGCGATCTGGCGGGCGAACCGGTGGGTCTTGAGGATGCTGACCACCGACTTGTTCACCAGGGAGCGGCTGTGCAGCAGGACCGTCACGTCCCGCTCGCGGTGCAGCTTCCCGATCATCGGGATCATCGACTCCGCGATCTCCTCGCGGTTCTTCCAGTTGGTGAACGAATCGTCGTTGAGCGTCACGGGCCTATCTTTCGAGCTAGGTGGCGCTCAGATGCTAACCCGAAGGTGTTCTGATCATTCAAGCGGGGGTGTGCTCAGGTGTGCGGGCATGCCGGTAGGCGCCCGGTGTCGTGTGCACGCGCCGCACGAAGAACTTGCCGAAGTTGGTCACCTCGGTGAACCCGAGATGCCGCGCTATCGCGCTGATCGGCAGATCGGTGTGCGCCAGCAGCCGGCGCGCCTCCAGCGCCACGCGCGCGTCGATCACGTCCTTGGTGGAGGTGCCGGCGACCTCCCGGCAGGCCCGCGCCAACGCGCGCGTACTGCAGCTCAGGGCGGCCGCGTAGTCCGCCACGAGCCGGGTCGTCCGGTACGAGCGGTCCAGCTCCCGGCGGAACCGCAGGAACAGCTCGCCGTTGTCGCCGGTGACGGGGGCGGCCTCGGTGTGCCGCTGCCGGCACATCTGGTCGATGTGGAGCAGGGCGACGGCGAGCAGATGCTTGAGCAGGTCCTCGCCGAGCCCCTGGTCGGGCCGCTCGAACTCCTCCCGAAGGATCGCCAGCACCCGCTGGAACGCGGCGAGTTCGGAGTCGCGGAGCTGCCAGTGCGAGGGCCGCAGCAGATCGTCGAGCATCCCCATGTGCGCCTTCATGGGGAGCGGGAACGCCGGGGTGAACATGATGATGTCGGCCTCCATGGAGGCCGACGGGACGAACTGGACCACCTGGTTCGGCCGGGTCCACAGCAGGGTGCCGGTCCGGCACTCCACGGGCGCCGAATCGATGGAGTACGTCCCGTGGCCCTCGCGCACCAGCATGATCTGGTGGAAGCCGAGGCGGTGGGGGCTGCCGAGAAAACTCCGGGAGGTGAGGGTGAGCAACTCGCTCAGGCTCACCAGCGCGACACCGAGACCGGGCCGGCAGACGGGTCTGTAGGGCACCACGGGGATCGGTAACGAGGCTAAATCGACCATGGATGTTCCGGAATCGACCTTTCACTGTCCACTTGAGGCTTCAATGATAGGTCTGGTCGCCCCGACCGAAGGGACTCCGCACGGGATGACCGCCCCCCACACCAGCCCCGCCACCAGCCCCGACACCCCCGGACCCACCCCCGGCCCCGCCGCTCCGGAGCGCTCGGTCGTCGGCCGGACGCTCAGCATCCTCGCCGCCTTCGACCGGGACAACCGGATCCTCACCCTGAGCGACATCAGCCGCCGTTCCGGGCTGCCCGTCGCCACCGTCCACCGCATCGTCGCCAAGCTCCACGGCTGGGGCGCCCTGGAGCGCTGTCCCGACGGCGGCTACTGCATCGGACTGCGGCTGTGGGAGACCGCGGTCCTCGCCCCGCACTCCGCGCTCGTCGAGACCGTACGGCCGCATCTCGTCACCCTGCACGGGCAGACGGCGGCCGCGGCGACCGTCGCCATCCGCGACGGCCGGGACAGCGTCTGCCTGGCCTTCGTCTCCGACGACCCCGAACCGGCCTCCTGCCACGGCGACCCCGGCACGCGCATCCCGCTCCACGCCACCGCCGTCGGACACGTGCTGCTCGCCCACGCGCGCGGGGCCGTGCGGGACGAGGTCTGCTCCGCGCCGCTGCGCGCCTACACCCCGGCCACGGTCACCAGCCCCGCCCTGCTCCGGGAGCGCCTCGCCGACGTCCGCCGGGAGGGCTTCGCCGTCGTCCACGGCGGCCTGGCCCCCGGGCGGGGCGGCTACGCGGTGCCGGTGCGCGACAGCGGCGGCGCCGTGGTGGCCGCCGTGGGGGTCGTCGGTCCCGTCGAGGTGGTCCGGCCGGAACGGGTGGCGGCCCAGGTCGCCGCGGCCGCCGCGCTGATCCAGCGGGACGTGCGCGAGGAGGGGCTGCGGATCGCGGACGTCGACGTGTGAGGCGGACGGGGACCGTGGGCGACCTCGCGACACCAGCCTCCCGACGGCATCGTGGGCGGCCGGAATCCGATGTCGGCTGCCGCGACCCCGACCGACCACCCTGTATCGGCCCCTGATCAGGGCCGCCGGTGCGCACGAAGTACCCGGTCCGGCGATTGACCCCGGCTCCTTCGGGTACGCGTCGCGGGACCGCGCCCCGGCACGGACGTGTCCGGCCCGGGCCCGACCGACCCCCACCTCAGGGAATCCGCCATGCACACACCCGCGCACGACCACACCCCCGACCCCGCCCGGCGGGCGCTGGACGCGCTGGCCCGGGACACGCAGGACACGACGGCCCTGGACACGCTCGCGCACTGCGACGTCCTCGTGCCCGTCCCCGACGACGCCGTGGACGAGGACGTCACCGATCCGACCACCGTGGCCCTGCCGGTCCTGGAGCAGCCGGGCAGCGCGCCCGTCGTCCCGGTGTTCACCTCCGAACCGGAGATGGCCGGTCTGCTGCCCGGCGTTGACCGCTACCGCCTGGTGCCGCTCGGCGCGCTGGCCGCGCAGTGGCCCGCCACCGAGCTGTCGCTCTGCATCGACGGGGCCGGTGACCACCCGCTGACCCTCACCTCGGAAGGGGTCCGCACGCTGCTGGCCCGCTGACCCCGGCCCTGACCGCCGTCCCGTGCTCCGGGGCGTATATCGGCCAATTCGGAACATCACCCCAACAGGTGATCGCCCCGGCCGTCACGCCCCGGAGATCATGAGCACGATGCCATGGCCGGGGCGACGGCCGGCGATGACGAGGGGGCGGGCGATGGGGACGTTGCGTCAGGTTGTTCCACACGCGACACAGGCGACGCAGGTTGTTTCACACACGACACACACGACACAGGCGACGCAGGTGACACCGGCGACGCAGGTGACACCGGCGACGCAGGCGGCGCCGGCACCGGGCACGGAACACTCACCACCGGCCCCGCAGTCCGACCCCCGCCACCAGGTCATCTCCCAGCGCGACGGCACCCGCGGCCCCCGCAGAACCCGGATCCGGCTCGACGGACCGGTCACCGAGACCCCCGCCCCGTACGTCCATCCGGTCGGCCGCGTCGCGCCCGACTGGGGCTTCGTGATCGCGGAGCATCCCGAGCCGGGCCAGTACCGCCACTTCCAGTTCGCCTGGAAGGCCGCGGGACCCGAGACCACCGGCATGGGCCTCAGGATCGGCCGGGGGCGGGACGGGCTCGCCGTCACCGTCCTGGCCGGGGACTCCCGCTGGCCGGAGGAGACGGTCCTGACCAGACTCTGTCTGGGCGAACGGCCCCCGGCCGAGTGGTCGACCGTACGACTGGACCTGTGGGAGCTGACCGGCGGCAGACTCCCGCTCGCCGGTGTCACCCTGCGCAGCGACGGCGGGGGCGCCCTCTTCGACCGGCTGGCCCTCGGCCGCACGGCCGCCGACCTGCCGAGGCCGACCTAAAAGCAGGCCTGCCGAAACCGACCTGGAAGCCGACCTGCCGAGAGACCGACCTGGAAGACGCGCGGCGCGCTACCTGGCGCCCAGCATCCGTTCCAGCACCTCCCGCTGGAGCGGCCGTACCTCGGTGTGCAGGTCGCGGCCCTTGTCGGTGAGGGCGACCCACACACCGCGCCGGTCCTCGACGCAGACGGCCCGCTCCACCAGGCCCTCCTTCTCCAGCCGGCCGATCAGACGGGACAGGGCGCTCTGGCTCAGATGTACCCGGCCGACGAGGTCCTGGACCCGGCACTGGTCGCCCGTGCGGGGCGTCTCGGACGCGAGCACGTCGAGCACCTCGAAGTCGCTCGCGCCGAGGCCGTGCGGATGCAGGACCCGGTCGATCTCGCACATCGTGCGGGCGTGCACCGAGAGGATGTCCCGCCACCGGTCCTCGAGGTCCGCCCCGGCCGTTTTCGCTGCCATACCCGCACGGTAACACCGTTTTCCGCATTCGTTGAGTCCTCAACTAGTGCGGATGCAAGAAAGGCGGGAAGCGGCGGGAAAGGAGATTCAGGAGGGGTCCTCCAGCAGGCCCACCAGGTTGCCGTCCGGGTCCTTCACGGCGGCGATGAGGCGGCCGTTGCCGACGTCGCGCACGTCCTGGAGCACCTCGGCGCCCGCCTCGACCAGGGCCGCCAGACGGCCCCGGATGTCGGAGACGTGCCAGTAGGGGACCGGTCCGGTCAGGCCCTGGGCGTGGCCGTTCGGGTTGAGGCCGACGTCCTGGCCGGCGGCCTTGTAACCGACGTAGTACGGCTCGTCGGCGTAGGGCTCGACCTCCAGCAGCGCGCTGAACAGGGCCTTCGCCCGGTCGACGTCCTTGACGGGGTAGATGATCGTCTGGATACCGGTGGTCGTGGTCACGATGGTCACTCCTCGACGGTGCGTGGTCCGGCGCCGAGCGCGTCGGTGATCTCACGCTAAGGCGGGGGAGCGGGGGTCCGCTTCTTCGATCCTGACCGATACGGCCGAGGGAGCCACCCGCCCCCGCCCCTGCCTACGCCCCCTCACCTCACGTCGACTCCCGCCGCACCAGCTCCGTCGGCAGGATCACCGCCGCGGGGTCCTCGCCGCCGATCTGGGCCAGCAGCACACGCACCATCTCGTTGCTGATCCGGTCCCAGGGCTGGCGGATCGTCGTCAGCGAGGGGGTGGCCGCCGTGGCCGCGGGGGAGTCGTCGAAGCCGCCGACCGCGACGTCCTCCGGCACCCTGCGGCCCGCCCGCCGGAGCGCGCTCAGCACCCCCTGGGCCATCAGGTCGGAGGCGACGAACACCGCGTCCAGGTCCGGGGCCTGCGCCAGCAGCCGCTCCGCGCCCGACTCGCCGCTGGCCCGGCTGTAGTCGCCGGAGACGACGAGCCGGTCGTCGTAGGGCGTGGCGGTCTCGGCGAGCACCTCCCGGTATCCGGCGAGGCGTTCCACACCGCCCGGGGTGTCCAGTGGTCCGGTGACCACCCCGATCCTGCGGCGGCCCCGGGCCAGCAGATGGCGCACCATGTCCCGGGCGCCGTCCCGGTCGTCGGCGGCCACATAGCTGACCTTGGAGCCGATGCCGATGGGCTTGCCGCAGGCGACCAGCGGGACGCCCGCCTCCCGCAGCTCGCTCGCGACCGGGTCCCCGGAGTGGCTGGAGACCAGCAGGACGCCGTCGACATGGCCCGCGGTGATGTACCGCGTGATGCGCCGCCGTTCGTCCTCGGTGCCGGCCAGCATCAGCAGCAGCGGGATGTCGTGGGCGGCCAGCGCCTGCGTGCAACCGCGCAGCAGGACGTTGAAGTTGGGGTCCTCGAAGAACCGCTCCTGCGGTTCCGTCAGCAGGAAGCCCACCGAGTCGGAGCGGCCGGTGATCAGGGAGCGGGCGTGCCGGTTCACGACGTAACCCGTCTTGCGGATGGCGGCGTCGACCGCCTCCCGCGCGGTGGGACTGACGTAGTGCCCGCCGTTGAGCACCCGGGAGACGGTGCCTCGGGAGACCCCCGCCTCCCGTGCCACGTCGTGGATCGTCGGCGGTTTGCGGCGGCCCCCCGCACCTTTGTTCATGGTCATGACTTTACGGCTCCGGACAGCAGATCCAGACTCCAGAAGCGCTGAACGACCAGGAACAGCGCCACCAGCGGGACGACCGCGAGGAAGGCGCCGGTGATGACCAGCGTGTAGAGCGCCGGGGTGTTGGAGCCCTGTTCGAGGAGCGTGAACAGACCGAGCGTGAGCGGGAACCGCTCGTCGTCGCTGAGCATGATGTACGGCAGCAGGAAGTTGTTCCAGATCGCCACGAACTGGAAGAGGAACACCGTCACCATGCCGGGCACCATCATCGGCAGCGCGATCCGCGTGAAGATCCGCCACTCGCCCGCCCCGTCCATCCGGCCGGCCTCCACCACGTCGCCCGGCACGGCGGCGGCCGCGTAGATGCGGGAGAGGTAGACGCCGTAGGGGGAGAGGATCTGCGGCAGCAGCACGGACCAGTAGGAGTCCGTGAGGTCCGCCTGCGCGAGCAGCAGGTACTGCGGGATCGCGAGGATGATCGGCGGCATCAGCACACCGGCGAGCAGGATGTTGAACATCGTCTCGCGGCCGCGGAAGCGGTAGGTGGCCAGCGCGAAGCCGCTCACCGCGGACACGCACGTCGACAGCAGCGCGCCGAGCACGGCGTACAGGGCGGAGTTGCCCATCCACTGCCAGTAGATGCCGTCGCGGTAGGCGCCGAGGTCACGAATGTTGTCGGCGAAGCCGGTGCCCGGCAGGAAGGTGAAGGTGGAGAACAGCTCGCTGCCGGACTTGGTGGACGCGATCACCACCCAGGCCACCGGGAGGAGGCAGTAGAGCGCGCCCAGCAGCAGCACGGCCGTCGGCACCAGCGCGATCCGGCCGCGCAGCGGCGTCCGGCCCCGGGCCGCGCCCGTCGCCCCGGTCGCCGGGGGTGCCTTGCGTACGGCGAGAGAAGTCATCGTGCCCCTCCTTGGCGGGCGTCCTGCCGGTTCCGCCGGTTCGCGGCGCGCAGGAAGCCGAAGGACAGCACCAGCGTGGCGAGGGCGATGATCACGGCCTCGGCGGCCGCCCGGTAGATGTCCCCGGTGCCGAACGCGTCCCGGTACACCTTCATCAGCGGACTCCAGGTCGTGGACACGGAGTTGGTGAGCGGCTTGAGGGTCGTCGGCTCGTTGAACACCTGGAGCGTCGCGATGATCGAGAAGAAGAAGGTGAGCACCAGCGAGGGCGCCACCATCGGGATCTTGATGCGCAGCGCGGTCTGGAGCGGGGTGGCGCCGTCCAGCTTGGCCGCCTCGTGGACCTCGGCCGGGATCGCCCGCAGCGAGGTGTAGATGACGATCATGTTGAAGCCGGTGCCGCCCCAGATCGCGATGTTCGACAGGGCGCCGTAGAGAGGCCCGCCGTCCAGCAGGTCGGGCTGCGGCAGGCCGAGCGCGTCGAGGACGTAGTAGAAGGGGCTGACGCTCGGCAGATAGAGGAAGCCCCACAGCAGCGCGGCGACCACGCCGGGGATGGCGTACGGCAGGAAGATCGCGAGCCGGGTGAACGGCGCGAGCCGCACCTTCTCGGAGTCCAGCATCAGCGCGAACAGCAGCGCCAGGCCCAGCATCACCGGGACCACGATGCAGCCGTAGCCCAGGACGCGCAGCGCGCCGGCGAGGAGTTCGGAGTCGGTGAGGGAGTCGGTGTAGTTCTCCAGGCCGGCCCAGACCTCCTTGCGGGCACCGGCCCCCAGGCCGAGCCCGGAGACCTTCACCTTGTGGAGGCTGAGCCACACCGCGTAGCCGATGGGCAGCGCGAAGAACAGGGCGAACAGAACGGTGGCGGGGAGGAGGAAGGCGTACGGGGCCCCCTTGACCCCGTACGACCTCCGGCGGGCGCTGGTCACTCGGAGACCTCGAAGCCCTGCTTCTTCAGGTCGGCGACGGTGTCCGCCTGCATGGTGTCCAGGGCGGCGGAGAAGTCGGACTTGTTCTTGGCGGCGGCGCCGAACGCGTCGTTGAAGGTGGTGTAGGCGACGTTGACGTTCGGGCCCCAGGCCGAGGGTGCCGTCGTCTTCGCGATCTCGGAGGCCAGGGTGTAGAAGTCGGCCTGCGTCGAGAAGTAGTCCGGCGGGGTCATGAAGGCGCCGCTGAGCTGGGCGGAGGTGGAGGCCGGGTAGATGCCGCTCTCCTTGGCCAGGGCGTTGAGGGCGTCGCCGTCGGTGTTCAGCCAGGCGGCGAACTCGGCGGCGGCTCCCTTGTGCGCGGAGTCGGTGGTGACGGCCGTCGAGGAGCCTCCCCAACTGCCGGTCACGTTCTCGCTGTTGTTCCACTGGGGGAGCGGGGCCATGGCCCACTTGCCCTTGGTGTCGGGCGCGGCGGTGGTGAGGGTGCCGGGCGCCCAGACGGCGGAGACCCAGGCGATCTGCTGCCCGGTGTTGAGCGCCTTGTTCCAGGCCGGCGTGTACATCGGCTGGTTGTCGATCACGCCCTCCTCGACCAGCCCGCCCCAGAAGTCGGCGACCTTCTGGGTGGCCGCGTCGTTGATGCCGACCTTCCACTTCTGGCCCTCCGTGGTCCACCAGCGGGCGCCGGCCTGCTGGGCGAGGCCCGCGAAGAGTCCGGAGTCGTTGGCGGAGAACGTGGTGAGGTCGGTGTCGGGGGCCTTCTTCTTCAACTCCCGGGCGGTGTCCGCGAACTGCTCCCAGGTCGCCGGGACCGTCAAGCCGTACTTCTCGAAGAGGTCGGCGCGGTAGTAGAACATCATCGGGCCGATGTCCTGCGGCACCGCGTACACCGCGTCCGTGCCCAGCGTCGTCTGCTGCCAGACGCCGTCGGCGAACTTGCTCTTCGCGTCGCCGACGTCCTTCGCTATGTCCGCCAGCGCGTCATTGCTGACCAGGGTCGGCAGCGCCTGGTACTCGGCCTGGACCAGGTCCGGGGCCTTGCCCGCCTTGTGCGCGGTGAGGATCTTGGTGACCAGCGTGTCGCCGGACGCCTGCTTCTTCACCGTGACGGTGATCCGGGCCTTCTTCCCGGGCCCCTTGTTCCACAGGTCCACGACCTTGTCCATCCCGGGCGTCCAGGTCCAGTACGTGAGCGAGACCGGACCGGACTCGGTGCCGCTGTCGTCGTCGGACGAGCCGCAGGCGGCGAGGGCGGTGGCGCCGAGGGTGACGGCTACGGCGGAAGCCACGAGGCGACGGCGCTTCGTGTTGGGCATGGATCTCTCCCCTGACCTGGGTCCCCGCCGGGTGCGGAAACCTGCCATGCGAACGCGTGACCAGGCGCCCCGCCCGTCGCGGGAAGCCCGTCAAGCTCTCTGTGAGCGTTCACAGTAGAGAAACATCCCGGACACTTGTCAATGGTTGTTGCTGTGCGGTTATGTTGGGCTCCGCATCGCCGCAGCGGTGTGTGCACGTTCCCAAATGTTCGATCAAACGGGAGAGATTCATGCCGGAGACCACGCCGGAGACCGCACCCAAGGGCCTCACCCGGCTCGCCTTCGGTGGGGACTACAACCCCGAGCAGTGGCCGGAAAGCGTCTGGGCGGAGGACGTCCGGCTGATGCGGGAGGCCGGCGTCACGATGGTGAGCGTCGGGATCTTCTCCTGGGCCCTGCTGGAGCCCTCACCCGGCGTCTACGACTTCGGCTGGCTCGACCGGATCATCGACCTGCTGCACGACAACGGCATCCGCGTCGACCTGGGCACCCCCACCGTCGTCCCGCCGGTCTGGTTCTACCGCGCCCACCCCGACGCGCTGCCCGTGACGGCCGACGGCGTCCGCCTGGAGTTCGGCTCCCGCGGCGCCATCTGCCACAGCAACACCCACTACCGCGCGGCCGCCGCGAACATCACCACCCGGCTCGCCGAGCGCTACGGCGACCACCCGGCGCTCGCGATGTGGCACGTCCACAATGAGTACGGCGTCCCCGTCTCCGCCTGCTACTGCGACTCCTGCGCCGCGCACTTCCGCCGCTGGCTCCTGACCACGCACGGCAGCCTCGACGCGGTCAACGACGCCTGGGGCACCGCCTTCTGGGGCCAGCGCTACCCGAGCTTCGAGGACATCCTCCCGCCGCGCACCACACCGACCGTCGGCAACCCCGGCCAGGCGCTGGACTACAAGCGGTTCGCCGACGCCACCATGCGCGAGAACTTCTGTGCGGAGCGGGACATCCTGCACCGGCTCTCCCCCGGCGTCCCGGTCACCACCAACTTCATGACCGCCCTCAGCCAGTGCGACTCCGTCGACTACTGGGCCTGGGGCCGCGAGGTCGACCTCGTCACCAACGACCACTACCTGATCACCGACGGCCGCCGCACCCACGTCAACCTCGCGATGGCCGCCGACCTCACGCGCTCCGTCGCCGGCGGCGCCCCCTGGCTGCTCCTGGAGCACTCCACCTCGGGCGTCAACTGGCAGCCGCGCAACCCCGCCAAGGCGCCGGGACAGATGGCCCGCAACTCCCTCGCCCATGTGGCGCGCGGTTCCGAGGGCGCGATGTTCTTCCAGTGGCGCCAGTCCCGGCGCGGCGCCGAGAAGTTCCACTCGGCGATGCTCCCGCACGGCGGCACCGGCACCCGCGTCTGGCGCGAGGCCGTCGAACTGGGCGCCGGCATCGGCTCGTTGGCCGGGATCCGCGGCACCCGCACCGAGGCCGACGTGGCCGTCCTGTGGGACTGGCACTCCTGGTGGGCGCAGAACCTCGACTGGCGGCCCAGCCAGGACGCCGACCCGCGCGAGCGCGCCGACGCCTTCTACGAGGCGCTCTACGACCGCCACCTCACCGTCGACTTCGCCCACCCGGAGTCCGATCTGTCCGCGTACCCGCTGGTCGTCGTGCCCGCCCTGTACCTGATGACGGAGGCGGCCGGGAACAACCTCCGGGAGTACGTCGAGAACGGCGGCACCCTCGTGGTGTCCTTCTTCTCCGGCATCGTCGACGAGCACGACGCCGTCCACGAAGGCGCCTACCCGGGCGCGCTGCGCGACGTCCTGGGCCTGACCGTCGAGGAGTTCTCCCCGCTCCCGGCCGGCGCATCCGTGCGCCTGGCCGGGCCCGACGGCACCGAGCGCACCGGTGACGTGTGGACGGAGTTCGTGGTGCCGCGCGGCGCCGAGACCGTCTGGACCTACGCCGACGGCCTCACCGCCGGACACCCCGCCGTCACCCGGCACCGCCTCGGCGAGGGCACCGCCTGGTACGTCTCCACCCGCCTGGGCGCCGAGGGCCTGGACGCGCTGCTCGACCGGGCCGCCGCCGACGCGGCGCTCGCCCCACGCGCCGAACTGCCCCGGGACGTCGAGGTCGTCGTCCGCTCCGGGGAGAGCGGCCGCTACCTCTTCGCGATCAACCACACCGCCGCCGACACCAAGGTGCCGCTGGCCACGGCCGGCAGCGAGCTGCTGACGGGCGAACGCGCCGCCGGCCGCCTCGCGGTGCCGGCGGGAGCCGTACGGGTCGTGCGACTCGACGGCTGAGCCGACTCCCCCTCCGCCCGTGGAGCCGCGAGCCGCGGGCGGAGGGGGCCCTCGCCGAGGCGAGCGGGGCTCTCGCGGGCCCTCCGTCTCACGCGAGGAAACCCATCCATCACGTCGAAGGGACGACGGACGACGATGTTCCATCCCAGACGCACCCTGCGCGCCCTGCTGCTCCCGCTCACCGCGGGGCTCGCCCTCACCGCACTTCCCGCGCAGACCGCCCAGGCGGCGAGCACCCTGACCAACGGCGGCTTCGAGAGCGACGGCGCCGGGGCGGCCGTGCCCAACGGCTGGTCGGAGTACGGCGACACGGGCGCCTCCTTCTCCGAGTCCGGTGGCCACGGCGGCAGTTACCGCCTGTCCCACTGGGCGTCCACCGCCTACAAGGTGGAGACCTACCAGTACCTCTCCGGGCTCACCAACGGCTCCTACAAGCTCACCGCCTGGGTCCGCTCCGGCGGCGGTCAGAACTCCGCCTATCTGGCGCTGAAGAACTGCGGCGGCGCCGAACAGCGCACCGACCTGCCCGTGTCGGCGAGCGGCTGGATCCGGGTCGTCGTCCCGGTCACCGTGACCACCAACCAGTGCACGATCAGCGTCACCAGCGACGCCAACGCGGGCAACTGGATCAACGTCGACGACCTCACCTTCGCCGCCGGCACCGCCGGACTGCCGGTCAAGGGCGCGGACATCTCGTCCCTGGCCAAGAGCGAGGCCAAGGGCGGTGTCTACCGCACGAGTTCGGGCGCCACCGGCGACGCCGTCACCATCCTCAAGAACGCCGGCATGAACTACGCCCGGCTGAAGGTGTGGGTGAACCCGGCCGACGGCTACCACAACAAGGCGCGCGTCCTCGCCGTCGCCAAGCGCGTCAAGGCGGCGGGGCAGAAGCTCCTGGTCGACTTCCACTACTCGGACACCTGGGCCGACCCCGGCGCCCAGGCCAAGCCGGCGGCCTGGGCGGGCCATTCGTACAGCCAGCTCAAGACGGACGTCTACAACCACACCTACGACGTGCTCAACGCCCTCAAGGCGCAGGGCACCACCGCCGACATGGTCCAGGTGGGCAACGAGATCAACGGCGGCATGCTGTGGTCCGAGGGCTCCACCGCCAACTGGGGCCAACTGGCCGGGCTGCTCAACTCCGGCTACGACGCCGTCAAGGCGGTCAGTTCCTCCACCTCCGTCGCGCTGCACCTCGCCAAGGGCGGCGATCTGACCGGCACCCGCTGGTGGTTCGACAATGCCGTGGCCAACGGCGTGAAGTTCGACGTGATCGGGCTGTCGTACTACGGCTACTGGCACGGTACGCTCGCCGACTTTCCAGACCACGCTGGACGACGCGGCCGCCCGCTACGCCAGGCCGGTGTTCCTCGCCGAGACGGCCTACCCGTTCCGGCTGGACAGCGAGGACGCGCTGGAGAACATCATCGATCTGAGCGGCGAACTGGTCTCCGGCTACCCGGCGACCACGGCCGGGCAGCTCGCCTGGATGAACGCCGTCGCGAACATCGTGGAGGCCGTCCCGAACGGCCGCGGTCTCGGCGTCTTCTACTGGGAGGCGACCTGGACCGCGGTGAGCGGCAACGGCTGGGACCCCACCGACGCCTCCTCCGGCAACGGCTGGGAGAACCAGGCCCTGTTCGGCTACGACGACAAGCCGCTGCCCGCGATGGCGTGGTTCAGCCACCGCTGACACCCCGCCGGCGCCGATGACGGCCCGGGCCCCGGCCGCACCGCGCGGCCGGGGCCTGCCCCTCTTTCGAACACCCGTATAAAGCAAGGGAGTTCGATCCCGGTCAAGGGTCGCCGAGTCCGGGACACGGCGGCTCCCGCTGCGGAACAGTGGGAGGACGCGGTACCGAGGAGGCCCGGACGGAGGGGACGACGATGCTCAGGACGCCCGCAGGCGAGCGGCGGCTCGACATCCTGGAGTGGCTGAAGGAACCGGCCCGGCACTTCCCGCCGCAGCGCCGCGCCGACCCCGTCGAGGACGGCGTACCGGCGGCCGCCGTCGCCGCCAAACTGGGGGTGCGCCGCGAGGTCGCCGACACCCATCTCGCCCTGCTCACCGGCCTCGGCCTGCTGCGCGCCACCCGGATCCGCCGGCGTCTCTACTACCGGCGCGACGAGATGCGCATCGCCGAGGTGGCCCGCATGTTCGAGAAGGGCTGGTAGCGGACACCGGACCGGGCGGCGCCACGGGAAGCGGACCCGGTTGCGGGAAGTGACGCGGCCCCCGGTTGCGGAAAGTGACGGCAAAGGACCCCGGGTACCCCCCGACGTCCCCTCTCCCGACTGCGAGGATGGCCGCCTCCTCCAGGAAGGGCGGAACCCCATGGACCCGCGGACGGCGCTCGTCCCGCTCAGGTACGTCAGCCTCCCCGGACACGGCCCCGAGGACGTCGTCGCCGACCCCCGGGGCCGCGTCCTGACCGGTCTGGCGGACGGACGGATCGTGCGCGTCGACGGCCTGGACGACCCGCCGGGCGCCCGCGTCGAGCACATAGCCGAGATCGGCGGCCGCCCGCTCGGCCTCGAAGTCCTCCCCGACGGCGACCTGTTGGTGTGCGACGCCGAGGGCGCCCTGCTGCGCGTCGACCCCGACGGCGGCACCGGGAACGTCCGGGTCCTGACCGAGTCGGCGGCGGGGGAGCGGCTGCGGTTCTGCAGCAACGTCGTCGCCCTGCCCGACGGCACCGTCTACTTCACCGTCTCCAGCCGCGTCCACCCGCTGCGCGACTGGATGGGCGACATGGCCGAACACACCGGCACCGGACGGCTGTTGCGCCTGACCCCCGGCGCCACCGAGGCCGAAGTCGTCCTGGAGGGGCTCCAGTTCGCCAACGGCCTGGTCCGCGGCGCCG
Source organism: Streptomyces antibioticus (assembly GCF_002019855.1). Classification (NCBI taxonomy): domain Bacteria; kingdom Bacillati; phylum Actinomycetota; class Actinomycetes; order Kitasatosporales; family Streptomycetaceae; genus Streptomyces; species Streptomyces antibioticus. The sequence goes on along the minus strand of NZ_CM007717.1, from coordinate 853,761 downwards.
ACGACCGCAGCCTGATCGTCGCCGAGACCGGCGCCCGCCGCCTCACCCGCTTCCATCTCACCGGCCCGCGCGCCGGACACGCCGAACCCCTCGTCGAGAACCTGCCGGGCTACCCGGACAACCTGTGGCGCGGCGCCCCCGACGGCCCGGTCTGGGTCGCCCTGGCAGGCCCGCGCGTCCCCGCCCTCGACCTCCTGCACCGCGCCGCCCCCGGAGTCCGGCGCGCCGCCGCCCGGATCGCCGTACGCGCGCCCTACCGGCCCGCGGCCTGGGCCGGGGTGCTCGCGGTCGACGACGACGGCCGCGTCCTGCACCACCTCACCCGCCGCCGCTCCGGCTTCCGCATGGTCACCGGCGTCTGCGAGACCGGCGGCCTGCTGGTCCTGGGCAGCCTCCACGAACGCGGCATCGCGGTCTGCGCGGCACCCGAGGGCAAACGCCACGGGTGAACCCCGGCGTTACGCTGTGACCAGCCGTGATCACCCGCACCAGGCACCACCGGTCGCAGGCAGGAGACGTACGACATGACTTCCCCGGAGGCCGGGAGCCTCCGCGCCAGGGCCGCCCGGCGGCCGCCCGGGACGGGACAGCTCCCGGTGGTCGCCGTGGTGGCCGTCGGCGGCGCGCTCGGCGCCGTCGCCCGCTACGCCGCCTCCCTGTGGTGGCCCACCGAGACCGGCGGCTTCCCCTGGACCATCTTCTGGGTGAACGTCGTCGGCTGCGCCGTGATCGGCGTGTTCCTCGTGGTGATCACCGAGATCCTCGAAGTCCACCGGCTGGTGCGCCCCTTCTTCGGAACCGGCGTCCTCGGCGGCTTCACCACCTTCTCCACCTACGCCGTCGACATCGAACGGCTCTTCCACGCGGGCCGCGCCGGCACGGCCCTGGCCTATCTGGCCGCGACCCTGTGCGCGGCCCTCGCCGCGGTGTGGCTCGCCGCCGCCGCGACCCGCCGCGTGCTCCTGGGGAGGCAGACATGACGCGACTCACCGGCAACGCCCTGCGGGTGACCGTCTACCTGAGCGAGAACGACACCTGGCACCGACGGCCCCTGTGCACCGAGATCGTCCACCGCGCCCACGCCGCCGGGCTCGCGGGCGCCAGCGTCCTCCACGGCGTGGAGGGCTTCGGCGCCTCCTCCAGGATCCACACCTCCCGGCTGCTCTCGCTCAGCGAGGGCCTGCCGGTGCTGGTCGTGATCGTCGACACCGAGGAGCGCATCCGCGCCTTCCTGCCGCAGCTCGACGAACTGGTCGCCGACCGGCTGGTGACCCTCGACGAATGCCATGTCCTGCGGCGCGCCGACCGCCTCGACAACCCGGGCGAACCGGACACGGAAGGTAAGAAGTCGTCGTGAACTGGCTGGTGGTCGTCGCGGGCGGCATGATCGGCGCCCCGCTGCGCTATCTCACCGACCGCGCGGTGCAGTCCCGGCACGACTCGGTCTTCCCCTGGGGCACCTTCGTGGTCAACGTCGTGGGCTGTCTGGTCCTCGGCATCCTCACCGGCTCCGCGGCCGCCTCGCCCGACCTGCGGCTGTTCCTGGGGACCGGGCTGTGCGGGGCGCTGACGACGTACTCGACCTTCTCGTACGAGACGCTGCGGCTGACCGAGACGGGCGCGGGACTGCTCGCCCTCGCCAATGTCGTCGGCAGTGTGGTGGCGGGCCTGGGGGCCGCGTTCGCCGGGGTGGCCATAGGCCAGGCGGTCTGGCCGTAGCGGCCGGCCGCACCGGCGACCAGCGACCCGAACCCGCACCCGATCTCGTCAGAACTGGATTCCATGAGCGCCATCTCCGTCGGCCAAGCCGTCGTCCTCGGAGCCGTCGAGGGAGTGACCGAGTTCCTCCCCGTCTCCTCCACCGGCCATCTGAAGATCACCGAGGGCCTGATGGGCATCCCCGTCGACGACGACGCCGTCGTCGGCTTCTCGGCCGTCATCCAGGTCGGGGCCATCGCCGCCGTACTGGTCTACTTCCGCAAGGACATCACCCGGATCGTCTCCGCCTGGTTCCGCGGTCTGCGCGACCGCGAGGAGCGCGTCCACCACGACTACAAGTTCGGCTGGTGGGTGATCTGGGCGACCCTGCCGATCGTCGCCGTCGGCCTGGCCGCCAAGCCGCTCATCGAAGGACCGCTCGCCTCCCTCTGGGTGGTCGCCGGCTCGCTGATCGCGGGCAGCGGTGTGATGTGGGCCGCCGACCGGATGGGCCGGCACAAGCGCGGCGAGGACGACACCTCGTTCAAGGACGCCATGCTGGTCGGCAGCTCCCAGATCCTGGCGCTGCTCTTCCCCGGCTTCTCCCGCTCCGGCGCCACCATGTCCACCGCGCTCATGCTGGACCTGGACCGGGTCGCGGCCACCCGGCTGTCGTTCTTCCTCGGCATCCCCGCGCTGACCGGCGCCGGCCTGTACGAGCTGAAGGACGCGCTCGGCACGGGCGCGGGGTCGGCGGCCCCGCTCGCCGTGGGCACGCTGGTCTCCTTCGTCGTGGCCTACGCCTCCATCGCCTGGCTGCTGAAGTTCGTGGCCAAGCACACCTTCAACGCGTTCGTGATCTACCGGATCGTCATCGGTCTCGCGCTGTTCGGGCTGCTGGGCACGGGCGTGCTGGAGAGCTGACCGGCCCCGCGCGCGTGTCGGCCGGGAGCCCCACCGGGCTCCCGGCCTCCTGCCTGTCTTGACAGGACCCCGGCGTCGCCCTGACCATCACACTCGTGAACCTGTCAGACAGCCAGACAGGTGGTTCGGGCCCGCGGCGCGTCAGCGCCATGGAAGCGGTCCTCACCCACCTCCGCGGCGCCATCGAGCGCGGCACCTACGCCATCGGGGACAAGCTCCCGTCCGAGGCGGAGCTGTGCCGCACCCTCGAGGTGTCCCGGCCCGTGCTGCGCGAGGCGCTGCGCGCCCTCCAGACCATGGGCCTGACCGTCGCCAAGACCGGCAAGGGCACGTTCGTGATCGCGAACACCGTCGAGGACCCGACCTTCGGCGACTACGCGGCCAGCGACCTGATGGAGGTCCGCCGCCACGTCGAGATCCCGGTCGCGGGATACGCGGCGCTGCGCCGCACCCCGGAGAACCTCGACCACCTCGCGCATCTGCTCGACCGCATGGAGCGGGAGACGGACACCACCGCGTGGGTCGCGATGGACACCCTCTTCCACCTGGCCGTCGCCGAGGCCGCCCAGAACCCTGTCTTCCGCCGCGTCATCGAGGAGATCCGCGACGCGCTGGCCCGCCAGTCCGCCTTCCTCACCGAACTGGGCGGCCGCCGCGAGCAGTCCAACCGCGAGCACCGGGCGATCGTCGAGGCGCTGACCGACGGCTCCGAGGCTGACGCGGTCGCCGCGATGAGCCACCACCTCGACCGCGTCGAGACCACCCTCACCGACATCGTGCGCACCCCCGGCACGAGCACCCCCGACCCCCACAGGCAGTGATGTACGACAGCACCCTCGCCGACGCCCCCGCGATCCGCGAACCCCTCCACGCGCCCGTCGCCCGCCTCGTCCGCGGCGGGGTGACCGAGGGCGTCCACTACGGCTCCGTCGTCGTCCTCGGCGAGGGCGGCGAGGTCCGGCTCCAGCTCGGCGACATCGAGGCCGCCTTCTACCCGCGCTCGGCGCTCAAGCCCGTCCAGGCCGTCGCCATGGTCCGCGCCGGGCTGCCCCTCGACGGCGAGCTGCTCTCGCTGGCCGCCGCCAGCCACTCCGGCGAGGACCACCACCTCGACGCGGCCCGGCGCGTCCTCGCCCTGGCCGGCCTCACCGAGGACGACCTGCGCAACGTCCCCGACCTGCCGTACGGCGCCGCCGAGCGCGACGCGTGGATCCGCGCCGGCCGCCCGGCCTCCCGGCTCGCCCAGAACTGCTCCGGCAAGCACGCCGCCATGCTGTACACCTGCAAGCTCAACGGCTGGTCCCTGCACGACTACCTCGACCCGGCGCACCCCCTCCAGCAGGCGATCGCCGAGATCGTCGAGGACCTCACCGGGCAGCGGATCTCCCGGGTCACCGTCGACGGCTGCGGCGCCCCGCTCTTCGCGGTCTCCCTGCACGGCCTCGCCCGGGCCGCCGCCCGCATCACCACGGCGGCGCCCGGCACCCCCGAGGCCCGGGTCGCCGACGCGATGCGCGACCACGCCGAGACCGCCTCCGGCACCGGCCGGGACGTGGCCGCCCTGATGCGGGCCGTCCCCGGCCTGCTCGCCAAGGACGGCTTCGAGGGCGTCGAGGTCGCCGCCCTCCCGGACGGCCGGGCCGTCGCCGTCAAGATCTCCGACGGCGCGAACCGGGCCCGCATACCGGTCACCGCGGCCGCCCTCGTCCGGGCCGGCGTCGACCCGGCGCTCCTCACCGAGTTCGCCGGCGAGCCGCTGCTCGGCGGCGGCGCCCCGGTCGGCGCGATCCGTCCCGCCCGCACGCTGGACCCCGTCCCGGCCCCGGCCCCGGTGCGGGCTTGCGCCTGACGGGGCCTGCGCCTGAGGGGGCCCGGCCCCGGAGGCACAATGGTGATCATGGGAACGACGTCGTCCTTCGCCTTCCAGCCGGTCCTGGAGCGCATCGCCGAGGAGCTGGAGCACACCCCCGGCCGCGGCCGCCCCGCCGACTACATCCCGGCGCTGGCCGCCCGCGACCCGAGCCGCTTCGGCATGGCCGTCGCCGAACTGGACGGCACGGTGTACGGGGTGGGGGACTGGCGCGAGCCGTTCTCCACCCAGTCCATCACCAAGGTCTTCACCCTCGCCCTCGACCTGGCCCGCGAGGGCGACGCGCTGTGGGAGCACGTGGGCCGCGAGCCCTCCGGCAACCCCTTCAACTCGCTGGTGCAACTGGAGTACGAGCACGGCATCCCGCGCAACCCCTTCATCAACGCGGGCGCCCTGGTCGTCACCGACCGGCTGCACACCCGGACCGGCGACGCGGCCGGCGCGCTCCTCGACTTCCTGCGCGCCGAGAGCGGCAATCCCGAGCTGTCCTTCGACGAGGAGGTCGCCGCCTCCGAGAGCGCGCACGGCGACCGCAACGCCGCGCTCGCCCACTTCATGGCCTCCTACGGCAACATCGACAACCCCGTCCCCGGCCTGCTCGACCAGTACTTCCGGCAGTGCTCGCTCACCGCGTCCTGCGCCGACCTCGCCCTGGCCACCGGCTTCCTCGCCCGGCACGGCGTCCGCGCCGACGGCACCCGCCTGCTCACCCGCAGCCAGGCCAAGCAGGTCAACGCGGTGATGCTCACCTGCGGCACCTACGACGCGGCCGGCGACTTCGCCTACCGGGTCGGCCTGCCCGGCAAGAGCGGCGTCGGCGGCGGCATCATCGCCGTCGTCCCCGGCCGCTGCACCCTGTGCGTGTGGAGCCCCGGCCTCGACGAACGCGGCAACTCCGTGGCGGGGGTGGCGGCCCTGGACCGCTTCACCACCCTCACGGGCCTCTCGGTGTTCTGAACCCGGCCGGTCGCGGCGAGGGTAATTGCGTTGAGGACACGCCCGGTCACCGGCGAAGATCCTCCGCATGTTCTCGCGCAGGAATCGCCGCCCCACGTCCCCCGAACTGCTCACGGCCTGGGAGTCGCTCGACTCGGGTGATGTGCCGGGCGCGCTGCGGCAGTTGCGCGGCACGGCCGAGTCGGCGCCGCTCGCGGAGGTCGCCCTGGTCGTCGGACGGGCCGCCGGGGCGGCCGGGTTCGAGGACCTTCAGCGGGCCGCCGCCGCGCTGGCCGCGTCGCCCGGCAAGCCGCAGCGGCTCTACGACTTCGGGTACGCGTGCGTGGAGCGCGGCGTCGCCCACCTCGCCATCCCGGCCCTGCGCGAGGCCCTGCGCCTGGTGCCGGACTCCACCGCCGCGCTGCGCGAGGTGGTCTCGGCGTACGAGGACGAGGAGCGCCACCGTGAGGCGGTCGACGTACTGACCGCGCACGAGGACCGGCTCGCCGCCTGGCCCGACCGCTATCTGCTGGTCTTCAACGCGGTCCTCGCCGGCGACCTGGACCTGGCCCGCCGTCACCACGCGCTGCTGCCGGACCCGGACGACGCCATGTGGCAGCCGGCCCGCGACCGGCAGAACCGCGTCCTGGCCCGCGCCGACCGCGCCGCGCCGTTCACCCCGCTGGACGGCACCGACCTGCGCGGCTGGCAGTTCGTCCTAGGCGGCACGATGCTGGGCACCCTCTCCCCGTACGGCTTCGAGGCGGGCATGACCGGGCGGTACGCCTGGATCCAGGACACCCCCGAGCAGTGTCTGCGCGGCCTGCTGCGGCTGAAGGCGGTGCTGGAGGCGGCGGAGACCCGGCCCGCCTCGGTCTCCCTGCTGCCCGACCGGGGCAGCCGCATCCTCGGCCTGGCCGCCGCCGAGATCCTCGGCCTGCCGGCCCTGCCCTTCGCACCGGAGCGCCCCGACACCGTCGTCCTCTCCTACGACCTGAACGACACGCTGGCGGCCGAGGACGGGCCGAGCGTGCTGAAGCATCTGCTGCACCGCACCCCCGGCCAGGTGCTGCACGAGCACGCGAGCTGCTGGACCGACACCCCCGCCGTCACCCCCGACAGCGTCGCCCTGCTGCACCAGTCGGTCGTCGCGCCCTGGGCGCCCGGCCTGCGCGTGAACGCCGACGGCGGGGTGGAGCAGGGCGAGCCCGACGAGCGGCCCGAGGCGGAGATCGCCGCCGGGATCGTGGCCGCCGACCCCACCCCGGACGAGGGCGACGGCGGGACCCCGGCCGACCCCGTCGAACGGCTCACCGACTTCGTCGCGGCGGTCCGCGACGACTGGCTGAGCGGCGAACGGACCCGGGTCACGTCCGCCGGACCCGTGGCCGGATCCCGGTTCCTCTGACCGCCCGCGGTCCCTCTCACGGTCCGCCCGGTGGCCCGTCCCGTGACGCTCACCCGGCGGCCATGCGCAGGCCGCCGGGAGGCGGGCGGAGTGTCGCTCCCCGGCCATCCGGCGACGGCACGCTGACGGCGTGTCGGTCATGGCTTCCCCCGTCGGTCTGCGCCGCTGTCAGGTGCTCGGCCTGGCCGGTACGTCCTGTCTCGCCCTGGGCGGCAGGACGGCCGGCGCGCTGCCCGCCCGTGAACTCCTCGCCCCGTCCTCGGCGCACGCCGTACTGGGCCTGGTCGGTGTCTACTTCGGGCTGGTGCTGCTGACCACGGCCTGGGTCCTGCTCGGCCGCCTGGTGCGCGGCGCCGGACCGCCCACCCCACGGGCGCTCGTGCTCGTCCTCGCCGTCTGGGCGGCCCCGCTGCTGATCGCGCCGCCGCTGTTCAGCCGGGACGTCTACAGCTATCTCGCACAGGGCGCCATGGTCGACGCGCACATCGACGTCTACGCCCACGGCCCGGCCCGGCTCGGTGGCCCGCTCGCCGACGAGGTCGCCCCGCTGTGGCGGCACACCGGCGCCCCCTACGGGCCGGTCTTCCTCGGCGTCGCCGCCGCCCTGTCCGGGCTGACCCACGGCGAACTGCCCGCCGGGCTCCTCGGGATGCGGCTGGTCGCCCTGTGCGGGGTGGCGCTGATGGCGGCCGCGCTGCCCCGGCTGGCCCGGCACAGCGGCGCCGACCCCGCCGCCGCCCTGTGGCTCGGCGCCCTCAACCCGCTGGTCCTGCTGCATCTGGTGGCCGGCGCCCACAACGACGCCGTCATGCTGGGCCTGCTCGGCGTCGGCCTGGTCGCCGCGCTGGGCCGGCACCCGGTGCCGGCCACCGTGCTGGTCACCCTCGCCGCCCTGGTCAAGGTGCCGGCCGCGCTCGGTCTGGTCGCGGTCGTGGTGCTCCAACTGCGCGCGGGACGGCGCCCGTTGCCCGCCGTCCTGACGACCGGCGCGGTCTGCGCGGCCACCACGGTCGGCGCGACCGCCGTCGCGGGCACCGGCTACGGCTGGACCGCGGCCCTCGACACCCCGGTCTCCCCGCAGAACTGGGCCCTCACCAGCCTGCTCGGCCGCGCCACCGGCGCCCTCCTCGAACACGCGGGCAGCGATCTGGCGCCGCTCGCCGTCCCCGCCTGGCACGCCTTCGGGCTCGCCGTCGTCGGCGTCGCCCTGGTCGCCATATGGTGGCGGCTGCGGCCGAGGCCCGTGTACGCGCTGGGGCTCAGCCTGGCCGTGGTCGCCGCGTTCGGCCCCGCGATCCGCCCCTGGTACGCGCTGTGGGGGTTGTTCCTCATCGCCGCCGCGGCCCCCAGCACCGCGGTCCGGCCCCGGACGGCCGCCGTGGCCGCCGTCCTTGCCCTCGCCGTCCTGCCCGACGGCGACCCGGCCGACGCCGGACGGCTGCTCCTCGCGGTCTGCGGCGGCGCGCTCGCCGTGGTCGTCCTGTGGCAGGCCCGGCTCGCCGCCCACGCCCCCGGCACACTCGGACGTACGGCATGAGGGCACCCGCCACGGACCGTGGCCGACTGCTGCTGCTGTGCCTGCTCGCCGGCGCCGTGACCGTCTTCACCGCGACCGTGCCGCTCCTGCGCGACTGGTTCGACCTGCGCGTCTACCACGGCACGGTCGACCACTGGATCCACCACGGCGGCCGGGTCTACGACTACCGGGTGCCCGGCACGCCGTACGGGTTCACCTACCCGCCGTTCGCGGCCGTCGCGATGCTGCCCATGGCACTGGTCGGACTGCGCACCGCGATCGCGGCCGCCCTGCTGCTCAACCTGGTGGCCCTCGCCGCGGTCGTACGGATCCTGGCCGGACCGGGCCTGCGGCGCTACGGCTGGTACGGCGCCGCCCTCGCCGTCTGCGCCCTCGCGCTGTTCGAACCGCTGCGCGACACCTTCAGCTTCGGCCAGGTGAACCTGGTCCTGCTGGCGCTGGTCCTGACCGACTGTCTGCTGCTCGCGACCGGCCGGGAGCGCCTGGCCGGTCTCGGGATCGGGCTGGCGGCGGCGGTCAAGCTCACCCCGGCGCTGTTCATCGCCCTGCTGTTCGTCGCCGGACGCCGCCGCGCGGCAGCCGTCGCCACGGGCGTGGCCCTGGCGGCGACGGCGGCCGCCGCGCTGATCGCACCCGACGCCTCACGCTTCTACTGGACGCGCGCGCTGTGGGACACGAGCCGGGTGGGGCGGCTCGACTACGTCTCCAATCAGTCGCTCCAGGGCGTCCTGGCCCGGCTCGGCGTGGAGAGCCGGGCGGTGTGGGCGCTGCTCGCCGTGCTGGTGCTCGCCGTGTGGGCGCGCCGGGCGCGGCGGGCGGCGGCCGCCGGGGACTGGCCGGCGGCCTTCGCGCTCACCGGCCTGACGGCGTGTCTGGTCAGCCCCGTCACCTGGGTGCACCACCTGGTGTGGCTGCTGCCGTCCTTCGCGCTGCTGCTGCGCGCCGGGCACCCGCGCGTGGCGGGTGCCCTGTACGGGGTGCTGTGCACCAGCGTGGTGTGGCTGTGGTTCGACGACGCCTCCGGCGTGGACGGCTTCCTCGGCTCGAACACCTACACGTGGATCACGCTGGGTCTGCTGCTGTGGCTGCCGGCCGGTCAGGAACCCTCCGGGCGGCGCACGATCAGCCGCAGCGCGAAGGCCATGATGGCGCCGCCCAGCGCGGCGGCGCCCGCGATGGCGAGCGCGGCGGGCCAGCCGGGCGGCCGCAGGGCGGGCGCGGAGACCCCGGCCGCGGCGGGGCCCGCCGCGGCGGCGGCCGGTGGCACGTCGGGTCCCGGCCTGGGCCGGGAGCGCAGCGCGTCCAGCGAGCCCACCGGATCGACCCGCCCGGCGGCCGCGAACCCCCAGTCCAGCAACGCGCGCGCCTCCTCGTAGACGGCGTGCCCGCCGCCCGAGCGCGGGTTCATCACCGTCACCACGAGGGTGCGCCCGCCCTGCCGGGCCGCGCTCACCAGGGTGTTGCCGGCCTCGGTGGTGTAGCCGTTCTTGATGCCGATGAGCCCCGGATACGGTTCGACCCCGTCCGCCCCGGTCAGCAGCCGGTTGGTGTTGCGGATCCCGTACGAGCGCCCGTCGCCCGCGGGGAACTGCGCGTCGACCGTGGCGCAGTACCGGGCGAAGTCGGCGTTGCGCAGCCCGGCCCGGCCGAACACCGCGAGGTCGTACGCCGAGGACACCTGGCCCGGTGTGTCGTACCCGTCGGGGGAGCGCACGTGGGTGTCCAGCGCTCCCAGGGCCCGCGCCTTGGCCTGCATCCGGGCGGCCGTCGTACGCCAGCCGCCGTTGAGGGCGGCCAGGACGTGCACGGCGTCGTTGCCGGAGTTCAGGAACACCCCGCGCCACAGGTCGGAGACCCGGTAGGTCTGGCCCTCGACGACACCGACCAGGCTGCTGCCGGCGCCGATGCCGCTCAGCTCCTCCTCGGTCACCCGGTGCCGGACGCCGCCGGGCAGGGCCGGCAGCACGGTGAGGGCGAACAGGGTTTTCAGGGTGCTGGCGGGCGGGAGTCTGCGGTGGGCGTCCGACGCGGCGAGGATCTCGCCGGTGCGGGCGTCGGCCACCAGCCAGGACCGTGCGGAGACGTCCGGGACCTCGGGTGCTCCCCGGTGCGGCCGGACCTGGGTGCCGGGCCGGTAGAGCAGGGCGGGCCGGGGGGCGCTCACGCGCGGCTCGCCGGGGCCGCCGGGCGCTCCGGGGTCCGTCCCGGCCGGGAGGGCCGCCGCGGCGGGGCCCAGCGTCAGGACACCGGCCGCGCAGAGGGCACAGGCCGACACAGCGGTGCGGGAAGAGAAGCCGATTTTCATATGATCAACGTAGAAATGAACCGGGTCTTCCCGGTGCTGCCCGTGCCGCATGCCGCGGCCGAGCACCCGGATGCCGCACGCCGATCCCGGCCGGCGCGGCCGCGGGGGCGGTGCGGGCGGGCGGTCAGCCGGCCGGCAGGGTCGGCTGCACCCGCCGCAGGAACGTCGCGTTGTCCGGCGTCTCGCGCAGCCGTTCGAGGAGCGTCTCCAGTCCGGTGCGGCCGTCCCGGGGCGCCAGGGCGCGGCGCAGCCCGCGCACGGCGGCCGACTCGGCGGGGGAGAGGAGCAGCTCCTCGCGGCGGGTGCCGGAACCGGTGACGTCGACGGCCGGGAAGACCCGTCGGGAGGCCGGGTCACGGTCGAGCCGCAGCTCCATGTTGCCGGTGCTCTTCAGCTCCTCGAAGTAGAAGTCGTCGGCGCGCGACCCGGTGTCGACCAGCGCGGTGGCCAGGACGGTCAGCGAGCCGCCCTCCTCGGCCGCCCGCGCGGCCCCGAAGAACCGCTTGGGCCCGATCAGCGCGGTCGCGTCGACACCACCGCTGAGGGTGCGGCCCCCGGCGGCGGCCGCGTTGTTGTGCGCCCGGCACAGCCGGGTCAGCGAGTCGAGCAGGATCACGACGTCCTCCCCGGCCTCGACGAGCCGCTTGGCGCGCTCGACGACGAGCTCGGCGAGGGCGATGTGCTGCCGGGGCGCCCGGTCGAAGGTCGAGGCGTACACCTCGCCGCGCACCGAGCGCCGCATGTCGGTGACCTCCTCGGGGCGTTCGTCGAGGAGCACGACCATCAGCCGGGCCTCGGGGTGGTTCCCGGCGACGGCGGCGGCGAGCTGCTGGAGCAGTACGGTCTTGCCGGTCTTGGGCGGCGCCACGATCAGCCCGCGCTGGCCCTTGCCGACCGGTGCGACCAGGTCGACGAGCCGGCCCGCGAGCCCGGCGCCCGGATGCTCGAGACGCAGCCGGTCGTACGGGTGCACGGGGGTGAGGTCGTGGAAACGACGGCGCCCGGCTCCGGGCGTACGGCCCTCGACGCGGGCGACCTCGGTGAGGGCCTGCTGGGTGCCGCGCACCCCGTCGACGAGGTCGCCCTTGCGCAGTCCGTGACGGCGGATCAGCGCGGCCGGGACCTGGAGGTCGCCGGGCGTGGGCAGCAGGTCCGGGGCGCGCAGGTGCCCCTTTCCGCTCGCGTCGATGTCGAGGACACCGGAGACGGCCCGGGCGGGGGCCTGTCGTACGGGAGGGTGCTCAAGTGTGGTGGTGGTCATGGTGGCCGGTCCTTTCGCGGACGGAGGGCATGAGACATACGGAGAGGGGGGATACGGCCGCGGAGGGAGGGCGCCGGGCGCGCCTCGGGCGGCGGGAACACCACGTCGGCCACGAACGATCACATGGGTGTCGCGTGCGTGAGGCGGTGCGGGACGGCCGCCGTACCGGCCGAGGAATTTGGCGGGTGACCGGGCGGACCGGAGAGGAAGTGCACCGGCGTCCAAACAAGGGACATACACGAGTGCTGAAGGAACTGTAGCACACGGGTTCGCCCGGCCCTGTCGCACCGGTGCGGCGCACGGGCAGAATCGCACTCCGTACGGCGCCCTTTCCCCGCCTTCAAGGAGTCATCGGTGGACGACCGGACCGGCACGCCTCATCGTCTCGACCCGGCGGGCGGCTGCCCGCACGCCGCCAACGCGCGACTGCTCGCGAGGGGTGCCGTCGCCCCCGTGCTGCTGCCCGGGGACATCGAGGGGATGGCCGTCCTCGGCCACGAGGCCCTCAAGGAGTTCCTCTCCCACCCCGAAGTCGCCAAGAACGCGCGGCACTTCACCGCCCTGGGCGAGGGCCGGATCGCCGAGGGATGGCCGCTGCTGACCTTCGCGACGGTCCCCGGCATGACGACGGCCGACGGCGACGACCACCGCAGACTGCGCTCGCTCGTCAGCCGCGCGTTCACCGCCCGCCGGGTCGAGGAACTCCGCCCGCGCGTCGAGGAGTTGACGGACTCACTGCTGGACGGCCTGGAGCGCGCGGCCGCGGAAGCGGACGGGGTCGCCGATCTGCGCCGGCACTTCGCGCTGCCCCTGCCGATGGGCGTGATCGGTGAACTCCTGGGCGTGGACGCGGAATACCGCGACCGGCTGCACCACCTGTCCAACCAGGTCGTCGCCACCGACATAGGGCCCGAGCAGGTCGTCGCCGCCAACCGTGAACTCGTCGCGCTCCTCGCCGAGATCGCCGCCGCGAAGACCGCGCACCCCGGCGACGACCTCACCAGCGCCCTGATCGCCGCACGCGACGAGGACGGGGACGGGCTCGCCCCTCAGGAACTCGTCGGGACCCTGCTGCTCATGATCATCGCCGGGCACGAGACCACCCTCAACCTCATCACCAACGCCGTACGCGCCCTGTGCGGCCACCGCGACCAGCTCGCGCTCGTGCGCAAGGGCGAGGCGAGCTGGGCGGACGTGGTCGAGGAGACCCTGCGCTGGGACGCGCCCGTCAGCTACTTCCCGTTCCGCTACCCGGTGCGCGACCTCACGCTCGACGGCACGCTCATCCCCCGGGGCACGCCCGTCCTGGCCGGCTACTCCGCCGCAGGCCGCGACCCGGCCGCCCACGGCCCCGACGCCGACCGCTTCGACGTCACCCGCCCGGCCCGGCCCGGCGCCGCCCGCACCCTCTCCCTCGGCCACGGCGCCCACTACTGCCTCGGCGCCCCACTGGCCCGCCTGGAGGCGAGCGTCGCCCTGGAACGGCTCTTCACCCGCTTCCCCCACCTCCAACTCACCGCCCCCGAACCGGAACTGCCCCGCCACTCCAGCTTCGTCGGCAACAGCGTGCACGTCCTGCCGGTCCGCCCGGGGGCGTCCGCGCCTTAGGCAAAGGGCCGCCAAACCTCGGGAATTGCTGCTCAGCGCTGTTGTGACCTCGACTGAGCGCGGGTCCGAGCACATTGCGAAGCACTAGCATCATGGTTCGTGGCGAGAGGTGATCGCCGGGAGTCGCTGAACCTGCGCGTCTCACCGGACTTGAAGCGGCAGGTCGAGGCGTACGCCGAGCGCGTAGGCATCTCGATCAACGCTGCGGCGTGTGTGCTCCTCGCCGAAGGGTTTTGTGCCGAGCGCAGGCGTGAGCGGTGATCCGCGCGTACAAATTCCTCCTTCGCCCCACCAGGGGTCAGGCGGCGGCGCTCGTCGGCATGCTCCGGGATCACTGCTCCCTGTACAACGGGGCGTTGCAGGAGCGGCGGGACGCCTACCGGCACACCTCGAAGACGTCGATCAAGTACGGCGGCCAGTCGGCCCAGCTCAAGGCGATCCGTGCGTTCGACCCGGAGCGTCAGGGCCGCTGGTCGTTCTCCTCCCAGCAGGCCACCCTGCGACGCCTCGACAAGGCGTTCCAGGCGTTCTTCCGCCGCGTCGGGGCCGGACGGACGCCGGGCTACCCGCGCTTCAAGGGTGTCGGGCACTTCGACACCGTCGTCTTCCCGAAGGACGGCGACGGCTGCCGCTGGGACTCCACCCCGCACGACCCTCACACCCGCGTACGGCTCCAAGGCGTCGGGCACGTCCGCGTGCACCGGCACCGGCCCGTGCGGGGCCGCGTCAAGACGATCTCGGTGAAGCGCGAGGGAACCCGCTGGTACGTCGTCCTGGCCTGCGACGAGGTCCCCGCCGAGCCGCTTCCGGCCACCGGAGCGGTCGTCGGGATCGACTTGGGTGTCGCCCGCTTCCTGACCACCTCGGACGGCGCACACGTCGCCAACCCGCGCTTCCTCCAGACGATGGCCGGTGAGCTGGCCGAGGCGCAGCGGCACCTCGCGACGTTCCCGAAGCGGGCCCGGCAGCGCACCAAGAAGCACCGGGCCGCCGCCCGCAAGGTCGCCAGGCTGCACACCAAGGTCAGGCGGCAGCGCGCCGACTTCCACCACAAGACCGCCCGCGCGCTCGTCGCCGGCCACGACGTGATCGTGCACGAGCGGCTGAACACGGCGGGCATGACGCGCGCGCCTGAAGCCGAACCCGACCCCGACAACGACGGCGTGTTCCTCCCGAACGGCGCCGCCGCCAAGGCCGGGCTCAACCGCAGCATCCTCGACGCGGGCTGGGCGCAGTTCCTCGGAATCCTGGCGAACAAGGCTGAGAGTGCCGGTCGCCGCACGGTCCCGGTGGACGCGCGCAACACCTCCCGTGCGTGCCCCGAGTGCGGGCACGTCGCGAAGGAGAACCGCCTCACCCAGGCAAGGTTCCGGTGCACGGCGTGCGAGTTCACCGCGAACGCGGACCACGTCGGCGCGACGAACATCCTCAACAGGGCCGGGCTGGTCCTCTGCGACGCGGCCTAGCCAGCGACGCAGGAAGCCCGCGACTTCGGTCGTGGATGGAGTCACGTTTATGACGGATGTCCCCGGAGCGTAACGATCCGTGACCTCATGGGACTTGACCTCCCTCTCTGCCTTATCGTCACGTCATGTCCACGCCGCCTCAGCCTCCGCAGCAACCCGAGCAGCCGTCCGAGGCGCCCGCCCCGCCGAGCGCCTACCCCTATCCGAACCCGCAGTCGCCCGCGCCCGGCGGCCCGGCAGGCTTTCCGCCCGCGCCGCAGTCGGGCCAGGCGCCGATCTACGCGCAGCCCACCCTGGTCGGCGTGCCGGCCCAGCAGGTCAACCCGTACGCCCAGCCGGGCCCCTACCCCGTGGTCGGCACCCCGCCCACCGGCGGCAGCGGCGGCGGCGCGGGCCGGGCCGTCCTGTGGGCCGCCCTCGGTGCCGTGGTCGCCTCCGCCGCCTGGGCGGCCGGTGTCTTCGTGATCGGCGGCACCGGGGACGACCCGGACCTGCGCGGCTACAAGGCGCCGGCCAACCTGTGCACCAGCGCGGACTACTCGTCGTTCAAGGACGAGTACCCGGAGAAGGACGGCACCCCGACCGACAACACTCTTGAGGACACCGCCCTCGACCAGGGCTATTGCAGCATCAGCCTGAAGAAGACCGGCTCCAGCTACGCCGACGCCTATCTCTCCGTCCAGCTCGACCTGCACAAGAAGACCGACCCGGGGCCGGAGTTCACGGCCCAATGGAAGAACTACGACGACAGCCACGACGGTTACGACGTCGACCCCGTCACCGGCATCGGCGACGAGGCGTACATCGTCAGCGAGGACACCACCAACGGCACCGACAGCGGCTCGCGTTACGCCACCCTCGCCGTTCGGGACGGCTGGGTGACGTACACGATGGGCTACAGCTCCTACCTGTCCTCCTACGACGACGACAAGGATCCGCCGGAGCTGGACGAGGTCATCGACTGGCTGAAGACCGACACCCGGACCACGCTCGACGACCTCAAGGACTGACCCCGGTCCGCGGGCGGCGGGGTGCCTCAGCGGTCGGCAGACCGCTCCTCCGCCTCCCGCGTGATCGCGTCGAAGCGCGCCCCCATCGCCGCCGCCAGCGCCTGGAGACCCGACAGCGGCCGCACCATCACGGTCAGTTCGTCGATCAGGCCGTCCTCGTTCAGGTGGATGAAGTCGCAGCCGCTCAGCTCGCGCTCGCCCACCCGCGCCCTGAAGACCAGCGCGTGGTCGCGGCCCTCGCCGCCGCTCAGCTCACGCTCGTAGCGGAAGTCCTCGAAGACCTCCGACACCGTGCGCAGGATCGCCGCGGTGATCGGCCGGCCCGTGTACGGCTTGAACACGGCCGGGCTGGTGAAGACCACGTCCTCGGCCAGCAGGGCCTCCACGGCGTCGAGATCGCCGGCCTCGACCGCCTCGCGGAACGCGCGCATGGGATCACCTCATCATCTCATAGTCAATTTGTTGAGTAAGTGCGGATGACAATAATCATCGGCTGTTACGGTGTCCACATGTCCCTCAAGTACGCCGTCCTCGCCGCCCTCCTGGAGGGCGAGGCCTCGGGCTACGAGCTGTCCAAGGTCTTCGACGTCTCGCTCGCCAACTTCTGGCCCGCGACCCCGCAGCAGCTCTACCGCGAACTGGAGCGGCTCGCCCAGGACGGACTGATCGAGGCACGCGTCGTCCAGCAGGAACGCCGGCCCAACAAGCGGATGTTCACCCTCACCGAGGCCGGCCGCGCGGACCTGAGCGGCTTCGCCGCGACCCCGCCGCGCCGTCCCACCGCCATCCGCGACGAACTCCTCATCAAGGTCCAGGCGATGGACGGCACCGACCCCGCCGTCACCCGCGAGCTGATCGAGGAGCGGATGAGCTGGGCGCGCGGCAAGCTCGCCCGCTACGAACGCGTCCGGGAACGGCTCGTCGGGGACCGCGACGAGGAGACGTATCTGCGCGAGGCCGAGCGCGTCGGCCCCTACCTCACCCTGATGGCCGGGATCGCCTTCGAGGAGCAGAACCTGCGTTGGTGCGAGCGAGCCCTGGTCCTGCTGGAGCGGCGGACCACCGTAGGCTGAGACCGATGTTCAGCCCCGAAGGCCCCACCCTGCGCGAACTCGCCGTCCAGGCCCTGTCGTCCGTCGAGCGCGGCTACGACCTGCTGGCCCCGAAGTTCGACCACACGCCGTTCCGCACCCCGGACTCCGTCCTGGACGCGGTCACCGCCGCCCTGCTCGCCTCCGGCCCCTACGACGACGGCCTCGACCTGTGCTGCGGCACCGGCGCCGGCCTGGACGTGCTGACCGCGGTGTGCCGACGCCGCGCCATTGGCGTCGACTTCAGCGCGGGCATGCTCGACCAGGCCCGGGCGCGCGGCCTCGGCCACGCCGGCGAGGACGGCGACGGGCCCCGGGTGTCCTGGGTCCGCGCCGACGCCCGCGCCCTGCCGTTCACCGCCGCCTTCGACCTCGTCGTCAGCTTCGGCGCGTTCGGCCACTTCCTGCCCCGCGAACTGCCCGCCCTGTTCACCCAGGTGCACACAGCCCTGCGGCCCGGCGGCACCTTCGCCTTCCCGGTCGTCGCCCCGCCGCGCCCGGTCTCCCCGGTCTACTGGATGCTCCTCGGCTTCGACACCGCGATGCGGGTGCGCAACGCCCTGTGGCGGCCGCCGTTCGTGATGTACTACCGCGCCTTCCGGCTCGGCGAGGTACGGCGCGAACTGGAGCGGGCCGGGTTCCGGGTGGAGCTGCGCCCGCTGCCCGAGTTCGGCACCCGGCGCGACGGCAGCCCCCGGGCCCGTCTGGTCGAGGCGCGCCGCGCTCAGAGCGCGCTGTAGAGGGCGCCGACCAGCGCCATTTTGCGCGGATCGTCGGCGATGTGGGGGCCCATGCGGTTCATCACGTACCCGAGCGAGACCCCGGCGTCCGGGTCGGCGAGCCCGCACGAACCGCCGAACCCGTCGTGCCCGATCGCCCGCGGATTCGGCCCGTACGAGCCGTTCGGGCCGCTCAGCCACAGGCCGAGCCCGATCTCCGTCTCGTGCGGGAAACCGGCGCCCAGCACCAGGTCCCGGCAGGCGCCCTGCCCCTCGCGCACCCGCTCGGCCGCCTCGGCGGACAGCACGCGCCGGCCGCCGTAGGAGCCCCGGCCGGCCAGGACGCCGTACAGCGCGGCGACCGCGCGGGCGGTGCCGTGCCCGTTGGCCGCCGGGATCTCCGCGGCCCGCCACGCGGGGGTGCACGCCTCGGCGGCACCGGCCGGGGGATTGGCCAGGGCGGCGATCGCGGCGGGCGCCAACTGGGCGAAGACCTTGGCCTGTTCACTCGCGTCGGCGGCCCGCGGATGCACCAGCTCGGCGGCCCGCCCGGCCTCCTTCTCCGGCAGGCCGATCGTGAAGTCGACGCCCAGCGGCCCGGTCACCTCCCGCACAAGGAAGGCGCCCGGCAGCAGACCCGACACCCGTCGGACCACCTCGCCGACCAGGAAGCCGTAGGTGAGGGCGTGATAGCCGGAGCGGGTGCCGGGCTCCCACCAGGGCTCCATGGCGGCGAGCCGCGCGGTGGTCAGCTCCCAGTCGTAGAGCTGCTCCAACGAGTGCGGCTCGCGCAGCCCGGCCAGTCCGGCGCGGTGCGACAGCAGATGCCGTACGAGCACGTTCTCCTTGCCGCCCGCCGCGAACTCGGGCCAGTAGGCGGCCACGGGCGCGTCGAGGTCGAGCAGGCCGCGGTCGGCCAGGATGTGCGCGCACAGGGCCGTCGGGCCTTTGGTGGTCGACCAGACGTTGACAAGCGTGTCCCGCTCCCAGGGCCGGGTGCGCGCCGGGTCCGCCCAGCCCGCCCACAGATCGGCCACGGTGACGCCGTCGACCGTGACGGTCACCGCGGCGCCCAGTTCGTCCCGGTCCCGGAAGTTCTCCTCGAACGCGGCGCGCACCGCGTCGAAACGGGCGTCGCAGTGGCCGTGGACCTGTGGCACGTGCTCGGACATGGACCCTCCGTGATCCGCCGGAACCCCGAACGTACCGACTGGTCGGACTGGAGGGAAGGGGGCGGGAAGGGTCGGGGGCGGGAACGGGTGGTCGCTCGTGTCAGGCGTACGCGCGCAGCCAGCGCATCCTGGCCGCCTCCTGGTAAGGCCCGCCGCCCTCATGGTCGTTGAAGTCGTACACCTCGATCGCCTTGTCCCCGCGCGCCCACGCGTTGAACGCGGCGAACACGGTCGACGGCGGGCAGGTCTGGTCCTCCAGCGCCGCCGAGAACAGTGCCGGTGCCGTGGCGCGGGCCGCGAAGTGGACGCCGTCGAAGTAGGAGAGCGTGCGCAGGGCCTCCTGGGTGCGGCCGCGGTGCGTCCGGAGGAACAGGCCGATCTCCCGGTACGGGTGACGGTCCGTCAGGGTCGCCGCGCGCGGGAAGTCGCACAGGAACGGCACGTCCGGCGCGACCGCCGCCAGGTCCGGCACCAGACCGCCCACCGCGATCGCGATACCGCCGCCCTGGCTCGCCCCGAGCGCCACCGTCCGGCTCGCGTCGGTCAGCGGATGCGAACGCGCCGCCTCCACCGCGCGCACCGCGTCCGTGAACACCCGCCGGTAGTAGTAGTTCTCGGGCGCGTCGATCCCGCGCGTCATGAAACCGGGGTACGCGGGACCGCCGCCCACCGGGTCCGGGGTGCCACCGCCGCCGCCCCAGGCACTGCCCTGGCCGCGGGTGTCCATGATGAAGTGGGCGCGGCCCGTGGCCGACCACAGCAGGTTCTCGTGCGGCAGCCCGCGGCCCCCGCCGTACCCGATGAACTCCACGACCAGCGGCAGCGGTTCGGCCGCCCCGGCCGGCACCTTCAGCCAGCCCTTCACCGGGTGGCCGCCGTAGCCCGCGAACGTCACGTCGTACACGTCGACCGTCGCCAGGCCCGTGTCGACCGGCTCGAAACGGGCGCCGAGGTCGTGCTCGCGCGCCTCCTGGAGGGTCTTCGACCAGAACGCGTCGAACCCCTCCGGCTCCACGGACTCGCTGCGGTACTCGTGCAGTTCCTCGAGGGTCAGGTCGAACAGGGCCATGCGGGACCGCCTTTGTCATCATGCGAAGTGATCACACCGTACGTGCATCCCGCGGCCGCTCGCCACACCCCCCGGACGGCCTCAGGCCGGCCGGCGCCGGGTCCACTCCGGCTCGGTGCGCGTCCACTCCCGGTCCCATTCGGCGAGCCGGTGCCGCATCGCCACCCGGCGCACGACCCCGTGCCCCAGCAGCACCAAGGCCACCGCGCCGCCCGTCGCGGCGACCCCCATGGTCAGCGTCTGCTGCCACACGGCCGTGCCGTCCGCCGGCGGGGGCACGCTGTGCCCCTTGTCGTCGAACCACACGTCGACCCGGTCGCCCTGGCGCGTACCGGCCGGCACCCGCGCCGTCGTGGTCCGGGCCGGTTCACCCGGCGGCGCCCAGCGCACGTCCACCCGGAACATCTGCTCCCGGGCCCCGTCCGCCGTGGGCAGCGCCTCGGGCACCCGGCCCACGACCTCGGCGCGCACCCGGTGCCGTTCGGCCCGCTGCTCGGCCGCGGCCGCGAGCGCCTCGTCGTGGACCCACCGGCCGGCCACCGCCCCGGCCAGCGGCGCCGCCACCAGCAGCAGCACGCCCACGACGAGCGCGGTCCACGCCTCCACCACGTCCGACCGGCGCCGCAGCGGATTGCTCCGCCACCGCCGGCCCCGCATCCGGATCCGCATGTCGCCCTCCTCGCCGTCACGCGAGTCGCCACATGAAAGTGGTACCCCCGATACCGGGGAGCCGCCATTCGGGGCAACGGCGGGCCGGGACCGGCCCGGCTCCCGGGCCGGTCAGCCGAAGCGTTCGATGCGGATTCGGGACACCGGCTGGCCCGCCGCCACCAGGAGACGGGAGGCGTGTTCGGCGAAGGCGTTGGAGCCGCAGACGTACGCCTCCCAGCCGTCCGTCGGCGGGTCGGTCAGGAGGGGGGTCAGGTGGGCCTGGGAGAGGCGGCCGACCGGGACGCCCTCGGGAGCCCGACGGGTGAAGACGGGGGTCGTCTCGGGGCCGTACTCCCGGGCGTAGATCAGATCCTCGGGGGTGCGCGCGGACACCAGGAGGCGGAGCGGGGTGCCGAGACCGCGCGACCGGTGGTGGCGGACCATCGACATCAGCGGGACGACCCCGGAACCGGCGCCGATCAGCAGCGCGGGGCGGTCCCCGGGCCAGGCGAAGAAGCCGCTGAGCGGGCCGCGCACCTCGACCCGGTCGCCGGGCCGCGCCACCGAGTGGAACCAGCCGGAGACCTCACCGCCCGCCACATGGTCCAGGGTCAGCTCGATGTGCCCGCTGTCGTCGGGCGCGGACGCGATCGAGTAGTGCCGCTGGGCGGTGTAGCCGTCGCCCGCGGTCAGCCGCAGCATCAGGTGCTGGCCGGGCAGATGGCCCGCCCAGGCCGGCACCGCGAACCGGAAGGTCGCCGCCCGCGGTGTCTCCCGGCGGATCTCGGTGAGCGTCGCCGTCTGCCAGAGCGCGGCGGCCCGGTTGCTGACGGGGATCCGGCCCGGCACCGCGAACCGGGTCGGGGGAGTGAAGGTGTCAGTCACCGGAGTACCTCTGCTCCTCCCAGGGGTTGCCGCGCGCGTGGTAGCCGTTCTGCTCCCAGAAACCGGGCTCGTCGTGGTCGAGCAGCCGCAGGCCCGCGATCCACTTGGCGCTCTTCCAGAAGTACAGGTGCGGCACCAGCAGCCGGGCGGGCCCGCCGTGCTCGGCCGGGAGCGGCTTGCCGTCGTACTCCCAGGCGATCCAGGCCCGCCCGCCCGTGAGGTCCGCGAGCGGCAGGTTCGTGGTGTACCCGGTGTGCGAGTACGCCACCGCGTGCGTCGCGGCCGCGTCGGGCCGCACCGCCGCCAGGAACGCGTCCAGCGACACGCCCGCGAACCGCACCCCGAACTTCGACCAGCTCGTCACACAGTGGATGTCGCCCTCGTACGCGGACTCCGGCAGCGTGTGCGCCTCGTCCCAGTCCCAGGTCCGTGGCTCGGCCACCAGCCCGTCGACCCGGAAGGTCCAGTCGGCGGGGGACAGCTCGGGGGTGACCTCGGCGGACAGCACGGGCCAGTCGTCGCCCGCGTCGTACTGCCCCGGCGGCAGCCCCGGGTTGTGGACGCGCGGACGTCCGGTGAAGTCTCGGGTGACGTTCATGCCTCCACGGTACGGGGTCGCCCTATGTGCTCCGTCCCTGGTCAGTGCCCCGATCGTTGCGGCCGTATGAACTCTGCGCGCGCTCGGGAATAGCTGTTTCACGCCACTCCTTGGCGCTCAGTGCCGGGGTCGTGCCCGGCGGCAGTGCGAGGAGAGTGAGGAAACAGATGCCCAAGGCGTACGTCTTCACCCGGTACGGCGGCCCGGAGACCGAGGCGCTCGTCGAACTGGACCGGCCCCGTCCCGGCCCCGGCGAGGTGCTCGTCGCGGTGCGCGCGGCGGGCGTCAACCCCGTCGACTTCAAGCAGCGCACCGGCTACCGGCGCCCCGGCGAGAGCGGTGAGCGGACGTTCCCGGCCGTGCTGGGCAACGAGGTGTCCGGCGTCGTCGTCGAGACCGGCGAGGGCGTCACCGGCTTCGCGCCCGGCGACGAGGTCTTCGGCACCGCGGTCGCCGGCGGCTACGCCGAGTACGCCCTGCTCGCGGCGGGCATCACCGCGCACCGGCCCGACGCGCTGTCCGCCACCGACGCGGCGACCCTCCCGGTGGCCGCCGCCACCGCCTACGACGGCGTCCACCAGCTCGCCCTGCCCGCGGGCGCCACCCTGCTGCTCACCGGCGCGGGCGGCGGCGTCGGCGTGGCCGTCGCGCAGATCGCCCGCGCCCTCGGGATCCGGGTCGTCGGAGTGGCGAGCGAGGGCAAGAAGGACCTCGTCGAATCGCTCGGCGCCGTGCACGTGGCGTCCGGCCCCGGCTGGGCCGACCGGGTCCGCGCGGCGGCCCCCGACGGCATCGACGCGGTGTACGACCTGGTCGGCGGCGACGTGCTGCGCGAGGCGGCCGACCTGGTCACGGACCGGTCCCGGCTGATCACCGCGGGCGCCCCGGCCGAGGAGGCCGAGCGGCTGGGCGGCGCGCGCGTCCTGCGGGCACGCGACGCGGTCGTGCTGCGCGCCGTCGCGGACCTCGCCGTCGCCGGTGATCTGGACCCGCACGTCACGCTGACCTTCCCGCTGGAGCGGGCGGGCGAGGCGCTGCGCGCGGTCGAGGGCGGCCACGCCCGCGGCAAGGTCGTCCTCGAGATCGGCACCGCGATATGAGCGCCGCCGAGTCCCGGCACATCCTGGACAACCCCGCCCTCGCCTCCCTCACCGGCCCGCACGCCCGGTTCGCCGAGCGCCGGGGCCGGGTGCTGCGCTACCCGGTCGACGTCTCGCCCTGGCTGGCGCTGCCCGACGACCCGGACGCCGACGACTGGGCCGACCTCGCGGCGCTCGCCGGGCCCGGCTCCGAGGTCCCGCTGCCCGGCTACCGCGGGGAGATCCCCGAGGGCTGGGAGATCACCTTCCGGGCCGAGGGCGTCCAGTTCGTGGACGACGGACTGGCTGCCGCACCCGACCCCGAGGCGATCCGGCTCGGCCCCGCCGACGTGCCCGAGATGCTCGACCTGGTGGCCCGCACCCAGCCGGGCCCCTTCGAGAACCGCACCATCGAACTCGGCACCTACCTGGGCATACGCCGGGACGGCGCGCTGGTCGCCATGGCCGGCGAACGGCTCCACCCGCCGGGCTGGACCGAGATCAGCGCCGTCTGCACCGACCCCGCCGTCCGCGGCGAGGGCCTCGCGACCCGGCTGATCCTCGCCGTCGCCCACGGCATCCGCGAACGCGGCGAGACCCCGTTCCTGCACACCGGCGCCGCCAACACCAACGCCATCCGCCTCTACGAGTCCCTGGGCTTCAGACTGCGCCGCCGCACGGCGTTCCTGGCGGCCCGGGTGCCCGAGCCCGAGCCGGGGCCGAGGGAGGCGGTGGCCGTGTCGTAGGCAGGGGGCGGGGCCGGGGCCGTCAGCCGTCGGCCGGGGTGCCGGCCCTCGCGGTGTCCGGGGTGCCGGCGCCCGCGGTGTCCGGCGTGTAGGCCCCCGCGTTGTACCGCACCAGGTACTCCGCGAACCGCTCCAGGTCCGCCGCCGGCCAGTCCGCCAGCCGTTCGCGGAAGGCGGCCCGGCGGCTCTCGGTGACCTGGGCGAGGATGCGCCGGCCGGCCTCGGTGAGGTGCAGGAGCTGGACCCGGTGGTCCTCCGGGTCGACGCGGCGTTCGATCAGCGCCACGCGCTCCAGCGCGGCGACCTGACGGCTGACCGTCGACTTGTCCAGGGCGTAGTGCGCCGCGAGGTCGGTGGCCCGGCAGCCGCCGCTCTCCTCCAGATGCCCGAGCAGGGTGTACGACACCAGGGACAGCTCGGGGTGCAGCCGCCCGGCCGAGGCACGGGCGCGCCGGGCGAAACTCGTCATCTCCCGCTGGATGGTCTCCACGGCCTCGGCTGCTTCCACGGGACCTCCCTCACGTTCCTGGTTGCAGAGTACAACTGCGGGGTGCGGTAGGGTGACGCCCGGCCGTGGAGGTACCCGGCCGTACGCGCCGAGGAGGTGGGACCCATCACCGCTGTGTCAGACCGGGTGCTCTTCCCTCACGACGGCGCGGATCGCCGTCCGTAGGCGACCACTTGAGCGCCCTTCGATCGCGCGAAAGGCCCTCGGCCCTCCATGCCATCCCGCTCTCCGTCGCCCTCCGGTTCCTCCGCAGATTCCTCCGCTGATTTCTCCGCGTCGCGTGACGCCGTCGTCGTCGCGCTGCGCGCCGCCGGGTGCGTCTTCGCCGAGGACGAGGCCGACCTGATCCTCGCCACCGCCCGCACCCCCGCCGAACGCGACGCCATGGTGGCGCGCCGTGTCGGGGGGCTCCCGCTCGAACTCGTCGTCGGCTGGGCCGAGTTCCACGGGGTGCGCGTCACCGTCGAGCCCGGGGTGTTCGTCCCCCGCCGCCGTACCGAGTTCCTCGTCGACCAGGCCCTCGCGCACGCGCCGCACGCGTCCGTCGTGGTCGACCTGTGCTGCGGCTCGGGCGCGGTCGGCGCCGCCCTCGCCGCGTCGCTCGGCCCGGTCGAACTGCACGCGGCCGACATCGACCCGGTCGCGGTGCGCTGTGCCCGCCGTAATCTCGCCGCCCACGGCGGCCACGCCCATCAGGGCGACCTGTTCGACGCGCTCCCGGCCGGGCTGCGCGGCCGGATCGGCATCCTGGCCGCCAACGTGCCCTACGTCCCCACCGGCGAGGTGCCCCTGCTGCCCGCCGAGGCCCGGGACCACGAGCCGCTCACCGCGCTCGACGGCGGCGGCGACGGACTGGACGTGCTGCGCCGGGTCGCCGCCGGGGCCCCGGACTGGCTCGCGCCCGGCGGGGTCCTGCTCGTCGAGACCAGCGAACGTCAGGCTCCGGCCGCCGTGGAGGTGTTCGCCCGCGCGGGTCTGAGGCCCCGGCTGGCGGTGGACGACGAGCTGTTCGCGCATGTGGTGACGGGCTTCGGGGTCAGGTAGCGGCCCCGCCGCCGGAGGGGTCGGGGGAGCGGTCGCCCCGGCCCCACGGTCCCTGACCGGGACCCTCGTCGTGCGGTCCCCGGCCGTCCCGCTCGCCCGGCTTCCCCAGATCCCCCGCGAACACCCGGTCCGCCGTGTACGTGTCACCCTCACGGCTGCCGGCCACGAACACCGACTCGCCCTTCTTCAGCGCACCGGCCCCGGACCCGGACCCGGACCCGGACTCGGACTTGGACTTGGACGAGCCGTCGGTCCGCACCGGGGTGTCCTCGCCCACTGTCCAGGTCCACGACGTGCCGTCCTCGCTCTTCACGGTCACCCGGTCGCCGTCCGTCTTCTCGACGGTGCCCCGCTGCCAGACCCGGACGACCCACTCGCCGCTGTCGGGGTCCTTCACGGTCGTCTCGCCGTGCACCGCGTCGCCGCCGAAGCGCGCCCACGGACCGCCATGGCCGCCGTGGCCGCCGTGCCCGCCTCGCTCACCGGGACCCCAGGGCGCGGACGAGGACGACGAGGTGGGCGACGGGGACGGCGAGCCGCCCGAGGCCGCCGCGTACGCGACCGTCCCGCCGAGGGCCAGCGCGGCGACGGCGGTGGCCGCGATCACCGCCCGGCCGCGCGCCGACACCCGACGGGCCGACACCCGGCGGGGAGTGTCGGCACCGGATCCCGCGAGCACCTCGGCCTCGTCCGGCCGCTCGTTCGGTCGGTTCGGCTGCTCCTGCATGACGACTCACCCTTCGTCGGGCCGGCTGCCACTCCTCCCTGTGATTGTCCGAGCCCGCCGATAAGGAGCGGGTAATAAACGCCTGTGAATCAGGTCGTACCGCCGGGTCGGCCGAGGGCGCGTGCCACGAGTACGGCCACGTCGTCGTGGTTGTCGGGGTGGTGCAGCGCGCTCAGCAGCAGGTCGCAGACCTCCTCCAGCGGGCGGGCGGGGTCGTCGAGCAGGGCGAGCAGGGCGTCCAGCCGCTCGTCGAGCGAGTGCCGGCGCGTCTCCACGAGGCCGTCCGTGTACAGCACGAGCTGATCGCCGGGCGCGAAGTCCACTTCGGTCGTGGAGAAGGCCACCCCGCCCACGCCCAGCGGCGCCCCGGTCGGCAGTTCGAGCAGCTCAGGGGGGTGCCCGGTGCGGACCCTGACCGGCGGCAGATGCCCGGCGTTGGCGATCCGGCACCGGTCCACCCGGGGGTCGTGGACGACGTAGACGCAGGTGGCGATGGAGTGGTCCAGGCCCTGGGTGATCCGGTCGAGGTGCTCCAGGAGGACCGCCGGGTCGAGGTCGAGGGAGGCCAGGGTGGTCGTCGCGGTGCGCAGCCGGCCCATCGCGGCGGCTGCGTCGATCCCGCTGCCCATGACGTCGCCGACGACGAGCGCGGTCTTGCCGTCCTCCAGCGGGATGACGTCGAACCAGTCGCCGCCGACCTCGGTGGTGGCCCCGGCCGGCTGGTAGCGGGAGGCGACCTCCAGGCCGCCGGTGACCGGCGGATGGCTGGGCAGCAGGCTGCGCTGGAGGGTGAGGGCGGTGGTGCGGGCGTTCTGGTACCAGCGGGCGTTGTCGATCTGCACGGCCGCGCGGGCCGCGAGTTCCCGGGCGAGCAGCACGTCGTCGCGGCCGAAGGGCAGCGGATGGTGGATGCGCTTGAGGTCGAGCGCGCCGAGGACCTCGCCGCGGGCGATGAGCGGCACGGCCAGATAGGAGTGCACACCGGCCCGGGCCAGCGCCTCGGCGGACTCGGGGGAGCGGGCGATGCGCGCGAAGTCGTCGGTCTTGACCTCGTCGACCAGCACCGGCCGGCCGGTGCGCACGCACTCGGTGACGAGCCGGTCGGGGCCGTACTGGGCGACCTGGCCGGGCGGGTCGGCGGCGCCCAGGGCGTCGGGCGCGTTGTACGCCCGGACCGCCAGGGCCCGGATGACGGCCGACTCGGCGGGGCGGAGGTGGGCGGGCCGGCCGGCCACGACCGCGTCGAGGAGGTCGACGGCGGCGACGTCCGCCAGCTCGGGCACGGCGACGTCGGCCAGCTCCCGGGCGGTGCGCTCCAGGTCCAGGGTGGTGCCGATCCGGGCCGAGGCGTCCGCGATCAGGGCGAGCCGGCGCCGGGCCGCCTCCGCCTCGACGCCCGCCCGGTACTGGTCGGTGATGTCGACGACGGACAGGGCGACGCCCAGGACGGTGCCGCGGGCGTCCTCCAGCCGGTACAGCGACAGCGACCAGGCGTGGTCGGAGTCCGGGTCCGCCGGGGTCCGGCCCACCGTCGACTGGTCGACCAGCGGGGTGCCGGTGTCCAGGACGTCGTGCATCGCGGACTCCAGGGCGGCGACATCGAGGTGGGGCAGCACCTCGGAGACCGTGCGGCCCAGATGGTCCTCGGCCGGTACGCCGTTGATCCGCTCCAGCGCCGGGTTGACCGTCACGTACCGCAGGTCGGTGTCGAGGACGGCCAGACCGATGGGGGACTGTGCGACCATCCGGGTGGACAGCGCCACGTCCCGCTCCAGCCGGCGCAGTGTCGTCTGGTCCGCGGCCAGGCCCAGGGCGAAGACCTCGCCCTGGTCGTCGACCAGCCGCATGTTGCGGAACTCGACCAGCACGGTGGAGCCGTCCTTGCGCCGGATCGGGAAGGCGCCCGCCCAGCTCTGGCCGGTCTCCATGACGTCCGCGAAGAGCTTCACGACCAGCTCGACATGGCGCTCGTCGACCATCACGCGGGCCGCGTACCGGCCCAGCGCCTCCTGTGCCGTGTAGCCGAACAGCTCCTCGGCCATGGGGCTCCACAGCACGATACGGCCGTCGGTGTCCAGTACCACCGAGGCCAGTTTCAGCACGTCCAGCAGCCCGCTGGGCCCGGACGGGCCACCGCCCCGGGCCGCCGACGATCCGGCTGCACTCATGCCACGCACCGCCTCCGCACATTCCACGCGGCACGTCGTCCCCCGTGCCGACTCCCCCTGTTCTACCGTGTCGAACCCTTTTCTCCCACGTCTCGGGACACCCTTCTCCATGCTCCTCCAGTACGACGCCGGCCGCCGTTCCCCTCAAGAAGCCGGGGGTCCACAGTGGTCCCGTGGGATCGGTGATGCTTTTCTGGGGATGTGGTGCGGTTCGCGGGGAACCCGCGATTTCACGCCACCGACCGGAGAGGAGCGACCGCGATGAACCGTGAGCGCTTGCACGAGGAGCCCGTCTCGCTGGAGATCAGCGGATGCAGCAAGGAGGACGCCCGGATCGTGTTCGACGCGCTGAGCGCGTGCTTCGAGTCGGACCGCGGGCCCGAGGAGGTGCCCCAGCAGTTGCACGAGACCCGGCCCATGGTGTGGCTCGGCACCTTCGAGGTCACCGACGCCCGCACCTGCCCGCCGCCGGAGCGGCTGTCGTCGTCCGTGGAGGCCGACGCGCAGGGCGGCTACTGGGCGATCGAGCGGCTGCGCTCCACGCTGGACTCCCTCTTCACCGTCCGCGACCTCACCTCGGCCTCCGGGGACCAGGAGCGGGAGCTGCACGTGCTGCTGGAGAGCAGGTGAGCCACCCGGGCGTCGGTGAGCTGCGGCACAGTCCCGCCCTCCGATTGTGCAACTAGTTGCATAACGCGGGTGCGGTCCTCTAGAACTGAAGGCGACCAACGCCGCGCCCGGAGGCCGCCATGAGCCGTTACCCGCACCTGCTGAGCCCGCTCGACCTGGGCTTCACCACGCTGCCCAACCGCGTCCTGATGGGCTCGATGCACGTCGGCCTGGAGGAGGCCGACCGCGGCTTCGCCCGCATGGCGGAGTTCTACGCCGCCCGCGCCCGCGGCGGAGTGGGCCTGATCGTCACCGGCGGCATCGCCCCCAACGACGAGGGCCGCCCCTACCCCGGCGGCGCCCGCCTCACCACCGACGCCGAGGCCGAGCAGCACCGCGAGATCACCGACGCCGTGCACCGCGAGGGCGGCCGTATCGCGATGCAGATCCTGCACTTCGGCCGGTACGCCTACCACCCGGACCTGGTCGCCCCCAGCCCGCTCCAGGCGCCGATCAGCCCGTACCAGCCCCGTGAGCTGACCGACGCCGAGGTCGAGCGGACCGTCGACGACTACGCGCGCGCCGCCCGCCTCGCCCGGCAGGCGGGCTACGACGGCGTCGAGATCATGGGCTCCGAGGGCTATCTGATCAACGAGTTCATCGCGGCCGGCACCAACCACCGCACCGACCGCTGGGGCGGCTCCTACGAGAACCGGACGCGTTTCCCGGTGGAGATCGTGCGCCGGGTGCGCGAGGCGGTCGGCGAGGACTTCATCATCGTCTACCGGCTGTCCATGCTGGACCTGGTGCCCGGCGGGTCCACCCTCGACGAGGTCGTCACCCTCGCCAAGGCAGTCGAGGCGGCCGGCGCCACCATCATCAACACCGGCATCGGCTGGCACGAGGCCCGCATCCCCACCATCGCCACCTCCGTGCCCCGCGGCGCCTACACCTGGGTCACGAAGAAGCTCATGGGCGCGGTCTCGGTGCCGCTCGTCACGACCAACCGCATCAACACCCCCGAACTCGCCGAGCAGTTGCTCGCCGACGGCTGCGCGGACATGATCTCCATGGCCCGTCCGATGCTGGCCGACCCCGACTTCGTGAACAAGGCCGCCGCCGGCACCCCCGAGGCGATCAACACCTGCATCGGCTGCAACCAGGCGTGCCTCGACCACACCTTCAGCGGGAAGATCACCTCCTGCCTGGTCAACCCGCGCGCCTGCCACGAGACCGAGTTGGTCCTCACCCCGACCCGGCTGCGCAAGAGCGTGGCCGTCGTCGGCGCCGGTCCCGCCGGACTCGCCTGCGCGGTGTCGGCGGCCGAACGCGGCCACCGGGTCACCCTGTTCGACGCCGCGAGCGAGATCGGCGGCCAGCTCAACGTGGCCCGCAAGGTGCCGGGCAAGCAGGAGTTCGACGAGACGCTGCGCTACTTCCGCCACCAGCTCGACGCGCACGGAGTCGACGTACGGCTCAACACCCCCGTCGCGGCAGCCGACTTGACCGACTACGACGAGGTGGTCGTCGCCACCGGCGTCACCCCGCGCACCCCCGACATCCCCGGCGTCGACCACCCGAGCGTCGTCGGCTACCTCGACGTCCTGCGCGACAACGCGCCCGTCGGCGACCGGGTCGCGATCCTCGGCGCCGGCGGCATCGGCTTCGACGTCGCCGA
Source organism: Streptomyces antibioticus (assembly GCF_002019855.1). Taxonomy (NCBI): domain Bacteria; kingdom Bacillati; phylum Actinomycetota; class Actinomycetes; order Kitasatosporales; family Streptomycetaceae; genus Streptomyces; species Streptomyces antibioticus. Next base: position 822,994 of record NZ_CM007717.1, on the reverse strand, counting down.
ATTCCTCACCGACGGCGGCGACAAGGCGAGCGAGGACCCGGCCGTCTACTTCCGCCAGTGGGGCGTCGACACGGACTACACGGGACCCGGCGGCCTCGCCGCCCCCGAGCGCGCGGCCCCGCCGCGCACCGTCCACCTGCTCCAGCGCAAGACCAGCAAGGTCGGCGCGGGCCTCGGCAAGACCACCGGCTGGATCCACCGCACCGAACTCAAGCACCGCGGCGTCACCATGGTCCCGGGCGTGCGCTACGACCGGATCGACGACGCCGGTCTCCATGTCACCGTCGGCGAGGAGAGCACGGTCCTGGAGGTCGACACCGTCGTCCTGTGCACCGGCCAGGACCCCCGCCGGGACCTCTACGACGAGCTGCGCGCCGCCGGCGTCGAAGCCCACCTGGTCGGCGGCGCCGACGTGGCCGCCGAACTGGACGCCAAGCGCGCCATCCAGCAGGGCACCGAGGTCGCGGCGGCCCTGTAGAACCCCTCCCTAGGATTGCCTCATGTCACTCCCGCACGCGATCCTCACCGCCCTGCTCGAAAAGCCGTCGTCGGGGCTGGATCTGACCCGCCGGTTCGACAAGTCGATCGGCTACTTCTGGTCGGCGACGCACCAGCAGATCTATCGCGAGCTGGGAAGACTGGAGTCCGAGGGGCACATCCGGGCGCTGCCGTCCGCCCAGCCCACCCGCGGGCAGAAGAAGAGCTACGAGGTCCTGCCCGCGGGCCGCGCCGAACTGGCGCGGTGGACGGCCGCGGCGCAGGACCCCAAGCCGCTCCGGGACGCCCTGCTGCTGCGGCTGCGGGCCGCCGCGGTCGTCGGCACCGCCGGCCTCGACGCCGACCTGAGCCGCCATCTCGACCTGCACCGGAGGCAGTTGGCCGAGTACGAGGAGATCGAGAAGCGTGACTTCCCGCCCGGGAACGACAGCGCGCAGGCCAGGATCCAGCACCTGGTCCTGCGCGCGGGCATCGAACTGGAGACCTTCTGGATCCAGTGGCTCACCGAGGCCGTGGCGGAGCTGCCGACGGTGACGGACCCGGAGGCGCGGACCTCCTAGAGCCGGTGCGGCTTGGAGCGGCGGCGCAGGAACCAGGCCGCGCCGATCACCCCGGTCCCCACCAGCGCGCCGCCCACGGCCATGGTGACCGGCCCGGCGTCGCGGGCCGCGCCGCCCAGACCGCCCATGACCCCGCGCGAGGGCGAGGCCGACGCGGTGACCGTCGGGCTGGCGGTGGCCGTCGGCGTCGCCGGGGGCGCCGGTGTCGACACGATCACCGACTGGCTGCCCGCCGTGCTCCCGTTGGAGCACATGACGACCACGGTGTAGGTGCCCGGGTTGACGTCGGACCAGGCGGCGGACTGGCTCACGGTCGTCCCCGACAGCGCCACCTGGCGCCCCTGGGAGAAGTTCGCCTGGCCGCCGGCCAGCAGGGACGCGGTGCCCCAACTGCCGTTGACCAGCGTGCAGGCACCGGTGACCACCGACACGGTGGTGCCCGTCGTGCTGACGGAGATGCCGGAGACCGCGGCGGCCGGGGCCGCGACGGCGAGCGGCAGCGCGGCGACCGCCGCCAGGGTCATTCCTGAGCGGGCGACGAGAAGACGGGAAGTGCGCATCGGATGTCCTCCGGCGGCACGGTTGGCGGTACATCCCTTGCGCCGCCGAGGGGTCGGGTACGCCCGTGCTGCCTCTCAGGGGCAGCCAACGCGCCCCGCCGGGCCGCCGCATGCGGACCGCATCCGGGCAGGTGAACGATTCCATCGGACGGCCCAGACGGGACGGCCCCGGCGCGCGCGTCAGCCACCGGCCCCCGTGGTCACCGTCCGCAGCGCCGAGAACGCCCCCCAGGTGCCGTCCGGGAGCCGGGCCCGCAGCCGCACCCGGTGCTCGACGCCCTTCTCCCGGCCCGCGTAGAAGCTGTACGTGGCCCGCCCGCGCGGCGGGTCCCCGCCCCACACCAGCGAGGTGGCGGGCTGCCCGTCGAGCTGGATCTGGTACTCGGTGACGACCCCGTCGACCCGGGGCGCCACCCAGGACAGATCGAGGTAGTAGGCGCCGTCGGCGTCCAGGCGCGCCGTGGCGCGGAAGCCGGACGGGGCGGTGTCGGTGTTCCCGTCGGTGCCGGGCGCGGTGGTCAGCCGTAGCGGCGGACCGGCGGGCGAGAGGTTGTCGGCCGCGTCCCGGGCCCGGACGGTGAAGGAGTACCGGGTGCCCGGCCGCAGCCCCGTGACCACGGTCGCCGTCTGCCCGCCGCCGACGCTGTGCACCTTGGTGCCGCCCTGGTAGACGTCGTACGACACCACCTTGCGGTCGTCGGTGGAGGCCGACCAGGAGAGCTGGACCGCCCGGCTCCCCGCGGCCCTGCCGGTGAGCCCGCCCGGACGGGTCGGCGCCGAGCGGTCCGCCGCGACCGCCGCCGGGGTCGTGGCCCGCACCTGACGGCTCTCGGGCCCGAGCCGCCCGTCGGTGTCGCGGGCCCGCACGGTGAACACGTAGGCGGTGCCGGGGGAGAGCCGGACCACGTCCAGCATCCGGGCGGAACCGGGCACCTCCGCGACCTTGGTGCCGCCCCGGTGGACCTCGTACGCGGCGACCGGCGGATCACCCCGGACCGCGTTCCACATCACGTGCACGCTGGTCGCGCTCCCCGCCTCGGCGGTGACCCCGGTCGGGGCGCCGGGCGCCCGCCCCTCGTCGCCGCCGCCCGCGGCACACCCGCAGGTGAGCGCCAGCGCCAGCACCGGCCCGCACAGCACCACGCGTCGCACGGCCTCGCCTCCCGGCCCGGCACGGGAATTGGTCCGGACCAATATCGCGCGTCGACGCGAACACATCAAGAGGGCGGACCCGACGGCGCCCATCGACCGGACCGCTGCGGAAACTTACGTATGCTGAAGCCCGTCCCGGTATGAACTCTCCCCGTTTCACGTCGAGTTCGTGCCGGCGGCGCGGGCCGCTGTCGTCGCTGTTCCCGCGCCGGCGGGGCGGCCGGGCGGCCGGTGCCGCACCACGCGCACCGGCCCCCGTCCCCTGTCGCCCCGTCACGGGCGTGCACCGTACGGCCCCCTCGGGGTGGCCGGGTGCGAGGACCGGCACCAGATTGGGCTGGGTGTCCGTCACCGTCCCCGGAGAGGGTCCCCCATCGTGCGCGTCCAGTCGCTGACCCTGGCCGCGGCCGGCCTCGCCCTGCTGGCCCCGACCACTTCATCCGTAGCTGTCCGCCCCACGTCGGGCGCCCAGGGGGCCGAGGCGCCGCGTCAGGAGGGTTCGGTGCGCGCCGCCGACCTCCTGGCCCGGGTCCAGGACTGTGTCCCCGTCTCCCGCGGCCGCTACCGCACCGACGACGGCACCCCGGCCACCGTCCCCGTCTGCGGCACCCGCGAAGCGGTCTTCTGGAAGGCCGACATGGACATCGACTGCGACGGGCGGCCCGGCCCGCACTGCAACAGCGTCACCGACCCGCTGTTCTCCGACGCCACCGCCTTCACCCAGTCCGACGGTCGCTATCTGAGCGCCGAGACCCTGCCCTACATCGTGGTGCCCGGGGCCAGCGACATCTGGAACTACCGCGACCACGGGGTGCGCGGCGGCTCGGTGGCGGCGGTCGTCTACAAGGACCGGGTGCAGTACGCGGTCGTCGGCGACGTCGGCCCGAGCGACATCATCGGCGAGGCGTCCTACGCCACCGCCGAGGCGCTCGGCATCCGCCCCGACCCGCACGGCGGCGGCACGCCCTCCGGTGTCACCTACATCGTCTTCAAGAACTCCCAGGCGACCCCGATCGAGAGCCACGCCTCGGCCGTGGCGGTGGGCGAACGTCTGGCCCGCCTGTTCGCCGAGGGCGCGACGACCCCGTCCCGGGCCCCCGGAACTCCGGCCGCCCCGAAGGACACGGCGCCCACGGCACCGGACCCGGACGGCACGGCCCGGCCCGGGGAACCGGCCGGGTCCGGCACGGCGGAGGCCGTGAAGGACGCCGTCGAGGAAGCCGTGGCGGAGGCGGCGGACGAGTCCCCGGCCGAGGACCAGGCCGATGAGCAGACCGGGGAACAACAGGAGGAACAGCCGGAGGACGCCGCGTCCGAGGAGGAGTGACCCCCGGCGTCACACCTTCCGGTAGGAGTACGCCTCTTCCGCCGCCGCCGCCACTTCCTCCAGGTCGCCTCCGGCCGTGGCCGTGACCACCGCGGCCACCGCGCCCTCCACGAACGGCGCGTCCAACAGACGTGACCCGTCCGGGAGTTCGTCGCCCTCCGCGAGCAGCGCCTTGACCGTGAGGACCGAACTGCCCAGATCCGCCAGGAGGGCGACACCGGCGCCCCGGTCGACGGCCGCCGCCGCGGCGGCGATCAGCTCCGCGCTGGTGCCCAGGCCGCCGTCCTCCGTGCCGCCCGCCGTGGCGACGGGGACGGCGTCGCCGCCGCCCGCGAGACCGCGCGCCAGCTCGGCGACGGCCGTGGCCACCGCCGCGCTGTGCGACACCAGCACGATCCCCACCGGCTCGCCGCCGCTCATCCCGCCGCCTCCGTCAGCGCGGCGACCAGCAGCGCGGCCGAGGTGGCGCCCGGGTCCCGGTGGCCGATGCTGCGCTCGCCGAGATAGCTGGCCCGGCCCTTGCGCGCCTGGAGCGGCACGGTCGCCTCCGCGCCCCGCTCGGCCGCCGCGGCCGCCGCGCCGAAACCCTCACCGAGCGCGGCCACCGCCGGGACCAGCGCGTCGATCATCGTCTTGTCGCCGGGTGCCGCGCCCCCGAGCCGCATCACCGCGTCCACGCCCGCGTCCAGCGCCTCGGCGAACCGCTCCTCGCTCACCTCGGCCGCGTCCCCGAGCGCCTTCCCGGTCCGGCGCAGCAGCGTGCCGTAGAGCGGTCCCGACGCGCCGCCCACCGTCGAGATGAGCTGCCGTCCGGCGAGGACGAGCACGGCCCCCGGGGTGTCCGGCGCCTCCTTCTCCAGGGCGGCGGCCACGGCCAGGAAGCCACGGCGCAGATTGCTGCCGTGGTCGGCGTCCCCGATGGGCGAGTCCAGGGCCGTGAGGTGCTCCGCCTCACGGTCGACGGAGGCGGCGGCCGCCGTCATCCAGCGGCGGAAGAAGTCGGCGTCGAGCACAGGATCTCCTTGCGTGGTCGGTACGGTCCCGGCGGCGGGGCTCACATGCCCCAGCGCAGCCCCGGTGTGCGCACCGGCGCGTCCCAGAGCCGCAGCAGCTCCTCGTCGATCTGGCACACGGTCACGGACGCGCCGGCCATGTCGAGGGAGGTGACGTAATTGCCGACGAGGGTGCGGGCGACGGCCACCCCGCGCTCGCCCAGCACCCGCTGCACCTCGGCGTTGAATCCGTACAGTTCCAGCAGCGGGGTGCCGCCCATGCCGTTGACCAGGACCAGGACCGGATTGCGCGGCGTCATGTCGTCCAGGATCGCCTGGACGGCGAAGTCGGCGATCTCCCGGGACGTCATCATCGCCCGCCGTTCCCGGCCCGGCTCCCCGTGGATGCCGACGCCCAACTCCAGTTCGCCCGGCGGCAGATCGAAGGTGGGACTGCCCTTGGCGGGGGTCGTGCAGGCGCTCAGCGCCACCCCGAAACTGCGGGAGTTCGCGTCGACCTGCCGGGCGAGCGACTCGACCCGCTCCAGCGGCTGCCCCTCCTCGGCGGCGGCACCGGCGATCTTCTCCACGAACAGCGTCGCTCCGGTGCCGCGCCGTCCGGCGGTGTAGAGGCTGTCGGTGACCGCCACGTCGTCGTCGACCAGCACCTTGGCGATCTGGATGCCCTCGTCCTCGGCCAGCTCGGCCGCCATGTCGAAGTTGAGGACGTCACCGGTGTAGTTCTTCACGATGAACAGCACCCCGGCCCCGCTGTCCACGGCGGCCGCCGCCCGCACCATCTGGTCGGGCACGGGCGAGGTGAACACCTCCCCGGGGCAGGCCGCCGAGAGCATCCCGGGCCCCACGAACCCGCCGTGCAGCGGCTCGTGCCCCGACCCGCCCCCGGAGACCAGCCCCACCTTCCCGGCCACCGGCGCGTCACGCCGTACGATCACCCGGTTCTCCACGTCCACGGTCAGCTCGGGATGCGCCGCCGCCATCCCGCGCAGCGCGTCCGCGACCACGGTCTCCGGAACATTGATCAGCATCTTCACGGGTACCTCCTGGTGAGACAGCCTCCGGTCTCCACCCTTCCAGGTCGGACGGCGGCGGGCGAGCCCCGGTGCGTAGAGTGGCGTCACGTGCGCACAGGGGAGGGATGGCCGTGTTCGGCATGGCGGGACAGAGACTGCAACGGGCTTTCGCGGACCTGGGGGACCTCACCGGCCGCACCCTGGACGACATCGTCTCCGTGGCGGGAGCCCCGGTCGCGCAGAGCATGGCCGGACCCGGCCAGACCCTGATCCAGTGGCAGAGCGACGGCTACCACATAGGGATCCTCTTCGAGGGGGACCGGTTCGCGGGCATCCTCAGCGAGGACTCCGGACTGCTGCCCGGCGGGCGGCGGTTGGCGCAGGGCTTCGCGGGCCTCGGTGTCCTCACCGGCCGGACCAAGGGCGAGATCGTGGCGGCGGTCGGACCCCATTCCGCGTTCAGCGTGACGGGGCCCGACCAGGTGCTCCTGCAATGGCAGAGCGACGTCTACCACATAGCGCTGCTCTTCGAGGGGGACATCTGCGTCGGGATCACGCACGAGTTCGCGATCTGACGCCCCCGAACGCCCGTGCCGGGCGCGCTACTTGAGATACGGCCCGTCGGACCCGATCCGGCCCGGGCCGTTCAGGACGTAGACGCGCAGGTTGCCCTTGCCCGGCGCGGCCACCGACAGGGTGCCGTTGGCCACGGTCCTGGTGTCGCCTGTCACCGCGTCGGTGTACGTGCCGTTCGGGATGCCGGTGAAGGTGGCGGCACCGGTGACGGTCACCAGCGCGAAACTGTCCGTGCCGCCTGATGTGTAGCGCCGCTTGAAGGCCATCGAGCCGCTGATGCCCTCCGTGGAGTACTGGCCCATCTGGAGCGCGGGCACGGCCCGGCGGATCAGGTTCAGCCGCTGGAGATGCCTGACCAGGGGCTGCGCCAGGGTGTTCGCGACCTCACCGCTCGCACTGGCGACCGTACCGAAGCCCGAGGCGGTGACCGAACCGGCCAGATGGTCGCCGTAGTAGGCGCGGCCGGTGGAGGCGAGCGGGCAAGAGGGGCCGCAGTCGATCTGCTTGCCCTTCTGGAACTCGATCTCCGAGCCGTAGTACAGGGTCGGGATGCCGCGGAAGGTCCACATCAGGGACATGTTCTCGGCCCAGGCGTCGGTGCCGCCCGCGTACCGGGTGCTCGACTTGTTGGGCCCGTAGTCGTGGCTGTCGACGTAGACGACGTTGTACGTCGCGTCGTTGACGCTGTCGTCGGAGTCCCTGCCGTTGTTGTAGGCGTTCTGCGCGTCACCGAAGTTCATGTGCATGCGCATGTCGATGATGTTCATCCCGGAGAACCGGCTGTGGTCCGGGGTGCGGTAACTGTTGCCGTCGAGGAAGGCGTTGGCGGACGTCGGCTGGTCGCCGGTGCCGCGGCCGTTCTCGTAGTCGAACTGCTCGATGGCCGCCACCTCGTCGTCCGCGCTGTACTCCTTGCGCTCCTTCCAGGTGTAGAACTGCGCGGAGTGGTTGACCGAGCCCCGGTTCCACTTGTCGTTGACGAAGGCCGCGACCTCGCCGAACACGAAGAAGTTCCGGGCCGCCTCGGCGCCGAACTTCTGGGTGACCCGCTCCTGGATCGCGGGAAGGAAGCGCCGGTTCCAGGTGACGCGCGGAATGTGGACGGCGGTGTCGACCCGGAAGCCGTCGACGCCCATGTCGATGTACTTGTCGTAGGCGCCGATCAGGTAGTTCTGCACGGCCGTCGACTCGGTGTCGAAGTCCGCCAGGTCCTCGTGCAGCCAGCACGAACGGGCGTCCTCGCCCTCCCAGTTGCCGATCCAGCACCGGTGGTAGTACGCCTTCGGGAACATGCCCGAAGTGGGGCTCGGCCACTGGCAGTTGTAGACGGTGTAGCCCTCGGCGCTCTTGCCGCCGGTGGGCACGCCCCAGTTGACGCAGGTGTTGCCGGTGGGCTCGGCGGTCGACCACAGGTCGCCGTTGTAGTACGACTTCCCGGACTTGGGCTCGACGGTCAGGCCGTCGTACTCGAAGCCCTCGGCGCGCTCGTCGTAGTACCAGCTCCACTGGCTGTCGCGGACGCCGTACACGGTCGGTGTGAACAGGCCCTTGGCGCCCCAGCGGGAGCTGTGGTTGTAGACGACGTCCTGGTAGATCTTCATGCCCTTGGCGTGCGCCGCGTTGATCAGGTCCTGGTAGGAGGCGCCGGCCGACTCCAGGCGCGGGTCGACCTTGTAGAAGTCGTAGCCGTGGTAGCCGTGGTAGTCGTAGTCCGAGCGGTTGAGGACCACCGGGGTGATCCAGACGGCGGAGAAGCCGAGCGCCTTGATGTAGTCGAGTTTCTCGACGAGACCCTTGAAGTCGCCCCGGAACATGGGGTCGTCGTTCGCCGCGTTGCCGGACTTCACATGCTGGCTGCCGCCCCTGTTGTTGGAGCTGTCGCCGTCCTGGAAGCGGGCGGTGAGCACGAAGTAGATGGGGTCCTTGCGGGGGTCGGTGCCGAGCGGGGTGCCCGGGTCCGGCGCCGGGGCGCTCGCCCCGGTGGTGGCGCTCGCCGTCGCGGAGGCCGGGGAGGTGTTGCCGGCCGCGTCGACGGCCTTCACCGAGTAGGTGTAGGCGGTGTGTTCCGCCAGTCCCGTGTCCGTGAAGACCGTCGCGGAGACGTCGGTGACGACCGTGCCCGTCGTGCCGCCGGTGCGTGTGACCTGGTACTTGGTGACGGCCTTGTTGTCGGTGGCGGCGTCCCAGGTCACCAGCACCGAGGTGTGGGTGGCGGCCGCCTTCACGTTCGCGGGGGTGCTCGGGGCCTCGGTGTCGGGCGCCTCCGCCGCGCAGGGGTCGGCGGAGCCGGTGGTGACCACGCGGTCCTTCACCGTCGTCGTGCCGGTGGGCAGGGTGTAGTCGGCGCTGTTGTTGTTGTCCCACACGCCGTTGCCGTTGTTGAAGGCGGCCTTGAGCGAGGTGGCCGTGCCGATGTCCAGGGTCCGCTTCCACCAGCCGGTGCAGGCGGCCTCCATGCCGACGCCGGGGACGGTCGTCCAGGAGCCGCCGGTCGGGGCGTAGTGGATGTTGGCGGTGGTCCAGCCCGTGGTGGCGGTGGAGTAGTAGACGGTCGCCGCGTTCCCCGAGCCGCCGCCGGTGTCGGCGCAGGGGTCGCTGTGGGCGATCACGCCGTCCTTGACGGTGATGTTGCCCGTGCCCAGGGTGTAGTTGGCGCCGCCGTTGTTGTCCCAGGTGCCGGCGCCGTTGTTGAAGGTGGCCTGGAGGCCCTCGGCCGAGCCCAGGTCGACGGTCTTCTTCACCCAGTCCGTGCACGCGGCTTCCATCGCGGTGCCGGGGACCGTCGTCCAGGAGCCGCCGTCCGGGGCGTAGTGCAGATACGTGGACGGCCAGTTCTTGGTCTTCGTGTAGTAGAAGACGGTCGCGGTGTTCGCCGCCTCGGCGGCCGTCTCCAGCGGGACGGTGCTCGACGCGGGCGGGCTCGTGAGCAGCCCGAGGACGCCCGCCGTGACCAGGGTGAGAGCGAGCGGACGTGGGCGTGGACGTCCGGAACGCCCGGGGGTGGGGTGCATGGCCTCTCCTGAAGCGGCTGCGGAGACGGGGGAGGTGGGGGGTGCAGCAGAAAGAACCGGTGCGGCCGGGAACCGGCCTGAAAGAGCAACCGGTAAATTCCTGAAAGGGCTTGCAGTCGCAGAAGCTACAGGCGCATGACAACCACGTAAAGGGACGCGTCACGACCGGCTGCGGCCGTGCGAATGGCAGGATGCCTCTGGGGAGTTGATCGAACGAGGGTGCGGGGGCGTGTGGTGGCGGGGACGGTCCTGGCGGCGCTGGACACCGTGGCGTGGGACGGGCTGGAGCCCGCGGTCGCCCTCCATCCGGCCGACCGGATGCGCCGGGCCCTGCGACGGCTGGCCGGCCAGGGCGCCGGGGCGACCGAGGACGACGTCTACGAGGTGTACGAGTGCTTCGCGCCCGGGGCCCGTCGGCTGCCCGCCCTCTCGGCCGCCGCGCTGCCGTTCGTCGTCGCCCTCGCCGGGGACCCGGACCTCGGCTCCCGCGCCGTGCTGGTGGAACTTCTCGCGGACCTGGCCGGGGTGGCGGCCGAGGCCGGTCCGGACGCCGTGGACCCCGGATGGCACGGGCAGTGGTGGAGCCTGCGGCCCCGGATCCGGGCGCTCCTCGCCGACCCGCTGCCCCGGGTGCGGCGCGAGGCCCTGCCGCTCGCGGAGGGACCCGGCGCCCTGCTGGAACGCTGGCACACCGAACCGGACCCGACCGTACGGCTGCCCCTGCTGCTCGCCCTCGGCGCCGCCGCGCGCGGCGGGGACACCGGACCGGTGCGGGCGGTGGTGGCCGAGGTGCTGCGGACCGGCGACCCCGTGCTGCGGGTCGCGGCCGTGCACGCCCTGGCAGCCTTCGACGCCGAGGGCGCGGTCCACGAGCAGGACGTCCTGGTGGAGGTCCTGTCCGACCCGGCAGGCGCCCCGGCCTTCGAGGCGACCTGGTACCTGCCCGGCGTCGAGCACGCCTTCACCCGCGAGGACGTCGTCACCGCGTCGGCCGATCTGTACGGCGACGACCCCGAGGTCCAACTCGCCTTCGCCGTACGGCTCGTGACGGCCGCCCGCCGCAGCGCGGACGCCCCGCTGTGCCGGGCCGCGCTGGACGTGGCGTGGCGCCTGTTCACGCTCCGGCCGTCCGTCGCGCCCGTCCTGCTCCCGCTCGCCGGTGATCTGCTCACCGATCCGGACGACGGCGTACGGTACCGGGCGGCCCATCTGCTCGCCCTGCTGGGCCGCCGGGCGGCGCCCTGCGCCGACGCCCTGGCCGCGCGGCTGGACGACCCGGGCGCGGACGAGTGGTACGAGGGCACCGTGGGCGATCACGCCCGCTGGGCGCTGACCCGGATCGGTGATCCGCGCGCCCTGCCGGGGCTCGTCGAGCGGCTGTACGAGCCCTACCGGGGCTCGTGGTCCCGCGCCTACTGCACGGGCGACCCGCGGCTGCCCGAGGTCGAGGACGTCCTGCTGCCGCTGCGGGCGCACGCGGCGGCCCTGCTGCCCGCGATCCGGCGGCTCCTCCGGGAGGACGGCGTCGGCGGCACGCTCACCTGCCCCCTGCTCCGGGTGCTCACGGAGTGGGGCGAGGCGAGCGCGCCCGCGCGCCCGGAGGCGGTGGCCCTGCTCGGCGACGCCCGGACCTCGCTGGACGCCGTCCACGCGCTGGTGGCGATGGGGCCGGCCGCGGCTGCGGTGCGGGACGCGGTGCGCCGGTGCACGGTGCTCGACCATCCCGGCAACCACCGGCTGGTCGCGTGGGCCGTCTGGCGGCTGGGCGGCGACCGCGACGCGGCCCTGCGCACGATCGGCGAGGCGGTGTCGGCCGCCGAACGCCCGCCGCACGGTCCCGTCGACCTCCTCGGCACGTTCGGCCCGGCGGCAGCGCCGTACGCCGACGACGTGCGGCGGCTCATGGAGCGGGGCGACGGCTGGACGCGGCAGCGGGCGGCGCTCGCCCTGTGGTCGATCACGGGCGAGCCCGAGCCGAGCGCGACGGTCCTCGCGGAAGGCGTCCGCGCCGAGCACGTCCTGCCGGACGAGGGCAGCGAGGGCGGCGGTCTGTACGGCGTCTTCCAGGACGCGCTGCGCGGCCTCGCCCGCATCGGCCGGGTCACCCCGGAGGTGCGCGCGACCCTGCGCAGGGTACGCGCGGCCGACCGGCGGCTCTCGCCGTACCGGGACTACCGGGCGGTCCTCGACGACGAGGCGATCCGGGCCACGATCGACGAGGTGCTCGCCCTGCCCTGACGCCCGCCGGGAGGTGCACTCCGACGGACGCGCGGACAAGCGGAATGCCTGAATGATGAGCCTATGGTGATTCCGTGTGCGGAATTCCGTCGTGCGGAAGGAAGTGGGCGGATGAGAGCGCTGGGCGTCGAGGGCGCGTGGGTGGACACGCCGAAGGTGTTCACGGACGACAGGGGCCGCTTCCACGAGTGGTTCAAGGACGGCGCCTTCCGGGACGCCGTCGGCCAGGACCTTCGGCTCGCCCAGGCCAACTGCTCGCGTTCGGTGCGCGGGACGCTCCGCGGAATCCACTTCGCCGAGGTCCCGCCGGGCCAGGCCAAGTACGTCACCTGCGTCAGCGGCGCGATCCTCGACGTGGTGGTCGACCTGCGGGTCGGCTCCCCGGGGTTCGGGACCTGGGACGCGGTGCGGCTCGACGACACCACCCACCGCAGCGTGTACCTCTCGGAGGGTCTCGGCCACGCCTTCATGGCACTGGAGGACGACTCCACCGTCGTCTACCTCTGCTCCGAGGGGTACGCCCCCGGGCGCGAGCACGGCGTCGACCCGCTCGACCCGAGCCTGGGCATCACCTGGCCCGAGGATCTCGTACCGCTGCTCTCCGACAAGGACGCGGCCGCGCCCTCCCTGGCGGAGGCCGAACGGCAGGGCCTGCTGCCCTCGTTCGAGGAATGCGCGGCCTATCGCAGAAGCCTGGTGGGGGACGGGCAGGAGATCGGCGGGTGACATGCGCCGGGTGAATGCGAGCCGCGCACATCACTTTCCTCCAGAGACGCTTACGGCGTGAAAGGCGTCCTCGGCGGCGGGCGTCCGTTCCGCGCGTCGGGCGCGTTCCACGGCCTGCCCCCAGTAGGTGCCGACGACGATGAGGACGGCGCCGAGCGCGGCCCCGGCGGTGAGCCGTTCGGAGCCGAAGCCGATACCGACCGCGAGCGCCCAGACCGGTTCGGTGCCCAGCAGCAGACTGGCCCGGGTCGGGGAGGTGCGCTGCACCGCCCAGGTCTGCGCCAGGAACGCGAAGAGACCGCAGAACAGGGCCAGATAGAGCAACTGCGCCCAGGTGGTCGCGTCGGTCCGGGCGAGCAGCGGCAGCCCGGCCGCCGCCGGCGGCAGGAACAGCACCGCCCCGACGACGCTCTGGACGGCGGTCAGTTGCAGCGGGCGCAGCGACCGGCCCGCGGTGAGCCGCCCGACGAGCACCACATGGCCCGCCCGGACCACCGCCGCCGCGAGCATCAGCAGATCCCCGACGCCCGGCGCGCGCAGCCCCGTCCCCGACACCAGCAGGGCGACACCGCCGACGCACAGCCCGGCCGCGAGATAGAACCGCACCGGCAGCCCGCCGCCCCGTCCGGCACGGTCCAGGAGCGGGGTGAGGACCAGGGTGAGGCTGATGATCAGCCCCGCGTTCGCGGCACTGGTGTGCGCGACGCCGTACGTCTCCAGGACGAGTACGGCGGCCTGGGTGACGCCGAGCAGGGTGCCGCGGGCGAGTTCGTCCCGGGTGAGGGGGCCGGGGGACCGTACCGCCGCGGCGACCACGGCGACACAGGCCACCGCGGAGATCGCGTACCGCAGGAACAGGACGAGGAGGACCGAGGTGGCTTCGGTGGCCGTCTTCGCCGTCAGATAGCTGGAGCCCCAGACGACGGCGACGGCCAGCAGCACCACGTCCGTACGACGGGTGGATGGCATGCCGCCACCCTCTCCGGCCAGCACGTTGAAGTAAATGACGAACTACTGAAGTGAACCTGTAGCGGAGCTACACTGTGCCGGTGGACGAGAGACAGCTTCGGATCCTGCGGGAGCTGGGCGAACTGGGCAGCGTCACCGCGGTCGCCGAGGCGCTGCGGGTGACGCCCTCGGCGGTCTCCCAGCAACTCCGGCTGCTCCAGCGGCCGATCCCGGTGCCGCTCACCGAACGCGATGGGCGGCGGCTGGTGCTCACCGCCGCCGGACAGGCCCTGGCCGACGCCGCGATCGGTGTGGAGACGGCGCTCGCCCGGGCGCGGCACGCCGTGGACGCGTTCGTCGACCGCCCCGACGGCACGGTGTCCGTGGCCGCCTTCCACAGCGGGGCCGCCGCCTTCTTCCCCCTCCTCCTGCGCGGCCTGACCGCCCCCGGCTCGCCGCGGCTCACCCTCCACGACGAGGACGTGGCCCAGGAGGACTTCCCGCCCCTGACCCGCGACTACGACCTCGTCCTCGCCCACCGGCTGGACCACGCCCCGGCCTGGCCCCGGACCACCACGGTCACCCCCCTGCTGCGCGAACCGCTCGACATCGCCCTGCCCGCCGGCCATCCCCTGGCCGCCCGGCCCCGGCTGACCCCGGGGGAGATCGCGGACCAGCCGTGGATCACCGTCCACGACGGCTTCCCGCTGCTCGCCACCGTCGAGGCCGTCGCCGCGGCCGCGGGGCGGCGCCTCGACATCGTCCACCGCGTCAACGAGATCTCGGTCGTCGCCGAACTCGTCGCCGCGGGAGGCGGAGTGGCCCTGATACCGCGCTGGACGGCCCGCCCGCACCCCGACGTCGTCCTCCGGCCGCTCGACGGCGTCCAGGCCCTGCGCCACGTCGACGTCCTCCACCGCCCCGAACGCACGGCACGCCGGGCCGTCCGCACGGTGCTCACGGCACTGGTACGGGCGGCGGAGACGGTGCGCGGCCGCGGCTAGTCCCGCCGGAGACCGGGCAGGGGGTCCGGCTTCAGGACGGCTCGGTGCCGCCGAGGGCGTCCAGGATCCGCCCGGCGGCCAGGGTCGCCGTCAACTCGCCGTCCCGCACCTGCTGTTCGAGCACCGGTGCCAGGGCCCGTACGGCGGGATCGGAGTGCAGCCGGCCGAGCAGTTCGTCGCGGACCATGGTCCAGGTCCAGTCGACCTGCTGGTCACGCCGCTTGGCGGTGAGCCGCCCGGTCGAGTCCAGCAGGGTGCGGTGCTGTTCGAGCCGCTCCCAGACGGTGTCCAGACCCGCCGACTCCCGCGCGCTGCAACTGAGCACGGGCGGCGTCCAGACGGCGTCCGCGCCGTGCATCAGCCGCAGCGCGCCCGCCAGTTCACGGGCCGCCGCGCGGGCGTCGCGTTCGTGCGGGCCGTCCGCCTTGTTGACGGCGATCACGTCGGCCAGTTCCAGGACGCCCTTCTTGATGCCCTGGAGCTGGTCGCCGGTGCGGGCCAAGGTGAGCAGCAGGAAGGAGTCGACCATGTTCGCGACCGCGGTCTCGGACTGGCCGACGCCGACCGTCTCGACGAGGATCACGTCGTAGCCCGCCGCCTCCATCACCACGATCGACTCCCGGGTCGCCTTGGCGACCCCGCCGAGCGTGCCCGCGGTGGGGGAGGGGCGCACGAACGCCGCCGGGTCGACGGCCAGACGTTCCATCCGGGTCTTGTCGCCCAGGATCGAGCCGCCGGTCCGGCTGGACGACGGGTCGACCGCGAGCACCGCCACCCGGTGCCCGCGCGAGGTCAGCAGCGTGCCGAAGGCGTCGATGAACGTCGACTTGCCGACGCCCGGCACCCCGCTGACCCCGATCCGCCGCGCCCGCCCGCTGTGCGGGAGCAGCTCGGTCAGCAACTCCTGGGCCAGCACCCGGTGCTGGGGCAGGGTGGACTCGACGAGCGTGATCGCGCGCGCGATCAGCGCCCGCTTCCCGTCGAGCACACCCTTCACATAGGCGTCGACATCGATCACAGGCGGTGCCCCAGGCCGGTGGCCAGCCGCTCGACCAGGTCGTACGCGGCGTCCGGGATCACGGTGCCGGGCGGGAAGACGGCGGCGGCGCCCATCTCCAGCAGGGTCGGCACGTCCTGCGGCGGGATCACCCCGCCCACCACGATCATGATGTCCTCCCGGCCCTCCTCGGCGAGCTGCTCGCGCAGCGCCGGGACGAGGGTGAGGTGCCCGGCGGCCAGCGAGGAGACGCCGACGATGTGCACGTCCGCCTCGACGGCCTGGCGGGCCACCTCGGCCGGGGTCTGGAACAGCGGGCCGACGTCGACGTCGAAGCCGAGGTCGGCGAAGGCGGTGGCGATGACCTTCTGGCCGCGGTCGTGGCCGTCCTGGCCCATCTTGGCGACCAGGATGCGCGGCCGGCGGCCCTCGGCGTCCGCGAAGGCGGACACCAGGCTTCGGGTGCGTTCCACGGAGGGCGACTCACCTGCTTCGTTGCGGTACACGCCGGAGATCGTACGGATCTGGCTCGCGTGCCGCCCGTACACCTTCTCCAGGGCGTCGGAGATCTCACCGACGGTGGCCTTGGCGCGGGCCGCGTTCACCGCCAGCTCCAGCAGGTTGCCCTCGCCGCCGGCCGCCCGGGTCAGCGCGTCCAGCGCGTCCTGGCAGGCCCGCTCGTCGCGTTCGGCGCGCAGCCGGCGCAGCTTGGCGATCTGCTGGGTGCGCACCGAGGAGTTGTCGACCTTGAGGACGTCGATCGCCTCGTCGTTCTCCACCCGGTACTTGTTCACGCCGATCACCGGCTGGCGGCCGGAGTCGATCCGGGCCTGGGTGCGGGCCGCGGCCTCCTCCACGCGCAGCTTGGGGATGCCGGCGTCGATGGCCTGCGCCATGCCGCCCGCCTGCTCGACCTCCTGGATGTGCTGCCAGGCGCGGCGGGCCAGGTCGTAGGTGAGCTTCTCGACGTAGGCGCTGCCGCCCCAGGGGTCGATGACCCGGGTGGTGCCGGACTCCTGCTGGATGAGGAGCTGGGTGTTGCGGGCGATGCGTGCCGAGAAGTCGGTGGGCAGCGCGAGCGCCTCGTCCAGGGCGTTGGTGTGCAGCGACTGGGTGTGGCCCTGGGTGGCCGCCATCGCCTCCACGCACGTACGCGTGACGTTGTTGAAGACGTCCTGCGCGGTCAGCGACCAGCCCGAGGTCTGCGAATGGGTGCGCAGGGACAGCGACTTGGAGTTCTTCGGGTCGAACTGCTTCACCAGCTTCGCCCACAGCAGGCGCGCCGCGCGCAGCTTGGCGACCTCCATGAAGAAGTTCATGCCGATCGCCCAGAAGAACGACAGCCGCGGCGCGAACGCGTCGACGTCCAGGCCCGCTTCACGGCCCGCGCGGATGTACTCCACGCCGTCGGCGAGGGTGTACGCCAGCTCCAGGTCGGCCGTCGCACCCGCCTCCTGGATGTGATAGCCGGAGATGGAGATGGAGTTGTAGCGCGGCATCCGCTGCGAGGTGTAGGCGAAGATGTCGGAGATGATCCGCATCGACGGCTTCGGCGGATAGATGTAGGTGTTGCGGACCATGAACTCCTTGAGGATGTCGTTCTGGATGGTCCCGGCCAGCTTCTCGGGCGGTACGCCCTGTTCCTCGGCGGCCACGATGTACAGCGCCAGCACCGGCAGCACGGCGCCGTTCATCGTCATCGACACGGTCATCTTGTCCAGCGGGATGCCGTCGAAGAGCTGACGCATGTCGTAGATCGAGTCGATCGCCACGCCCGCCATGCCCACGTCACCGGTCACCCGCGGGTGGTCGCTGTCGTAGCCGCGGTGCGTGGGCAGGTCGAAGGCGACCGACAGGCCCTTCTGGCCGGCCGCGAGGTTGCGGCGGTAGAAGGCGTTGGACTCCTCGGCGGTGGAGAACCCCGCGTACTGGCGGATCGTCCACGGCTGGTTGACGTACATCGTCGGGTACGGGCCGCGCAGATACGGGGTGGCGCCCGGGTAGGTGCCCAGGAAGTCCAGGCCCTCCAGGTCCTGCCCGGTGTAGAGCGGCTTGACGCCGATGCCCTCGGGCGTCTCCCACAGCAGGTCGTCGCCGCCCGCCGCCCGCTTGACGGCCGTACGCCACTCGTCGGCGCCGCCGGCGGCGGTGGGGGTTCCCAGTTCGATCCCGGCGAAGTCGGGGATGGAAGGGGTGGTCATCGCGACACTCCCATACGGTCGAGGGCGGCGGTCAGGACGGCGACGGCGTCACAGCCCGCGAAGACGTAGGCGTCGACATCGGCGTACGCACCAGGGCGGCCGGCCAGGAGGACCTGGCGGGCACCGGCGGCCTTGAGCCGGGCGGCGACGGCGGCCGCCTCCTCCTCGTACACGGCGTCGCTGGAGCACAGGACGGCCTCGGTGGCGCCGCTCTCCTCGAAGGTGCCCTCGGTGACGGGTTCGATGCCGCCCGCCTGGAAGAGGTTGGCGGCGAAGGTCAGCCGGGCGGTGTGCGCGGCGGCCGGGCCGAGCGCGGCCAGGTAGACGCGCGGGCGGGACCCGGTCGCGGCCAGATGGGCGTCGGAACGGGCGCGCAGCGCCTCGTACGCCTCGTCGCGCCGCACCCGCGGCAGACCGCCGGACGGCTGCTCGGGCGCGGGCGCGCGCACCACGGGCTTCTCGCCGAGGAACGGGAACTCGCTGACACCGGTGACGGGTTCGCGCCGCTTGGCGAGCCGGGCGGAGCGTGCCGCCCAGGTGTCGGCCAGGTCCCGGCCGAGGTCGCCGGAGCGCAACGCGGCGGCCTGGCCGCCGAGTCGCTCGATACGGCGGAAGAACTCCCAGCCCGCGTGGGCCAGTTCGTCGGTGAGCCGCTCGACGTACCAGGAGCCGCCCGCCGGGTCGACGACCCGGGCCAGATGGGACTCCTCGACCAGGATCGTCGAGGTGTTGCGGGCGATCCGGCGCGCGAACGCGTCGGGCAGGCCCAGTTCGTGGTCGAAGGGGAGCACGGTCACGGCGTCGGCGCCGCCCACCCCGGCCGCCAGGGTGGCGATCGTGGTGCGCAGCATGTTCACCCACGGGTCGCGGCGGGTCATCATCACCGGCGAGGTCACCACGTGCTGGAGCTGGGCACCGGCGGCGGGCGCCCCGGACGCCTCGGCGACCCGGGCCCACAGCCGGCGGGCGGCCCGCAGCTTGGCGACGGTCAGGAACTGGTCGGCGGTGGCCGCGTACCGGAACTCGAGCTGGGCGAAGGCCCTCTCGACGCTCAGCCCGGCCTCGGTCAGCGCCCGCAGATAGGCCGCACCGGTGGCGAGGGACGCGCCCAGCTCCTGCGCGGCGGAGCCGCCGGCCTCGTGGTACGGCAGCGCGTCCACGGTCAGGGCCCGCAGCCCCGGGTACTCCTCGGCGCACAGCCGGGCGAGCGTGGTCGCGGCGGCGAAGTCGCCCGCGCGGCCGGTGCGGGCCTCGTGGCCGAGGGGGTCGGCGCCGAGGTTGCCGCGCGCCGCGTCCTTGGCGACACCCCGCTCCCCGTACAGCCGCAGCAGCTCGCGCGCGGCGGGCTCGGTGGCGTCGCCCGCGTCGAGGACGACGGGCGCCAGGTCGAGGAAGACGCCGTCGAGGACCGGGGCGAGCGACGACACGGGGAGGCCCGCGTCGCCGACTGTCAGCCACAGGGAGGTGACGCCGTTCTCCAGATCGGCGAGGACCGCCTCGCCGTCCGCCGTCGTGTGGCGCTGCCGTACGTCCCAGCCGCCCGCCGTGTTCCCCTCGGCGCGGCTGCCCCGTACGAAGGGGGCGAAGCCCGGGAAGCCGGGATCGGGCGCGGTGTCGCGCGCGGTGTACAGAGGGCGGGTGCGCAACCCGTCCTCCAGCGTGGTGGACAGGGCTTCCTCGGCTTCGGCGCCCTCGACGTCCTTGCCCGTTTTGCGTAGTACGCCTGCTACCAGGCGCTGCCACTGCTCGTGGGTGGTGTCGGGGAACTCGCCGGCCAGCTCGAGCCCGTCGTCAGGCAGGACCGTCATGCTCGGATGCTAGGACAGAGAGCCAAAGGTGCAGCAGTGGGCACACTGTGACCTTGCCCTCTTCGCGCTTGTGACCTTGACCTCCAGAGCCCCCGGAGGCGCGAGAACGGCGCGAATACGGTGTGGAAAAGGTGCGGGAAAGGCGCGGGAAAGTGCGGGAAAGGCGCCGCCGCGCGGACCGGGTGATCCGCGCGGCGGCTGGTCGGCCGACCCCGTGACCGTAACGGGGCCGGCGCGTTCTGGGGTGGGACGGTCTCAGGGGCGGGCCGTGAGGTAGCCGCCCATGGTGGTGAAGTACTCGGCCGCGCCCAGCTCCACGCCGTCCTCGGTCCGTACGCGCGTGATGGCCAGCCCGTGGTTGCGGCCGGTGCGCGCGTCGGCGCCCGCGACGACGACCACGCCGTCGCCCTCGCGGTAGAAGATCCGGCCGGGCGTGCCGCCGTAACGGCCCTCCGAGACCACGGCGCCCAGGATCTCCAGGCGCTTGCCCCGGTGGAAGGTGAACGCGCTCGGGTACGGGGCGGACTGGGCGCGCACGAGGCGCTCCAGGTCCGCGGCGGGCCAGGTCCAGTCGATCCGGCTGTCCTCCAGGGCCCGCTTGTGGAAGAAGCTGGCCTGGGAGCGGTCCTGCTGGGTGAACTCGGTGCGCCCGGAGGCGATCTGGGCGAGCGCGCCGGTGGTGACCGGGGCGATGAGGTCGACCGTCTTGTGGAACAGGTCGGTCGCGGTGTCCGTCGGCCCGACCGCCACGGCCTGCTGGAGGACGATGTCGCCGGCGTCCAGTTCCTCGTCCATCAGGTGGGCGGTGACGCCGACTTCGGACTCGCCGTTGATGAGCGCCCAGATCAGCGGCGAGAAGCCGGCGTACTTGGGGAGCAGCGAGTCGTGGACGTTGAGGGTGCCGTGCCGGGGGAGGCCGTAGATGCGCGGGGGGATCCAGGTGCGCCAGTTGTTGGCGACGATGATGTCCGGGTCGGCGTCCTTGAGGCGCTCGAACAGCTCCTCGTCGTCGGGGCGGTTGCGCAGCAGGACGGGGATGCCGTGTTCCTCCGCGAGGTCGGCGACCGAGTCGCTCCAGATCCGCTCGTAGACGTGCTCGCTCTTGGGGTGCGTCACGACCATGACCACGTCGTGCTCGGATTCCAGCAGGGCCTGGAGGGTGCGGTGGCCCCAGGTCTGATAACCGAACATGACGACCCGCATGGGGGCTCCTCCTCAGGGCAGGAATAGGACGGTGCAAGTAAAGCAAGGCTTACCTAACGAGGCAATCCCGGGCACGTGAACGCGGTCTGAGGCGGTGTCAGAAATGCGGAGAACGACAGGGTGTCCGTTTTGCCCGGTCGACAGCTTCACAAGATAAGCTTAGGCTTCCCTAAGTTATGTGGGTCTCGCGGAAGCGTGCCCTCCTCCCGCTACCTTCCCGCGCCCGATCACGGCTGCCCCCGCACGAATGGGAGTGACATGTCTCAGGTTCTTCCTGGCGACGCACCACTGATACACGACCTCATCGGCATCGGCTTCGGGCCGTCCAATGTGGCCATGGCGATCGCTCTCACCGAGCACAACGCACGCGTAGGCAGGCAGGAGGCCGTCACCGCCCACTTCTTCGAGCAGCAGCCGGAGTTCGGCTGGCACCGGGGCATGCTCATCGACGACGCCACGATGCAGGTGTCCTTCCTCAAGGACCTGGTGACCCTGCGCAACCCCACCAGCGAGTACAGCTTCCTGAGCTATCTCCAGAGCAAGGGGCGGCTGATCGACTTCGTCAACCACAAGAACTTCTTCCCGCTGCGGATGGAGTTCCACGACTACTTCGAGTGGGCCGCCGCGAAGGTCGACGACCTGGTCTCCTACGGCCATGAGGTCATCGGCGTCGAACCCGTCGTCCGCGACGGCGTGGTGGAGTACCTGGACGTCACCGTCCGGGCCGGCGAGGGCCTCGTCGTGCACCGCGCCCGCAACCTCGTCATCGGCACCGGCCTGCGGCCGCGCATGCCCGACGGTGTCGAGCGCACCGACCGCATCTGGCACAACTCCGACCTGCTCGGCAAGGTCGACGCCGTGGAGGGCACCGACCCCACCCGGTTCATCGTGGTCGGCGCCGGCCAGAGCGCCGCCGAGAACGTCGCCTATCTGCACCGCCGTTTCCCGCGCGCCGAGGTCCACGCCGTCTTCTCCCGCTACGGCTACAGCCCCGCGGACGACAGCAACTTCGCCAACCGCATCTTCGACCCCGAGGCGGTGGACGAGTACTTCTCCGCGCCCGAGGACATCAAGCGGAAACTGATGGACTATCACGGCAACACCAACTACTCCGTGGTGGACATCGACCTCATCGAGGACCTGTACCGGCGGGTGTACCAGGAGAAGGTCCAGGGCACCGAGCGGCTGCGCTTCCACAACGTGTCCCGGCTGACCGGGGTCGTCGAGACGCCCGAGGGGGTCCTGGCCACCGTGCGCTCGCTGGTCACCGGCGAGGACACCGTCCTGGAGGCCGACGTCGTCGTGTTCGGCACCGGGTACCGGCCCGCCGACGGCCTCGCGCTGCTGGGCGAGGTCGCCGGACTGTGCCACCGCGACGACGAAGGCCGGGTCCGCGTCGAGCGGGACTACCGCGTGGCGGCGAGCCCCGAACTGCACTGCGGCGTCTACCTCCAGGGCGGCACCGAGCACACCCACGGCATCACGTCCTCCCTGCTGTCCAACACGGCGATCCGGGTCGGCGAGATCCTGGACTCGATACTCGCCCGCGGCCTCAAGCCCGTCGAGCCGCTGACGGACGGCATCGGGACCACCGCCCGCTAGGCCCTGTCGTCAAATTCCCGCCTGCCCTGCGACGCCATGCACGCACTCTCGCCGCACCGGACCCTGACCCAAGTACGTCCAGTACGAGGGTCAGGGCCCGGCACGCCGAGAGCACGCACCTGACGCCGCAGGGCCGCCCTCCGGGCGACGACGGGAATTTGACGACAGGTCCTAGGCCGACAGGCCCAGGGCGCCTGTCACCTGCCCCGGGGCACCTCTCGCGGTGCCCCGGCGCTCCGGTGCGCCGGGGCCCGGAAGCCCCGTGGTGCCCTGTATGCCCCGTGGTGCCTCGTGGTGCCTGGATGCCCCGTGGTGCCTCGATGCCGGCCGCGCCCCCACCCCACCGCCCGCCCGGGGCACGGAAGGAACACCCCGCCTTGTCCATCGCGACGCCACCCACTGCCCTGCTCCCGGCCCGGTCCGCCGTACGGCTCGCCCGCCCGGAGGACGCCGAGGAACTCGCCGCGCTGTCCCGCCCGTTCGCCCGCACCGGCGCGCTCCGCGAACGTCCGGTCGCCCTGTACGCCTCCCGGGCGGCGGACTTCGTCGTCACCGAGGCGCCCGACGGCACCCTCGACGGCTGCCTCGCCCTGCGGGTCCACGCGCCCGAACCGGCGGGCGGCCACCTGCCGTCGGGCGTGCTGTACAACTTCTGCGTCGCGCCCCACCGGCAGGGCCACGGCATCGGCACCCGACTGCTGCGCGCCGCCGTGGCGAGGGCCCGTGCCCGGTCGGTGGGCGCGCTGTTCACGGCGACCGTCGGCGGGGGCGGACTCTTCCTGCGCCACGGCTTCGGCCCCGCCGCCCCCGGCACGGCCCCGGCCGCCTGGACGGCGTCCCTCGACCCGCGCCGCAACGCCCGCGTGCTCGCCCGGGTGTTGTGACACCGGGACCGTAAGTCCGTGACACGGTAAGGCTGTTGCGCCGTGCGACGGCAGTGCCGTAGCGCTCAGTGGACGTCCGCGCCGACCGCCGGCACCGCCGCGCCGGGGACCACCGTCGTCCCCGGTGAGGTGTCGCCGAGGACCCCGTCGAGCACCGCGTGCGGTACCCGGCCGTCCAGCACCTGCGCCCGGCGCACCCCGGAGCGGACGGCCCGCAGGCATCCCTCCATCTTGGGCAGCATTCCGCCGGCCAACCCCGGGAGCAGTTCCTCCAGTTGAGCCGCCGTCAGCCGCTTGATCACCTCGGCGCTGTGCGGCCAGTCGGCGTACAGACCCGCCACGTCGGTGAGCATCACGAGGCGTTCGGCGTCCAGGGCGGAGGCCAGCGCGGACGCGGCGAGATCGGCGTTGACGTTGTAGACCTCCCCGTCGGTGCCGCGCGCCACGGGGGAGACCACTGGGATGCGGCCCTGGTCGAGGAGCGCGCGCACGGTGTCCGCGTTCACGTCGACGACCTCGCCGACGAGCCCGATGTCGACCTGCCGGCCGTCCACCCAGGCCGGCCGCCGGACCGCGGTCATGGTGTGCGCGTCCTCGCCGGTCATCCCGACGGCGAACGGGCCGTGGGCGTTGATGGAACCGACCAGTTCGCGCTGCACCCGGCCGGTGAGCACCATGCGCACCACCTCCATGGTCTCCGGGGTGGTCACCCGCAGCCCCGCCGTGAACCGGGTCTCCAGGCCGAGGCGGTCGAGCATCGCGCTGATCTGCGGTCCGCCGCCGTGCACCACGACCGGGAGCAGTCCGGCCCGTCGCAGGGCGACGACGTCCTCGGCGAACGTCCGCTGAAGGGCCTCGTCCACCATGGCGTTGCCGCCGAACTTGACGACGATCACGCCGCCCGCGTGTCCCACGTGTCCCACTCCGTCCGCTCAGGCTCGTCCGTTCGAACCGGTGTTGCGCCGCTCCCGGTGCAGGAGCAGTTCACGCAGCAGCCCGTCCGTCGTACGGACCACACCGCTGCGCGCCACCCACCGCAGAGCCATGGTGTGCTCCTCGGCGGAGAAGTCGGCCACGGCGTCCGCGACCACGAAGGGCTGGATGTCGTTCATGGCGGCGTCCGCGGCGGTGAGCAGGACGCCGAGGTGCGCGTACAGCCCGCAGACGATGAGCTGGTCGCGGCCCTGCGAGCGCAGCAGCCGGCCGAGATGGCTGCGCAGGAAGGCGTTGGGGCGCACATTGCGCAGCAGATGCTCGCCGGGGCGCGGGGCGAGCCGCTCGATGACCGCCGTGGCGTCCGGCTCCGGTTCGGGGCCCTCGGACGTCTCGGCGCGGTGCTTCAGGGAGCCGTTGCGCAGTTCGACCGGCTCCGCGCTGAAGACGACCGGCATCCCCAGCGCCCCGGCGAGCCCGCGCAGCGCCGCGACGTTCTCGACGAGTTCCCGCACGGGTGAACTCCCCGCCGGGAACGCGTCGATGAACTGGTTCTGCATGCCGTGGATCAGCAGCGCGGTGCGCTCAGGGGCGATGGTCCAGGCGACATGCGGCGCGGGAAGGGAGGAACGGTCCGGCATGGGATACGACTCGATGGCCGGAAAACCCATGGACGCCCTCCTCCCCGTGCGGCGCGCCGGTGTGCCCAGCCCCTCCTGGTGTCCTTCTTAGCTTAGCCTAACCTTAGTGGTTTGTAATGGGATTGAGGGTGCCTGCCGGGACGGGGGAGTCGTCCCGGCGCGGTGGCCTACAGCGGGTTGCTGCGGGTCTCCGCCAGCAGGTACCAGGCGGTGGCGCCGGTGTGCCGGTACGGGTAGTAGCCGAACCCGAAACCGGTGTCGATCGGACTGCTCGCCGACACGATCCCGGACCGCTCGCCCACGGCCCGGCCGCCGAACGTCTGCGCCCCGCCGAGCCGGTCCTGCGCGCGCTCGGCCGAGGCCAGCAGCCGCCGGGCACGCGCCTCGTCGCCCGGCGCCCGCCGGACGCGCAGGGCGAGCGCCAGATGCGCCGTGCCCTCGAACCAGACGCCGTTGCGGTCCGGCCTGGGCTGGCCGTCGGCGATCGGGCGGTCCTCGTCCGCCACCAGACTCGCCGAGCTGAAGGTGACACCCTCGTACGACTGCCCCGCGGGCACCGTGCTGTTGGGGCGGTCGGCCCGGTCCAGGACGGCGAGTTCGGCCGCCGCCCAGTCCAACGACCGGGCGTGGGTCCGGGATCGGAGCGCGAGGTGGGTCCAGGTCTGGGTGTCCTCGGGGATCGGCGACCTGTTGATCGTCACCCCGTCGTCGGTGCCGGTGTAGAAGAAGCCGCCGGCCGGTTCCCACATCTTCTTGACGAACGCCTCGGCCCGCGCCTGCCGCTCCCGCCACACCCGCGCGCCGGTGAGCCGCGCCAACTGCCCGAACAGGCCGACCAGATCGGTGTTGTGCTCGGTCGAGGTGAAGGGCAGCGGGCGGTTCGCCCCGTCGACCCCGAACTTGTAGCCGCCGAGCGGTTCGTCGGTGCGTCCCGTCCGGTCGATCCACTCGCCGATCCGTACGGCACCGGTACGGAAGCGGCGTGCGCCGGTACGGCGGGCGAGGGCGGTGAGCGCGAGCCCGGCCCAGGCCATGTCGCCCACCGCGGTGCCCGTGAAGCCGAACTGGGTTCCGACGTTGGCGGTGCCGTCGGCCCGCACGAAGCCGTCCGGCTGCGGTGTGCCGTCGTAGAAGGTGTACGGCCCGACGTTGTACGCCTGGCGCAGCCGGCCGTCGTCGTGCGCCGGGTCGTGCGCCTGGGCGAAGAGCAGCGCGTCGCCGAGGGCGATCGCCCTGGCCCGGCCGCGCTCGGTGCGGGTCGCGAGCAGGGCGAGGATCGTGAGGGCGTTGTCGTAGGTGAACGCCGTGCTGAACAGGCCCGCCTGGTCGGTGTAGCTCTGGGCGAGCCGGAGCGGGCCGTGGTCCGGGTAGGCGTCCATGGCGGCGGCGAGGAAGGCGGCCGCGCGGTGCGGCGCGGGGGCGGCGGGCGCGGGGTGCGCGGGGTGCCGGGCGTCGGAGCGGGCCGCGTGGGCCGGGACGGCGTTGGCCGCGGCGAGGACGGCGACACCGGCGCCGAGGCCGGTCCCGATGAGCGCGCGACGGCTGATGGCCGGGCCTTGGCTGCCGGTCATGGGTCTCCTAGGGGAATGCGGATGCGGGAGCGGCGGGAGCCGACTCGTTTGAGAGCGCTCTCAAACGAGTCGGCTCATTCTGCTGGCGGTCCGGTTGCGGGTCAACGCCTGTGCACGGAGAGGCGGTTGGGGAACGGGGGCGGCCCCGCCGCCGAAGGGCGAGCGGGGCCGTGGTTGCCGCTGTTCTCGGGAGGCGGTGGGTCAGGCGGCCGGGTGCACCAGCCCGGACTCGTAGGCGAAGGCCACCGCCTGCACCCGGGCGCGGGCGCCGATCTTGGTGAGGATGTGGCTGACGTGGGACTTCACGGTGGTGGGGGCGATCGACAGCCGGGAGGCGATCTCGGCGTTGGACCAGCCGGACGCCACGGCGACGAGCACATCCCGCTCGCGTCCGGTGAGGGTGTCGAGGTCGACGTCCCGGCCGGCGGTCCGGACGGTGTCCTGGCGGCGGACGGCGTCGATGAGGGCCTGGGTGAGCGCCGGGGTGATCACGGCCTCACCGGCGGCCATGTCCCGTACGGCCGCGGTGAGTTCGTCCGGGGTGGCGTCCTCGGACAGGAACCCAGTGGCTCCGGCGCGCAGGGCGGCGTAGGCGTGACGCTCGTGGCCGGGCGGGGCGAGGACGAGGATCCGGGGGTGCGGGGCGGGCGTCGGATGCGCGGGGTGCGCGATGCGCCGGACGGTGTCGAGGCCGTCGGTCCCGGACGCGTGGGCGTCGATCAGGACGACGTCCGGCCGCAGGGTGCGGGCCAGGCGGACCGCCTCGGCGCCGCTCGCGGTCTCGCCGGCCACGGTGAGCCCGGGTTCGGCGCCCAGGAGCATGCGCAGGCCGAGGCGCTGCAGGGACTGGGTGTTGACGATGAGTACGGAGACCATGTCAGTCGTTCTCCACGCTCCTGAACGAAACGGTTTCGTTCATATGAGGCTCAGGCTACCCCCACTCCGCTATCGAAACGACATCGTTTTTTCGTGGCCTGGATCACAATGCGAAGTGTATGACCGCTGTCATGATGGATCCTGCCGCCCGGTACGGTCCGGCACCGACGATCCGAGAGGGGAACGCCGTGGGGGAGAGCGTCGCGCGGGCGATGTGGGAGCGGTTCGAACCGGTCCACGACCTGGTGTACTTCACCCCCGAGGTGCGCCAAGTCGCCGACGGGCTCGGGCTGCGCGGCTACTGGATGGGCTACTTCGCGCTGCGCGCGGCCCCGTTGGGACCCGCCCCGGCCGCCGTCGTCACCAGCTCCTTCTACGTCTTCCACCCCGACCGGGTGGCCCGCGCGCTGCCGGACGCCTGGGGCCACGCGGACCCGGCGGAGGTGCTCGCGGCCCGCGCGCGGGGCGTGGACGCGGCGATGACCGCCCTCTACGGCCCTCAGGTCGTCGCCTCCGACGAGACGGCCGAGGCCGCCGACCTGGCGTGGACGGCGGCGCAGGCGGCCGACACGGCCGGACGGGTCCTCGGCGGCGCGAACCAGGCCCTCGCCCGCCCCGCACGGCCGCACGTCGCCCTCTGGCAGGCGCTCACGACCCTGCGCGAGCACCGCGGTGACGGGCACATCGCCGTCCTCGTCGGCCACGGCCTCGGCCCGGTCGCCGCGATGCTGCTGAAGTGCGCGGCGGGCGAGTGCGACGAGGAGTTCCAGCGGCGGACCCGGCAATGGGACGCCGAGCGCTGGGAGAGGGAGAAGACGGCCCTGCGCGAGCGCGGGCTGGTCGGCGCGGACGGACGGCTCACCGGCGCGGGCGCGGAACTCCGCGAACGGATCGAGGCGGCGACGGACGCGGCGGCGGCCGGACCGTGGGCCGCCTTGGGCCCCGAGGGCACGGCACGGCTGGCCGAGCTGCTCACGCCGCTCGCCCGGACCGTCCTGGACTCCGGGCTGATCCCGGAGGGGAACCCGGTCGGAACACCGGGCGGCGCGGGGTTCTCGCCCGTCTGAAGCGCTGCGGTTGCACCATCATGTTCGGATGGCCCACGACATCGTGTTCTTCCTCGCCCCCGACGACGAGACCGCCGCCTTGACGCGTCTCGGGGGACCCGGGCGGGCCTTCGACTCGGTGGCCTGCCGTTTCGTCGAGCCGGACAGCGCCATCACCGAGTGGGACGTGTACTTCGAGGAGCCCTCGGCGGAGCTTCCGCCGATCGAACGGCTCCATCGGCAGCCGCTGCCGGAGTACGTCACCGCCCCCCTGAACGACGGCGTCGAGGTGTTCGCCGTGCCGCCGCGGCTCACCCGGGCGCTGGCCGCCGCGAGCCCCGCCGCACTCGAAGAGCTGGCGGACCGCTGGACCGCGCGGCTCCGCTCCCAGGACGGGGACGACATGACCGACGACGATCTCCTCGCCGTCCTGCGCGGAGTCGCCCGGCTCGCGGTCGCCGCGGTGGACACCGGCGGCGGGCTCTATAGCTGGAGCTACTGACCGGATAGCCGGAGCTACTGACCAGCGTGTCCCCGCAGGCGACACTCCCCGCCCCCGGTCAGTAGGCTCGCCGGTATGCGGATCTCCGTTTCCTCGGACATGGACGAACCCGTCGCCCGCGCGCTGGTCTCGGAGCTGCGGGGGCGCGGGCACGACGTGCTGGTCTACGGCGCGCTGCGGCCCGGTACCGACGCGCAGTGGGCGGTGTGCTCGGAGGCGGCGGCGCGGGACGTGGCCGACGGGACGTCCGGGCAGGCCGTGGTCTGCTGCTGGACCGGGACCGGCGCGTCGATCGCCGCGAACAAGGTGCCCGGCGTCCGGGCGGCCCTGTGCACCGACGCGTACACGGCGGACGGCGCGCGCCGCTGGAACGACGCCAATGTGCTCGCCCTGAGCCTCCGGCTGACCTCGGAGCCGCTGCTCAAGGAGATCCTGGACGCCTGGTTCGGCGCCGACGTGAGCCCGGACGCCGAGGACCGGCGCAACATCGCCCACCTCGCGGACCTCGACGCGGGCCGCCCCTCCTGAGAGCGGCGGGAATGCGCCGGATGGGCCGTTCGGCACTGTCGGGGTACCCGATCGCGGGGCAGGGTGGGAGATACGGACCGGCACGCACCTCCGAGCGCCCCCGACCCGGAAGGGAACCGAGATGCCCGTCGAACCCCCGCAGACCTCCGCCGCCCCGCTCACGGACGACGAACTGCGGACCCTGAACGCGCACTGGCGCGCCGCCAACTACCTGGCCGTCGGCCAGATCTACCTGATGTCCAACCCGCTGCTCACCGAGCCCCTGCGTCCGGAGCACATCAAGCCGAGGCTGCTCGGCCACTGGGGGACCTCGCCCGGCCTCAACCTTGTGTACACCCACCTCAACCGGGTCGTCCGCACCCGCGACCTGAACGCCCTGTGCGTCTGGGGCCCCGGCCACGGCGGTCCTGCGGTGGTCGCCAACTCCTGGCTGGAGGGGTCGTACACCGAGACCTACCCGGACGTCACCCGGGACGCGGCCGGCATGGCCAGGCTGTTCAGGCAGTTCTCCTTCCCCGGCGGCATCCCCAGCCACGTCGCCCCCGAGACGCCCGGCTCGATCCACGAGGGCGGCGAACTCGGCTACGCGCTCTCCCACGCCTACGGCGCCGCCCTCGACAACCCGGACCTGCTGGTCGCCTGTGTGATCGGCGACGGCGAGGCCGAGACCGGCCCGCTGGCCGCCTCCTGGCACTCCAACAAGTTCCTCGACCCGGTCCACGACGGCGCCGTCCTGCCCATCCTGCACCTCAACGGCTACAAGATCGCCAACCCGACGGTGCTGGCCCGCATCCCCGAGCCCGAACTCGACGAGCTGCTGCGCGGCTACGGCCACGACCCCATCCATGTCACCGGCGACGAGCCGAACGCCGTCCACCGCGCGATGGCCCAGGCCATGGACACCGCCCTGGACCGCATCACCGCCCTCCAGCGCGCCGCCCGCGAGGACGGCGCCGGTGAGCGCCCCCGCTGGCCGGTGATCGTGCTGCGCACCCCGAAGGGCTGGACCGGGCCCGCGCACGTCGACCGGCTGCCGGTGGAGGGCACCTGGCGCGCCCACCAGGTGCCGCTGTCCGCCGTCCGCGACAACCCCGACCATCTGCGCCAGTTGGAGGCGTGGCTGCGCTCCTACCGGCCCGAGGAACTCTTCGACGAACAGGGCCGCCCCCGGCTCGACGTCCTGGCCTGGATCCCCGACGGCGACCGCCGTCTGGGATCCACCCCGCACGCCAACGGCGGACTGCTCCTGCGTGAACTCCCGCTGCCCGACCTGGACACCTACGCCGTCCCCGTCGACAAGCCCGGCGCCACCCTGCACGAACCCACCAAGGTGCTGGGCGAGTTGCTGGAGGACGTCATGCGGTCCACCGCCGAGCGCCGCGACTTCCGCCTCGTCGGACCCGACGAGACCGCCTCCAACCGGCTCCAGGCCGTCTACGGCGCCAGCGGCAAGGCATGGCAGGCCCAGACCCTCCAGGTCGACGAACACCTCGACCGGCACGGCCGGGTGATGGAGATCCTCTCCGAACACACCTGCCAGGGCTGGCTGGAGGGCTATCTGCTGACCGGCCGGCACGGACTGTTCTCCTGCTACGAGGCGTTCGCACACATCGTCGACTCGATGGTCAACCAGCACATCAAGTGGCTGCGCGTGTCACGGCGTTTGCCCTGGCGCGCCCCCATCGCCTCCCTCAACTACCTGCTCACCTCGCACGTCTGGCGCCAGGACCACAACGGCTTCTCGCACCAGGACCCCGGCTTCGTCGACCACATCCTCAACAAGAGCCCCGAGGCCGTGCGGGTCTATCTGCCGCCGGACGCCAACACCCTGCTGTCCGTGGCCGATCACGCCCTGCGCAGCCGCGACTACGTCAATGTGATCGTCGCCGGAAAACAGCCCTGTTTCGACTGGCTGTCCATGGACCAGGCCCGGGCGCACTGCGCGCGCGGCGCCGGAGTCTGGGACTGGGCCGGCACCGAGAACGGCAGCCGCGAACCCGACGTCGTCCTCGCCTGCGCCGGTGACGTCCCCACCCAGGAGGTGCTGGCCGCAGCCCAGTTGCTGCGCCGCAACCTGCCCGAGGTCACCGTCCGGGTCGTCAACGTCGTCGACATCGCCCGGCTGCTGCCCGCCGAGGAACACCCGCACGGCATGAGCGACTTCGAGTACGACGGCCTGTTCACCACCGACCGGCCCGTCATCTTCGCCTACCACGGCTACCCGTGGCTCATCCACCGTCTCGCCTACCGCCGCACCGGTCACCGCAATCTGCATGTGCGCGGCTACAAGGAGATCGGCACCACGACCACGCCGTTCGACATGGTCGTCCGCAACGACCTCGACCGCTACCGGCTCGTCATGGACGTCATCGACCGGGTGCCCGGCCTCGCCGTGCGCGCCGCCGCCGTACGGCAGCGGATGGAGGACGCGCGACTGCGCCACCACGACTGGATCCGGGCCCACGGCACCGATCTCCCCGAGGTCGCCGACTGGTCCTGGGACGGCTGAGACAGCAGGTCACGGCCTCCCGGCGAGGGCGCACGGGCGGGTGCGGACGGCGCAGGGCACGGGGCAGAGGGCGGCCGGGCATGCGCCCTGTCGGTCCGCGCCGCCCGGTGCCTACAGTGGCCGCCCCGCGACGCGTAACCCGCGGGGCCCCTTAGGGCCACCGGCCGTCCCCGGCCCGGCAGCCGTCCCGCGGACCCGGGACGGGCCGCGTATCCCCGCGGCCGCCGGTGCGGGGACGGACGCGAGGCCCCCCGCGCGACAGGCACCATCCGTGATCCCGCTCGGACCACGTGCCGGCCGGCCCGCGGCACGAGCGTGCGTCGACAGCCACTGGAGGCCGCTGTGTCCCGACCGAACATCGCCCTGATCGCCGATCCCAGCTCGCCCGAGGGGTGCCGGGAGTACCTCGCCGAGGCCGTGGAACTGCTCACCGGAGCCCCGCCCGTCCGGGTCGACTCCCGGCACTTCGCGACCGGCGGCTCCGGCCGCTGCGCCCCGGACGGCGGCCGCTTACGCCTCCAAGTCCCCGAGGAGCGGCTGGACTTCGTCCCCGACGTCGTCCTGCTCTACGAGATCCCGCCGCACCGCAGGCGGGATCTCGCCGCCTTCCAGGAACTCCTGGAGAGCCACGACGTGGTGACCCTCGCCGCCGGTCCGGAGGCATGGCGGACGGCGACGGAGAAGAACCTCACCGTGGCCCGCTTCGAGCGCGACGGCGTCGCCCAGATGGAGACCGTCGTCCTGTCGGACCCCGCCCTGGCGGAGGCCGCCGAGGCGTTCGAGCGGCTCGGCGGCGACACCTGGGCGCGGCCCGTCGTCGGCACCGGCGGCGACGACACCTTCCATGTCACCACCCCCGGGCAGCTCGCGGAGGCCACCGCCTACTACGCCGGGCACGGCACCGACTGGATGCTGTCGCGCGACGCGGGAAACGTCACCCCCGACGGACTGCGCCACCAGTTCCGGGTGTTCGTGCTCGGCGAGCAGGTCGTGCACGCCCGCGAGCACCTCCAGCCCGAGCCCGACACCCCGTGCAACACCTGCCGGGGCGCCACCCCCGTCCACATCGACCCCGCCGACCTGCCGCCCCGCCTCGCCGAACTGGCCGTCGCCGCCACCGCGTCGGTCGGACTGCCCTTCGCGGGCGTGGACCTCGCGCCCGAGAACGGCGGGGTGGTCTTCGAGGTCAATGTGCAGCCCGCGTTCGTGGACGGCGCGGTGGAGGTGGCGAAGGTGGCCGTGCCGTACGTCCAGGCGCATCTGGACGCCTTCGACCTGGCCGGCGGCGGCTCGCCCCGGGGGCTCACCGCCTCGGCGTAGCGACGTGGCAACGGCGGGGCGGGCGCTCTACAGCCGCAGCGTGAACCAGGTCGTCTTGCCCTCGTCCGTCGGCCGGACCCCCCACCCGGCGGCGAGGGCACGGACCAGGATCAGACCCCGGCCGGACTCCTCGTCCTGGCCGGCCAGGCGCGGCTGGGGCAACTGCGGGCTGCGGTCGCTGACTTCGACGGTGAGATCGGTGGCCGTGCGGTGCACATGCAGCCCGAGCGGGCCCTCGGCGTGCTGGACGGCGTTGGTCAGCGTCTCCGACAGCAGCAGGAGCGCGTCACCGGCGATGCCGGCGCAGGTCCACGAGTCGAGCGCCTTGTGCAGAAAGGCCCGCCCTTCCCGCACCGAAGCCGGGACGGCCGGCAGCGCGGTGCTGACGGCGGCCAGCGGAGGCGCCGGGAGCTGCGCGAACAGCAGCGTGACGTCGTCGTTGTGGCTCTCGGGGTCCGGCAGCAGACCGGCCAGCACATGGTCCGCCGCGTCCTCCAGGGACGGCGTCCCGGAGAAGAACTCGTCCAGAAGGAGGGAGAGTTCGTCGATCCGGAACTCGATGTCGCTGCCCGGCGTCTCCACCAGACCGTCCGTGTAGAGCACCAGCGTGGCGCCCGGCGCTATCTCCGAACTGGACTCCTCGTACAGCACGTCGCCCACCCCGAGGGGCGCGTTCACCGGGCACGGCAGGGCGCTGACGCCGCCGGTCCCGGCGATCAGCACCGGCAGATGGCCCGCCGAACAGACCGTGACGGTGCCGGTGTCCGGCGCGATCACCAGATAGCAGCAGGTGACGAGTTGATCGGGGACGTCGAGATCGGCGACGCAGCGGTCCAGCGCCCGCATGAGCTGACGCGGCTGCATCCCGGTCTTCGCCAGCGCGTGCGCCGCCGACCGCAACTGGCCCATGACGGCCGCGGCTTCGAGGCCGCGGCCCATCACATCGCCGATCAGCACGCCCACCCGGTCGGCGCCCAGCGGTATCAGGTCGAACCAGTCGCCGCCCACCCCGGCGCCCTGCGTGGCCGGCCGGTAGCGGCTGGCGGTGGCCAGGCCCGGCAGGGCGGGCGGCGTGCCCATCAGACTGCGCTGGAGGGTCAGCGCGATGTGCCGCTGCTGCTCGTACAGCGCGGTCAGTTCGGCCTCCGCGCGCTTGCGGTCGCTGATGTCCCGCACGATCGCGCACGCCCCGACGACGGTGCCGCGCGTGTCCCGGGTCGGCCACAGCGTCACGTCCACGTCCAGCAGATCGCCGGTGCTGGTCAGCCGTAACGTCTCGAAGTGCTCGACCTTCTCGCCGTGCCGCAGCCGCCGCAGCAGGGCGCGGATCTCGCCGCGCAGCTCCTGCGGGGCCAGCAGCGAGACGTGCCGGCCGATGACCTCCTCGGCCGTGTAGCCGTACAGGCGCTGCGCCGCCGCGTTCCAGTAGGTGATGTACCCGTCGAGGGTCTTGGCGAGGATCGCGTCCTGCGACGACTCCACCAGCGCGGCCAGTTCGTTGATCCTGGCCTCGGCCGCCTTGCGGTCGCTGACGTTGCGCACGGCCGCCGACACCAGTAGCCCGTCCGCCGTCTCCAGCGGGCTGAGGCTGATCTCGACGGGGAACTCCTCGCCGTTCTTGCGCAGCCCGTGCAGCTCCAGACCGGCGCCCATGGGACGCACCTGCCGGTTGGCCGTGTAGCCGCCCCGGTGCCCGGTGTGCTGGTCGCGGAAGCGGTGCGGGATGAGCAACTCGACCGGGCGGCCGAGGAGTTCCTCACGGCCGTAGCCGAACAGCGCCTCCGTCTGGGCGTTGACCAGACGTATGACGCCGGTGTCGTCCACGATGACCATGGCGTCCGGAGCCGCCTCCAGCAGACCCCGGAACCGCTCCTCGGCCCCGGCCGGCGCCCGCGCGTCCTCGGGTACGCCACAGGCGCACCGTTTCTGCTCCACGCTGCTCGCGTACCGCGCCGGATCTGCCTGCATCACGTCGGCCATCTTCCACCTCATCTGCGCGACGGTTCAGGCCATCTCAGCGCTTTTCGGTCGCCTCCGCTCGTGAAGTCGTTTACTGTCCGTTCACTTACGATCCTGAACGCCCGTTCACAGGCTCGCCGCGTGATCCGGAACGTAGTTCTGCAGTTCTCGCGGGGTGCGCAGGTAGCCGGTGGACTCCGGGCGCTCGGGCAGCTCCAGCACCTGCGGCGGCACGTCGTGGTAGGGCACCGAGTCCAGCAGATGGGCGATCATGTTCAGCCGGGCCCGCCGCTTGTCGTCGCTCTCCACGATGTTCCAGGGCGACTCGGGAAGATCGGTGTGCACCATCATCTCGTCCTTGGCCCGGGAGTACGCCTCCCAGCGGCTGAGGGACTCCAGGTCCATCGGCGACAGTTTCCAGCGGCGCAGCGGATCGTCGAGCCGCTTGCGGAACCGGGCCTGCTGCTCGGTGTCGCTCACCGAGAACCAGTACTTGCGCAGCAGGATGCCGTCGTCGATCAGCATCCGCTCGAAGACCGGGCACTGGCGCAGGAAGAGCTGGTACTCCTGCTTGGTGCAGAAGCCCATCACATGC
The DNA here is from genome assembly GCF_002019855.1 of Streptomyces antibioticus. Lineage (NCBI taxonomy): Bacteria > Bacillati > Actinomycetota > Actinomycetes > Kitasatosporales > Streptomycetaceae > Streptomyces > Streptomyces antibioticus. The sequence continues at coordinate 787,193 of NZ_CM007717.1, read as the reverse complement.
TCGACACCGGCCCGGTTGTACCAGGAGCGGTCGAACAGCACGATCTCCCCGGCGGCCGGGAGATGCTCCACGTACCGCTGGAAGTACCACTGGGTGCGCTGGCGCTCGGTGGGCTTGGGCAGCGCGGCGATCCGGGCGACGCGGGGGTTGAGATGCTCGGCGACCCGCTTGATCGTGCCGCCCTTGCCGGCGGCGTCACGCCCCTCGAAGACGACGACGAGCCGCGCGTTCTCGGCACGCACCCACTCCTGGAGCTTGACCAACTCGGTCTGGAGCCGCAGCAGTTCGGCCTCGTAGGCGGCGCGGGGTACGCGTGCCTTCGTCTTGGCGTCCTTGGTCTTCGTGCCGTCCTTGGCCATCCGTTCGCACCCCTCGTCGACGTGTCGATCCGAGCAGTGCCACGGTACGTGATCACGCGGCTTTCAGTGGGCGCCCAGCTTTCAGTGGGTGCTCAGTGGGCGCCCAGTCCGCCTCCGCCGAAGGAGCCGCTGCTGCCCTTGCTCCAGCGCGGGCGGTCCTTCGAGGCGCTGGGCTTGGTCTGCATGTTGGACAGTTCATAGGGAGTGAGGGGACGGCCGCCCTTGGGAGTGACGGGCACCTCGTCCGGCTCACGGTTCTCACGGATCTCGTGCACGGGGCCGCCGGGCGGCATCTGCGGCTGCTCCTCGGGCCGTGGCCTCGGCGACTCGCGCTGCTTGATGCGCGAACCCATCCAGAAGCCACCGGCCAGCAGGGCGATGACCGCGATGCCGACCACGAACAGCATGAGGCTGAGCAGGCCGCTCGGGGCGGCGAGCTGGGCACTTGCGGTAGTCATATCGGCTGAATACCCCGGTAAAGGTGCATAAACCGTACTTTGGGTCATGTTGCTCAGCGTGCGCGGGGCGCTGCGCAGCGCTGGTTTCGCGGGACGGGCGGCGGCTACCCGCAAGGGATGACTCCTACGACGTCCGGGACCGCCCAGGCTTCCCCGCAAGAGCTGTTCCGGTTCCTGGAGGACCGCTTCGGCTGCGCACTGGCGTGCACCGAGTGCGCGCATGCGTGTGCGCTGCGCGCGGGCCTCGTGGATCCGGACGGCTCCTCCAACCATGAACACCTGCGACGCAAGGGCATCCTGTGCGCGGAGGTCTGCGACGCGACCTGCCGCGCGCTGTCCGAGGACCACCAGATGAGCGAGGCGGCCCTACGCGTCCAACTGGAGTGGTGCCGGACGATCTGCCTGGAGACGGCCCACGCCCTCGACGGGCACGCGGGCGCCGAGGAGACGGCGACGGCGTGCCGGGCTTGTGCCCGGGCGTGCGCGGACTTCATGGTGAGCTTGGCCTGAGCGCCGTACCGCCCCGTCGGCTACAGCGGTCGCCCCACCCGTACGTTCCACCGCCCCGATCGCCCGCTGAGTTCCACCGCCGTCAGTGGGACCACGTCCGTGCGCCAGAACGCCGACTCGGGGGCGCCCAGCGCGTGCACCACGGCCGCCCGGACCACCTCGGGCTCGGCGACCACGAGGGCCCGCCCCGCGTCCCGGGCCGCCGCCTCCAGCCAGGTGGCCACGCGGTCGCACACCGCCCGCACCGACTCCCCGCCGTGCGGTGCCGCCTCCGGGTCCGCGAGCCACGCACCGAGAGCCTCCGGCTCCCGCGCCCCTACGACCGACAGCGCCTCGCCCGTCCACCGGCCGGCGTCCAGCGCCGCCAGCTCGGGCGCGTCCACGGCGTCGATCCCGAGGGCGGCGGCCGTCTCCCGGCAGCGCACGGTCGGCGAGCACCAGGCCCGCTCGACGGCCGGCACCGCGTCTGCGGCTGCCCTGGCCTGGCGGAGTCCGGCGGCGTCGAGCGGGGAGTCGTCGCCGAAGCGGGTTTCGGGGGCCGGGGTGGTGAGAGCGGGGGTGATCAGGGTGAGTCTGGTGGTCATGGGGAGCTTCCTTCGGCGTCGGGGCTGCCGTTCGCTGCGGGCCGGGCGCTGGTGGGTGACCATCGGGCCCGTTCTTCAGACGCGGAGGTGATCAGCGTGTCATCGCGGAACGCGCTCCGGTGTCGCCGCCATCCGCCACATCACCGCCACCGGAATCCCGGGATGCCGAGCCGCCTCCTGTGCGCTCTCGGGGTCCCGCAGCAGGTCGGCCAAGGTCCGCGCGGGCAGCCGGGGATGCCGGGCGGCCTCGTACCGTACGCCCTTGTGGGGATCGCTGAGCAGCCGTACCGCCGAGGCGGCCGAGAGCCGGGGGTCGCTCGCGGCCCGGCGTCTGACCTCCTCGGCCGGGTCCCGGCCGAACCGTTCGACCAGCTCGGCCGTGGAGTCCGGGTCGTCCAGCGCCAGCCGGCGCATCCGGGGGCTGGGGTCGTCGGCGTAGCGGAGCAGATCGCGGCGGGGGAAGTTGCGGTGGCCGTGCGGCACGTCGGGGTGGCTGAAGCTGCCGGTCCACCAGCGCCAGACCGACAGCAGCATCTCGGCGGGCGCGTCCTCGCAGGACTCGGCGAGGAAGAGGCGTACGACCCGGTCCTCGTCCCGTGCCAGCAGCTCGACCACGTCCGCCGGGAGCCGTCCGACGCGGGCGACGGCGCTCCGGACGACGGGGTGCGCGGAGGCGGCCAGCCGGCGCAGCGCGTCCGGGTCGTCGCGCAGGTCCTCCACCCAGTCGAGGCCCCTGCGGATGAGGTCGCGCGGGAAGTCGATGCCCGCGCGTTCCTCCTCGGTGAGGACGGGGTGGACGGATGCCTGGAGACGCACGAGGGGCTCCGGGTCGGCGCCGAGCCGGAGGACCAGCTCGCGGTGGAGACGCGGATTGCCGGCGAGGACGCGGCGCTGCTCCGGCCGGGTGTCCGCCAGCCACTCGGCGAGGTCCCGCTCCAGCCGGCAGTTCGCCACGGCGTCGACCGTGAACCGTTCCGCCTCAAACACGGACCGGGGCATCGGACGGTCCTCGTGATGGCGCAGCAGGGCCGCCGCCCGGACCGCGCCGTCGGGGTCCTCCAGCAGGCTCCTCCGCGCCTCCTCGTCCAGATGCGGCCACGCGGGCCCGCAGGCCGCCGCCCGGACGCGGGCGTCGGGGTCGGTGGCCAGAGCCGCCAGCAGGGCGCCGGGCAGTCCGGCCAGACCGGGTACCTGCTCCCGGACCAGGGGCGAGGCATCAGCGGCAAGCCGCTCCGGCACAGCGGCGGGCAGCTCCGCCCCGCGGCGCCCGGCGGCCAGCAGCACCAGCTCCGCACGACGCTTGGGATCGTCCTCGGCCAGGATCTGCCGGGCCCGCTGCTCACCGGTGAGGCCGCGCTGGTACTCGGCCATGGCCCCTCGTACCGCCCAGCTCTCATGGGCCAGCGCGGCCGCGACGACCGCCGGCGGCTGCGGCAGGTACGAAAGATAGTCCGACCTCTCCAGGAGGGAGATGCGCAGGCCGTCGGGGGCGGCCGGATTCCCGCCGAGCCCGTTCGCCCACAGCGCGCGCAGCCGCGGCGAGGGCGGCGGCTCCTCGAACAGTGACTCCCACGCCGTCGCCCGCTGGTCCGGGGTCTCCTCGGCCGCCGCCCGCGCGTCCGCCTCGACGCGGTCCGCGAGCCGGTCGACGACCGTGATCCGCACCTCGCCGCCGCCCGCCGCCGTCACGCCCAGCACGAGATCCCCGCCGACCGGCATCGTGACGAACTCCGGCTGCGGGCCCGCCCGTTCGGCGAGCACGCGGGCAAGACCCCAGCCGGGGCCGAGCCGCACGCGGGTCCAACTCCGCGGCCGGCCCGCGGGACGGTCGCCCTCGACATCGATCAGGAACACGCCGTCCGCATCGAACAGGCCATGCGCGAGCGCCAGTTGATGCCAGCAGGCGTCGATCTCGGCGGGCCGGTCCGCACGGACGGCCGGCGTGGGAGCGTGGGCGGCGGCCGCGGTGATCCGGCGCCAGGCGGCCCGGGCCGGCAGCACCTCCTCGGCCCGCCAGTGCTCGGCGGCCACCAGCCCCGCCCGCCCCAGCAGCGCCTTCAGTTCGTCTCCGGTCATGAACACCATCCTCCCTGTCCCCCTGGACGCCCTCCGAAAGGCCCGGCACCATTCCCAATTTCTGGAACACGTTCTACGGTGTGCGCCGTCAGGACACCGGCCTTGGGAAGCCAGGAGGCGCCGTGCACCTCGACCACACGCCCGAGCAGCAGCGGCTGCGCGCCGAACTGCGCGCCTACTTCGCCGAGTTGGTGCCGGACAACGCTTACGCCCGGCACGCCGACCCGGTCGGCGCGAAACGCTTCTACCGCGCCACGATCCGCCGCCTGGGCGCCGACGGCTGGCTCGGCGTCGGCTGGCCCACGGAGTACGGCGGGCGCGGCCTGACCCCGACCGAGCAGTTCGTCTTCTTCGACGAGGCCGCCCAGGCGGGCGTACCGCTGCCCCTGATGGCCCTGAACACCGTCGGCCCGACGATCATGCGGTACGGCACCGAGGAACAGAAGGCGCGGTTCCTGCCGAAGATCCTCGCCGGCGAGATCGACTTCGCCATCGGCTACAGCGAACCCGACGCGGGCACCGACCTGGCCGCCCTGAAGACCCGCGCCGTCCGCGAGGGCGACGAGTACGTCGTCAACGGCCAGAAGATCTGGACCACCAACGGCGACACCGCCGACTGGGTCTGGCTCGCCGTGCGCACCGACCCGACGGCACCCCCGCACAAGGGCATCACCATGCTCCTCGTCCCGACCACCGACCCCGGCTACTCCTGCACGGTCATCCGCACCCTCGCCTCCCACGACACCACCGCCAGCTACTACGAGAACGTCCGCGTCCCCGTCTCCCACCGGGTCGGCGCCGAGAACCAGGGCTGGCGGCTGATCACCAACCAGCTCAACCACGAGCGCGTCACCCTCGCCGCCCACGGCACCATGGCGATCCGCGCCCTGCACGACGTCCAGCGCTGGGCCGCCGAGACCAAACTCGCCGACGGCCGCCGCGTCATCGACCTCCCCTGGGTACGCCGCCGGCTCGCCCAGACCCACGTCCGCCTGGACGCCCTCAAACTCCTCAACTGGCGGATGGTCGGCGCCCTCCAGGACGGCACCCTCACTCCCCAGGACGCCTCCGCCGTCAAGGTCTACGGCTCCGAGGCCCGCCGCGACGCCTACGCCTGGCTCCTGGAGATCGTCGCCACCCCGGGCACCCTCCAGGAAGGCTCCCCCGGTGCCGTCCTCCACGGCGAACTCGAACGCGGCTACCGCTCCGCCGTCATCTTCACCTTCGGCGGCGGCAACAACGAGATCCAGCGCGAGATCATCTCCTGGATCGGCCTGGGGATGCCACGGGTACGGCGCTAGTTACCCGACGGTAGAGATCATGTTAAGTTGCCCATGACCACAACAACTTCATACGTTTTTCATGATGCGGGGGAATGTGAAGATGCAGACGCATGCGCGTATGCGCGGCGTCGGGGGAACCATCGCGATCGCTCTCAGTTCCGCTCTCGCGGTCGGGCTGCTGCCCGTCACCGCGACGGCGGCCGTCGCCTCAGACGCAACGGACACCCGGAAGAATCAGACCACTTCCGGGGATGTTCCGCTGTCCGAGGACCAGGCGCGGGAGCAGGCCGTACGTACCGGCCGAAGTGTGGAGATCACCGCGATGCGCGGTGAGAGCACTGATGTGTTCGTGACCCCCGAAGGGGATCTGGAGAGACGGGAGCACCTGCGTCCCGTCCGGGCCCGGGTCGACGGCGTGTGGAAGCCGATCGACACGGACCTGGCGCGCACCGGCCACGGCACGGTCGCGCCGAAAGTGGCCACCGTCGGGCTGGAGTTCTCCGACGGCGGTACCGACGCGCCACTGGTGCGCATGGACAAAGCGGGCCGCCGACTGGAGCTGTCCTGGACCGGCGCGCTGCCCGTGCCCGAACTGGACGGCGCCACGGCGACCTACCGAAACGTTTTGCCGGACGTCGACCTGCGCATGGGCGCACAGGAGGACGGCTTCACCCAACTGCTCGTCGTGGGCAGCGCCGAGGCGGCCGCCGACCCGAAGCTCGCAGAGCTGCGGCTTAAGCTCGCCGCGGACGGCATGGAGGTGAAGGAGACCGCGGGCGGTGGCCTCGCGGCGGTCGACAAGGGCGCCGGGAACCCGGTGTTCGAGGCGCCGGAGCCGCTGATGTGGGACTCCAGCCGTGCGGGAACCGGTGGAGCGGCCGACAAGGCAGCCCTCCGGGGCCGTACCGCCGCTCTGCCAGCGCGGGCCGCCAGAGCGGTCACCGACGGCACCGAGGCCGGGCCCGGGGAGACCGGCAAGCTCGCTCCGGTCGGCGTGGAACTCGCCGCCGGGGGCAGCGAGTTGGTGCTCAAGCCCGATCAGGGCGTACTGACGGGCAAGGGCACCACGTACCCGGTGTTCATCGACCCGCAGTGGTACTCGCCGCGCGCCACCGCGTGGACGATGGCCTCCAAGTACTGGGAGTCGTCGCCGCAGTGGAAGTTCAACGGCAAGTCCGACGCGGGCCTGGGCTACTGCAACTGGGACTACTGCGCGCCGCACGACACCAAGCGGCTCTTCTACCGGGTGCCCACCTCCACGTACGCGGGCCGGACGATCCTGTCCGCCGAGTTCGTGGTCCGCAACACCTGGTCCGCCTCCTGCTCCGACCGCGAGGTGGAGCTGTGGCGGACGAAGGACATCTCCGACCGGACGACCTGGAACTCTCAGAACGCCTCCGGGTTCTGGATCAAGCACCTGCGCTCGTCGTCCTTCGCGCACGGCTTCAGCGGCTGTGCCGCCAAGGACGCCGAGTTCGATGTGAAGGCCGCGGTCCAGGAGGCCGCGAACGCCAAACTGCCGACGATGACGTTCGGACTGCGCGCCGGCAGCGAGAGCGACCGGTACGCCTGGAAGCGGTTCTCGGACAAGGCGTTCCTGCGGGTGAAGTACAACCGCCCGCCGGGACAGGTGAAGATGTCGCAGCTCACCATGGAGTACGGCGGAGTCTGCAAGACGAGCCCGCCCCGGGTGCGCACCCTGGGCAAGGTCTATGCCAACAACATCACCGACCCGGACGGCGACAACATCGCGGTCGAGTTCGAGGCGGCGTGGGACGCCGGTGACGGCAAGGGCTGGGCGTCCCGCTGGAAGTCGGCCCGGACGTCGTACAAGAAGTCGGGCTCCGGTTTCTCGATCACGCTGCCGTCGTCGATCCCCAAGAACAAGACGGTGAGTTGGTCCGTCCGCTCGTACGACGGGGCCCAGTACTCCCCGTGGTCGCACGCGGGCACCCCGACGGGCTGTTACCTCGTCTACGACACCAGCGTTCCCAAGGCGCCCTCGGTCTCCTCGGGCCACTACCCGGCCTCCGATCCGGAGGACCCGCAGGACCCGTGGTACGACGGGGTCGGTCAGTACGGTGCGTTCGCCCTCGACTCGCCCGAGTCGGACGTGGTGCGCTACCGCTACGGGTTCAACACCGACCCGTCCGCGTCCCCGCAGGTCACTACGACCGGCGGCGCCGCCAAGACCGTACAGGTGCTGCCGGCCAGGCCGGGCCTGAACTTCGTCACCGCCCAGGCGTTCGACCAGGCGGGCAACGGCTCCGAGATCCGCACCTACCAGTTCCGGGTCAAGGCGGGCCAGCCCGAGCGGGCCGCCTGGCGGCTCGATGATCCCGTCGGCGCCACCACGGCCGCCGGTACGACGGCCCCCAGGACCGTACGCCTCCAGGGCGGCGCCGCTCTTGGCGCCGAGGGCCGCAAGGGCACCGCCCTGCACGTCGACGGCACGTCCGGGTACGCCGACTCCGACCTCACGGTGGTCGACACCTCGGACAGCTTCTCCGTCGCGGCCTGGGCCCGGCTGGACCGGATGCCGGCGCAGGCGGCCATCATCGCCGCCCAACCGGGCAATCACGCGCCGGGCTTCGAGCTGTACTACTCGCAGCACTACAACCGCTGGGTGTTCAATCAGTACACCGCTGACAAGGCCGACGCCTCCATCGCCCGCGCCATGGCTGCCGCTCCCGGCGACGCCAAGGCGGGTGAGTGGACCCACCTGGTCGGGGTGTACGACGCCAAGGCCAAGCAGCTTCGGCTGTACCTCAACGGAAAGCTCACCGGCTCCACCGCGTACGCCACCGCATGGGAGGCCCGCCGGGGCCTGCGGATCGGCGCGGGCAGCTACAACGGCACGGCCAAGGCGTTCTTCCCCGGAACGATCGACGAGCTGAGGATCTTCGACCGCGCCCTGAGCGCAGGCGAGGCGGCGCGGCTCCATCAGGACCAGGAACCGACCGGCGGCCGCCCGGCCCGTGCGGTCTTTCCGCTCGACGAGCAGGCCACGGCCACCGAGACCGTGGGCATGGCCCCCGAGCAGCCGCTCACCCTGTACGGCGGCACGACCGCCGGCGCGAGCGGGGTCGCGGGCAAGGCCCTGACCCTGAACGGCACCACCGGATACGCGGCCACGGACCGCCCGGTGCTGAACACCGCCGGTTCCTACACAGTCTCCGCCTGGGCCAAACTCGACGCGGGGGCCACCGGTAACCGCACCGTGGTCAGCCAGAACGGCACTTACAACAGTCCGTTCTATCTGTCGTACGAGGCGACGCCCAAGACCTGGAGCCTGCGTACCTCGCTGGAGGACGTCCAGACGGGCAATGTCTCCGAGCAGGCGGTGCGGGGCACCCAGCCCGCGCGGCCGGGTGAGTGGGCCCACCTGGTGGCCGTCCACGACGCGACCGCCCAGCAGATCCGCCTGTACGTCAACGGGCGGCTCCAGGGCACCGACACCGCGCCGAAGACCTGGGAGGCCCAGGGGCCGCTCCAGATCGGGCGGGCTCTCTGGAACGGCAAGAGCGTCGACCACTTCCCCGGAAGCATCGACGACGTCCGCCTCTTCGACCGGCCGGTGGCCGACGACGAGGTGCGCCAAATCTTCCAGCAGCGTCCGCTGGTCAAGAGCCGCTGGAACTTCGAGGAGGCCACCACGGCCGCTCCCGTCACCACCCCGAACGCGGTGGCCGGCGGTGGCGCGCTCACGCTGAGCGGCGGCGCGAAGAAGTCGGACACCGCCTTCATCGACTCCGGCAGCCTGGAGCTGGACGGCGTCGACGACCACGCGGCTGTCACGGCCGTCCCCGTCGACACCGGCGCCAGCTACACGGTGACCGCCTGGGCGCAGGCCGCGGCCCTGCCGAAGAGCGGGGTCACGCTGCTCAGCGCCGAGGGCGCCTCCCAAAGCGCCTTCGCCGTGCGGTTCGTCCCGGACGCCAAGAACCCGGAGGGCCTCGGCCACTGGGAGCTGACGGTGGCCGACAAGGACGGCTCTGACGCGGCCGTGGTCCGTGTGGAGAACAGCGAGTTCGTCGACGCGCGGCAGTGGAACCACCTTGCCGTGGTGTACGACGGCTTCGCCAAGCAGGCGAGCCTGTACGTCAACGGCACGCTCCAAGTGGTCTCCTGCGGTGACGGCGACGGCGACGGTGAGGCCGACGAGAACGCCTGCGCGCAGCGGGTGTCGTGGGCGGAGAACGCGCTCGCCTTCAAGGCGGCGAAGTCCTTCCAGGTCGGCCGCGCCAAGTCGGGCTCCGGCTACGGGGAGTACTTCCCGGGGCTGGTCGACGACGTATGGACCTTCCAGGGCGCGCTGACCGACGAACAGGTCAACAAGCTCGCCTCCACGTGGTTCGACCTGCCGACCGAGGTGCCGGGCGTCGTCTGACGCCGCCGCTGTCCTCCCTCTTTTCCCTCACCGGCCCGCCCTTCAGAGGCGGGCCGGTACCTCCCACGAGGATTGACGATCACTTATGTCTGGAATATCCAGATCGCGCCCGCATGGCGCGATCCGACGACGGGTGGCCCTGACCCTGTCCGCCACCCTGGTGGGCACCCTGCTTCAGACCGCCTCCGCGACCGCCGCGGCCCCGGACGGCCGGCACGACCTGCCCGGCCTCCCGGCCGCCGAGAAGCCGGTCGCGGGCAAGGACATCCGCACCCTGGAGCCGCGGGACACCGCCAAGGGCCCGAGGACACCCCAGGCCAAGCCGAAGGCTGCCTGGCCCGAGGAGGGGGCGCCCCTGGTCGAGGTCACCGCGCCGCGCGCGGCGGCCGGCAAGAAGTCCGCCCTGTCCGCCACCCGCACGAACACCGTCACCGCCCGGGTCCTGGGCCGCGCCGCGACCGAGAAGGCTGGAGTGAACGGCGTCGTCTTCCGTCTGGAAGCCGGCAAGAACCGCTCCGCCCTGCCGGCAACCGTCGGAGCCGAGCTGGACTACTCCTCGTTCGCCGAGGCCTACGGCGGGAACTACGGCTCCCGCCTCACCCTCGTCGAGCTACCGGCCTGCGCCCTGGACCGGCCGGCCGATGCCAAGTGCCGTACGACGACGCCCGTCGAGACGGTCAACGACCCTGAGCGGCGCACCCTGACCGCGCGGAAGGTCGCCCTGCGCTCCTCCGGCCGTACCCTCCTCGCGGCCGTTGCCGCCGCCGAGGAGACCGCGGGCAAGGGCGACTACACCGCCACCCAGCTCTCCCCGTCCGCGACTTGGGACACCGAGCTCAACACCGGTGACTTCACCTGGTCCTACGACATCCCCGTGCCGGACGTCCCCGGCGGGCTCACCCCCGACCTCGGGGTGTCGTACCACTCGGGCCGTATCGACGGGCAGACCGGCACCACCAACAACCAGGCATCCTGGGTCGGTGACGGCTTCGACCTGTGGTCCGGCTTCATCGAGCGCCGCTACAAGCCGTGCGCCGACGACGGCCAGAAGGCCGCCGACGGCGTCAACAAGCCCGGCGACCTGTGCTGGGGCTACGACAATGCCTTCATCACGTTCAACGGCAAGGGCGGCGAACTCGTCCCCACAGGCGCCGACGACTTCCGGTTCCAGCAGGACGACGGCACCCGCATCAAGCGCCTGCGCTCCACCGACCGAGGCAACGGCGACAACGACGGCGAGTACTGGCGGCTGACCGCCCCCGACGGGGTGCGCTACTACTTCGGCCACAACAAGCTGCCCGGCTGGACCACTGGCAAGGAGACCACGGACTCCACCTGGACGGTCCCGGTCTTCGGCAACAACTCCGGCGAACCCTGCCACAAGTCGGCCTTCGCGGACTCCTGGTGCCAGCAGGCCTGGCGCTGGAACCTCGACTACGTCGAGGACCCGCACGGCAACGCGGTCGCCTACTACTACGACCAGGAGAAGAACTCCTACGGCCGCAACCTCAAGGCCAAGGACGACACCCGCTATGTGCGCGGCGGTTCCCTGGACCGGATCGAGTACGGCCTGAAGTCCTCGGACGTGTACGCCGCCAAGCCGCTCGCCCGGGTCGACTTCACGACCTCCGAGCGTTGCCTACCAGATGCGAAGACCACCTGCGCCGACATCGGCAAGGACGCCTTCTACTGGTACGACACCCCCTGGGACCTCAACTGCGACGAGGGCAAGGAGTGCGACCGGGGCCGGCTGTCCCCGGTGTTCTTCACCCGTAAGCGGCTCACCGGCATCACCACCGAGATCCTCAAGGCCGACACCCCCACCAAGGTCGACTCCTGGAAACTGGGCCACCGCTGGGGCAAGGCCGACATCGACTACCAACTGCTGCTGGACTCCATCCAGCACACGGGCCACAGCGCCACCCCGGCCGTCACCCTTCCGAAGACAACCTTCGGCTACACCCAGCTCGCCAACCGGCTCGACAAGACCGGTGACGGCTACGCGCCGTTCATCAAGTCCCGGCTCTCCACCGTCGCCGACGAGTACGGCGGCCAGGTCGACATCAACTACTCGGCACCCGCCTGCTCCTTCGACGCGCTGCCGACACCTGAGAAGAACACCACCCGCTGCTACCCGCAGTTCATCGGCGGCGACGCCGACGACGCGCCGGAGAAGCAGTGGTTCAACAAGTACGTCGTCACCTCCACGACCAAGACCGACCGCACCGGCGGCGCGCCCGACGCGGTGACCCGGTACGAGTACCTGGGCGGCGCGGCCTGGCACTTCGACACCGACGACGGCCTGACCAAGCAGAAGCACAAAACGTGGTCGCAGTGGCGCGGCTACGGGCACGTCCGGGTCACGTCCGGCGGGCAGGACGGCGCCATGAAGTCGCAGGCGGACACATACTTCCTGCGCGGCATGCATGGCGACCGCGAGAACACCTCCGGCGGCAGCAAGGACGTGTCCGTCACCCTCGACGCCGGTGAGGGCGATCCCCTCACCGACCACGAGGCGGCGGCCGGCTTCGCCTACAAGACCGTCCAGTACTCGGGTGTCGGCGGCAAGGTCCTGTCCAAGACCGTCAGCCGGCCCTGGCACCACCAGACCGCCAAGAAGGTCCGCGACTGGGGCACCGTCACCGCCCACCACAGCGGCACCGCCAGGACCCGGTCCTGGACCTCCCTGGACGGCGGCGCTGGCTCCTCGTGGAAGACGACCGCGACGGAGAACGAGCACGACCCCGTCACCGGCCGGGTCACCCAGGTCGACGATCTCGGCGACACCACCACAGCGGGCGACGACCGCTGCACCCGCACCACGTACGTGCCCGGCGATCTCGACCTCGTCGCGCGCGAGGAGACCGTCCTCGGCGCCTGTTCCCGCACCCCCGACCGCGCCAAGGACGTCGTTTCCGACGTCCGGACCGCCTACGACGGCGGCGAGTACGGCGCCGAGGCCACCAAGGGCGATGCCACCGCGTCCGCGACCCTGAAGAGCCACGACGGGACCACGGCCACCTACCTGGAGTCCAGGGCCACCTTCGACTCCTACGGCCGCCGTCTGACGACCACCGACCTCACGGCCGACGTGAAGGTCACCGGCACCGGCGCCCCCGTCCGCACGGCCCGCAAGGACGGCCGCACGACGACCACCGCCTACAGCCCGGCCACCGGCATTCCGGCGAAGCTCACCGAGACGACCCCGCCGGCCACGCCGGGCGTCGCCTCGACGGCCCAGTCCACGGTGACGGAGTTCGAGCCCCTGCGCGGACGTCCGTCCGCCCAGATCGACCCCAACGGCAAGCGCTCCGAGTTCGTGTACGACGCGCTCGGCCGCTCGCACAAGATCTGGCTGCCCGACCGCAAGCCCAGCCAGACCCCGAACTACGAGTTCGGCTACTTCGTCGACGAGGGCAAGCCGGTCGCGATCCGCACCCAGACCCTCGACAACAACGGCGGCCAGCGTGCCTCGTACGTCCTCTACGACGGGTTCCTGCGCGAGCGCCAGACCCAGGACCCCGGCCCGAACGGCGGCCGCATCCTGAGCGACGTCTTCTACGACGAGCGCGGCCTGACGGCGAAGACGTTCGCCCCCTACTACAACGACCAGGAGGCCCCGAACCGCGGCCTGTTCAAGCCGGCCGATGCCCTCACCGTCGAGACCCAGACGCGGCACACCTACGACGGGCTCGGCCGTGAGACCGAGACCCGCGACATCGCCGGCAACGGCGACGGCGGCACCGTGCTCGGCATCACCCGCCGGATCTACGGCGGCGACCGCACGACGGTGATCCCGCCGGAGGGCGCCACCGCCACCACCGCGATCGCCGACGCCCGAGGCCAGGTCACGGAGCTGCGCCAGCACCATGCCCGCAGCGCGGAGGCGGCGTACGACAGCACCAGGTACGGCTACACCACCCGGGGGCAACTGGAGACGGTCACCGACCAGGTCGGCAACACCTGGAAGTACATCTACGACTCGCGGGGCCGCGAGACCCGCGCGGAGGACCCCGACCGGGGCACCACCGTCCGCACCTACGACGACCGCGGCCTCGTCACCACCACGAAGGACTCCCGCGGCACGATCCTGTTCCACGCCTACGACGGCCTGGACCGGCAGACCGAGCTGCGGGACGCCTCCGCCACCGGCGCCCTGCGGGCCAAGTGGACGTACGACACGGTCGGTGGAGCCAAGGGTCTCCTCGCCGAGGCCACCCGCTACTCCGGCGGCGCCGCATACACCACCAAGGTCACCCAGTACGACCAGCTCTACCGCGCGGTGCGCTCCGCGGTCGTCGTGCCCGAGAAGGAGGGCGCCCTCGCCGGCACCTACCAGACCGGCACCGCCTACAACCCTTCCGGCCTGGTCAAGGGCGTGAGCTGGTCCGCCGCCGGTTCGCTGCCGGGCGGCGGCTACTCGTACACCTACGAGGCGGACACGCTGCGGCCGCTCTCGGTGCTCGGTGACGGCTTCACGGCCGACACCAGCTACTCCAGCACCGGCAAGCCGCTCCAGCACAAGATGTACGGCAACGCTGCCGGTTCGAAGCCGGTGCAGGTCACCAACACCTACGAGTGGGGCACCCAGCGCCTGGCGACCTCGCGAGTGGACCGGCAGGACGTGGCAGGTGTCGACCGCTTCAACACCTACCGGTACGACGAGGCGGGCAACATCCTGTCCGTCTCGGACACGTCGCGCTCCGGCACCGACACCCAGTGCTTCCGTCTGGACCACCTTCAGCGTCTGACCGAGGCGTGGACGCAGGGCACCAAGACCTGTGCTTCCGCTCCGTCCGGTGCCGTGCTGGGCGGCCCTGCGCCGTACTGGCAGTCCTACGGCTACGACCGGTCCGGCAACCGTCTTACCGAGACACAGCACGATCTCTCGGGCGACAGCGCCAAGGACACCGAGCGCACCTACGCGTACCCGGCGCCCGGCAGTGCTCACCCGCACGGCCTGGACTCCGTGACCACCCGCCGCCCCGACGGCACCTCCGCGAAGGAGTCGTACGACCACGACGCGACCGGCAACACCACGGTCCGCGGCAGCCAGTCGCTGGAGTGGGACGCGGAGGGCCATCTGGCCAAGGTCACCGAGTCCGGCAAGGTCACCGAGTACCTCTACGGCGCCGAAGGCAGCCGCCTGATCGCCCGTACCGGCTCGAAGACCACGCTGTACCTCGGCCACACCGAGCTGACCCTCACCAAGGGTGCCGACAAGCCGAAGGCGACCCGATACGTGCCGGTCGGGGGCGGCCACCAGGCCGTCAAGTCCGACGACGGCGCGGTCACCTTCACGCTCGCCGACCACCAGGGGACCGGCCAGCTCGCCGTCGACGCCGCCACCCAGCGGCTGACCCAGCGCCGTACGCTCCCCTTCGGCGGCGCCCGCGGCACGGCCCCGGCGGCCTGGCCCGGCAGCAAGGCGTTCGTCGGGGGCACCGACGACTCCGCCGACACCGGTCTGACCCACCTCGGTGCCCGTGAGTACGACCCCTCGACGGGCCGCTTCATCAGCGTCGACCCGGTCATGGACCTCACGGACCCGCAGCAGCTCAACGGCTATGCGTACGCCGAGAATTCGCCCGTCACCTTCAGCGACGCCAACGGCCAGTGGAAGTGGCTGGACAACCTCGTAGACAAGGGCAAGAAGGTCTCCTCCGGCTTCTGGAACGGCGCGGTCGACGGCTACTACGATGTCGCCGAGAACTGGTACGGGTTCACCGACCGGATGGGCTGGACCCAGGGCAACGCCCAGAAGATCAAGAACGACCGCGCGGGCAAGGGTCTGGTCAGCGTCTACAACACCGTGCGCGGGCCGGAGTACAGCGGCGCCTGGTACAACATCGCGCACTGGATCGGGAAGTTCCTCGTCCCCTTCATGCCGGGTGCCGCCGGCGTGGGCGGCGGCACGAAGGTGGCGTCCAAGCCCGGCACCGTGGCGAAGGTCGTCAAGGGCGCCCTCGGAAAGCTGTTCTCGGGCGCGGCGAAGAAGGCGGAACAGCCGAAGGCGGCGCCGCGGATCATCCCCGTGCCGCGGGTAAGCGCGCGTGGCGCGGGCGGCAAGAGCGCGCCCGTGGTGGAGGTCCAGAAGGCCCCCGCGGGCTGGACCCACGCCGGGCAGATGGAGAAGGCGTCGTCGCAGGTCGCCGACTTCGCTCTGAAGAACTATTCGAGGAGCAAGAGGGGCAAGACCTACGTCGGTGGCTACAACATCGAGACGGGGGACATCGCCCTGGCTCAGTCCGGCGGCTGCAAGCCCGGACCCAGCTACTGCGCCGAGGGCAATGTCGTGCACGCGCTCGGCGGCGACCCCACGAAGGTGCGGTTCACCATCGCCTACACGGTCAAGGAGGAGGCCGGCGGCCATACCGTGGCCGTCATGAAGGAGGTGTGTAAAAGGTGCCAGGTGGACTATGTGACACCCTTCCAGTTCGAGTCGGGGGCCGTTCCCCAAGAGGGCGGCATCTGGCCCCACCAGTTCTTCTGAGGAGAAGCGATCGATGGATGCCATGGAGTTGGAACTGGGTCTGTATGACTGGGCTGGGTTCCCCTGCCACAGCTGCGCATCCGCATCGCACGTTCCCGGGGAACTGCTGCGGATGGCCCGTGCTCGGACGACCGAGGAGGCTCTGCCGAGGGACATCGAGTTCCATGTCGTCCAGGACCGCTGGGCGACTCCGACCGTCGTGCCCGTTGCCCGGGTGCTAATGGCCGGTCTGGCTGACCCCCGGGTGGCTCCGGCGGCCCGGCACCAGTTCCTCGACCTGCTGTCCACGTTCGTCGTCGTGGACGACGACGACCTCGCCGAGGCATGCAAGGACGCGGCGCGGGCCGGGATCTGGACCCTGTACGAGGAGGTGCTGTCCGGCCGGGCTCCGGGCACCGCCCTGCTCGCCTACTGGATCCTGTACGAGACGGATCCCGACGAGGCGCGCCGGGACAGGCTCCTGGAGACGGCCCGCCACCTGCTGCCGGAGGACCTGCGCATGGACTGACCGGCCGCTGAGCGTTGTTGGAACGGGCAGGGCGTCCGCCGAGGAGGCGGGTGTCCGGCCCGTTCCACGTTCTCGTCCGGCCGGTGTCCCTCGAGCATTGCCGGTGCACCACCCGCGCCAAGAGCGCTTCTCCAGGGTGTAGACGCCGACCGTCCTGGATGGCGGCATCTGGGGAAGCTGGACGACACAGAGATGGGGAATGACGAGCATGAACGCGATGGAGCTGGAGATCGGTCTGTACGACTGGTCAGCGCTCCCGTGTCGCTACTGCAAGTCGGCGGCACATGTTCCCGCGGACCTCCTGCGGCTCGCCCGGGCGCGGACGGGTGAGGAGGCAGTGCCGCGCGGCATCGAGTACCACGTGCTCCAGGAGACCTGGGCGACCCCGACCGTCGTGCCCGTCGCCCGGGTGCTGATGGCCGGTCTGGCGGACCGGAGGGTCACTCCGGAGGCCCGGCACCAATTCCTTCACCTGCTCTGGTCGTTCGTCGTCGTGGACGACGATGCCCTCGCGGAGGCGTGCAAGGACGCGGTGCGGGCGGGGACCTGGTCGCTGTACGAGGAGATCCTTTCCGGCCGCTCCAAGGGCAGCGCGCTGATGGCCTACTGGCTGGTGAAGGAGGTGGAGACCGCTCCCGTCCGGGTGGAGTGGCTCCTCCGGGTCGCGCGGCACCTGCTGCCCGAGGACCTGTTCGAGGACGACGAGGAGTCGCCGACCGCGCAACTCCCCGGCTGACCGCCGGTTTGACGGGCGACCCGGCTGCCCGGGTCAGCGGAGTTGCTCGATCGCGCGCAGAATCAGGGCGCGCGCCTCGGCCCCGTACACCGCCATGCCGCGCAGCCGCTCGAACGCCGTTACGTAGAGGGCGACTTCGGTGGGCTGGGTGACTCGCACGCGTGCGGACATCAACTCTACGGACACCATCTGGTCGTCGTAGACGTGGAACAGCTCCTGCGGCCACAGGGTTCGTTGCACCGTGGTGGGGATGATGCCGAGGGACACGGAAGGCAGCGCGCCTGCGGTGAGCAGGTAGCCGAGCTGTGCGGCCATCGCGTCGGAGTCGCCCATCTGGTGCTTGAGTACGGCCTCTTCGATCACCATGACGAATCGGTGTCCCGGCTCATGCACGATCTTCGAGCGTTCCATGCGGGCGGCGGCTGCCTCGTCCACGTCGTTGGGCGCCTCGTACAACTCGGCGACGCCGGACAGGATGCCGCGGGCGTAGCCCTCGGTCTGGAGGACGCCGGGGACCAGTGTGGGCGAGTAGATGCGGAACAGAGAAGTCGCCCGGTACAGGTCGACATAGCTGTCTTGCAGACGGCGCAGTCCTGTCCGGACCTGACGGCGCCATTCGACATAGGCGGACTCGGCATCCCGGGACTGGGCGATGATGTCGGGCGCCTGGTCCTCGGCGTCGCACGCCCGGCACCAGCGGCGGATGTCGTCCGGACTGGGAGGCGTGCGGCCGTTCTCCAGTCGCGATGTCTTCGGATGGGTCCAGCCACAGCGCGCGGCAAGCTCTGTCCCGGTCAGGCCCGCGTCGGCGCGCAGGTCTCGCAGGCGGCGCGCGACGCGGTCGCGTTGGGCCTGCGCCGAGGAGGACGGGGAGGTAGCCATGTGGTGCGGCCGGACCCTTCGTGTCGAACTAGCTGATCTTGTATTCGTCGTGCGGCACGGCGCGTGACCATACGGCCTCGAAAGCCTCGGCGCACAGCCGAGCCGCAGCCGGATCGTCGCTGATCTCGCCCGGTGCGCTCGCGCCGTCTCCGGTGAAGTGGTTCCACCGGATCAGGCGGCTGTCGATCAGCCAGAAGTCGTTGCCCGGCAGAGCGATGTCGGACGCGCGTCGGCGGGGCAGCCATCGGACCTGTTCACCCGCGGCCACGTTGACGGACGTGCCCGCGTACTCGTACCGGATGTAGTCGCTCACCGGTTCGGACACGATCCGCGCGCGGCGCACGGCAACACCACGGGCGACCGTACGCCGAATCAGTTGAGTCCAAGGGGCCCAGTACGGGGAGTCGGGATCGGCGTCTACGGTCCCTGACTCTTTCCAGCGGGCCAGTGCCTCCGCCTCGGCGGCCACTCCATAGGAGTCCCGCATCTCAAGGTGCACAGCCGAGTGCCGAGCCCCGTCGAGCAGATCAGCGAAGCTGGGAACGCTCTGCAACTTCGCACGCCTCCCTCAGGATCGGCACCATGCGGGCGGGTACGCGCACCACGCCCTCGTGCTCGGGGATGCCGACCGCGTGGCCGGGCACCTCGAAGCCTGCGCACTCCGCCTCGGTTGCCGCGTCGGGCTTCCACCCTTGGATGACCAGCTCTCCTCTGCTTTCGTCGACCCAGACCGTGGGGCTCTCGCCCTGGCCTGTGCTCGGGTCGATGCCGATGAACCGTAGTGACATGGCAGCCTCCAACGCTCCAAGCGTGCATGGATGTTCACACGCTGGCCCCGATGTACCGTCAGGTCAAGAGGGCATTTAGCGCGACTAGCTGGGCTGACTAACTGGCGTGAACATTCACGAACATGACTGGCAGGGCGGCACATCGCGCCTCTAGCGTCGGCTGAGATGCGAAAGCCCCGGGCGAGGTAGGCACCTCTCCGGGGCTGGCCGACGCCCGAGGAGCGCCGACACCATGGAACGTACAACCGGCACAGCACCGCCCACCGCACGGGATCGCGGCACGCTGCGCCCCGTCGAGGCCGGACCCGGCGTATTCGAGCACAGCGCCACCGACCGGCGCCTGGCCGTCGAGCGCTGGCTGTTGTCGACGTTGCCCGACCCGCGCGGGCGGGAAGTGGCTCGCAAGCAGTGGCGGGAGATGGGTGCCGCGATGCTGCCCCTCGGTGGCCTGGTTTCCGCCGTGCGGATTCCCGCCCGCCTCGTGCACGCCGTCGCCGGGACCGCCGTGCCGGCCGATGTCGACGAGTTCCTCGAGCACGCTCTCGACGGCGGGCCGGTCATCTGTGTGCTGCACGGCGGTCGGCGGTACTACGCCCTCGTGCCGGGCGGCATGCCCCGCACCTGGCACGACGCGGCCGAGGAATGGCGCGCGAGCGAGGTCGACTGCCTCGGCCGTGACGCCCTGCTGGGCGTGCCGCCGGTGACGCGGGTGGACCATGACCCCGCGACCTGGGCGTCGTACTGGTCGGTGCCGATGGCCTCCGCGGGGGAGTTGTGCGCGCCGCTGTCCGTGGCCCGGCTCATCGCCACCGGCGTGCACCGGCTCGGCGAGGAGGCCGAGCCGACGTCGATGCGTGAGGTGAAGTAGCACGCGGTGCTGTTGCGCGCCATGCCACGGAATGCCTCGGCCCCGACACCCGCCCCGCCCCGCCCCGCACAAGATCGCGCCATAGCCCCGCACGGGACGTGTCTCGCGGCGACCGCCGTGTTACCAAGAACCCATGTCACCTCACGAACCCCACCACGCCTACGACGCCGTCATCGTCGGCGGCGGGCACAACGGACTTGTCGCGGCTGCCTATCTGGCTCGGGCCGGGCGGTCCGTGCTGGTGTTGGAGCGGTTGGACCATACCGGTGGGGCCGCCGTGTCGACGCGGCCGTTCGCCGGGGTGGACGCGCGGTTGTCGCGGTACTCGTACCTCGTCAGCCTGCTGCCGGAGAAGATCGTGCGGGATCTCGGGCTGCGGTTCCGGGTCCAGGGGCGGACCATCTCGTCGTACACCCCCGTGGAGAGGGACGGGCGGCCGACCGGGCTGCTCGTCGGCGGGGGCGAGGAGCGCACCCGGGACGCCTTCGCGCGGCTGACCGGCGGGGAGCGCGAGTACGCCGCCTGGCGGCGGTTCTACGGGATGACCGGCGAGGTCGCGCAACGGGTGTTCCCCACGCTCACCGAACCGCTGCCCAGCCGTGACGAGCTGCGCCGCCGCGTCGATGACGACGAGGCGTGGCGGGTGCTCTTCGAGGAGCCGATCGGCGTGGCCGTCGAGGAGCGCTTCGTCGACGACCTGGTGCGGGGCGTCGTTCTCACCGACGCGCTGATCGGCACCTTCGCCGACGCCCACGACCCCTCCCTCAAGCAGAACCGCTGCTTCCTCTACCACGTCATCGGCGGCGGCACCGGCGCCTGGGACGTGCCCGTCGGCGGCATGGGCGCCCTCACCGACGCCCTGGCCGCCGCCGCCCGGGACGCGGGAGCCGTCATCGCCACCGGCCACGAGGCCGTACGCATCGCCACCGACGGCCGTACCGCCGAGGTCACCTATCGGACCGCGGAGGGGGAAGGGGTCGCCAGTGCCAGGCATGTGCTGGTCAACGCCTCCCCGCAGGCGCTCGCCGAGCTGACCGGTGACACCCCGCCCGGTCCCGCCGAGGGCGCCCAGCTCAAGGTGAACATGCTGCTCACCCGGCTGCCCCGGCTGCGGGACACCGCCGTCGATCCGCGCGAGGCGTTCGCCGGTACCTTCCACATCGCCGAGGGCTACCGGCAGCTCGCCGCCGCCCACGCCCAGGCCGCGGCGGGGGAGTTGCCCACCGCCCCGCCGTCCGAGATCTACTGCCACTCCCTGACCGACCCGTCGATCCTCGGCCCCGACCTCGTCGAGCGCGGCTACCAGACGCTCACCCTGTTCGGCCTGCACACCCCCGCCCGGCTCTTCGAGCGGGACAACGACGCCGTGCGCGAGGAACTGCTGAAGGCCACCCTCGCCCAGCTCGACGCCCATCTCGCCGAACCGCTCGCCGACTGTCTGGCCCTCGACGCCGACGGCCGCCCCTGCATCGAGGCGCGCACCCCGCTGGACCTGGAGCGCGACCTCGGTCTGCCCGGCGGGAACATCTTCCACCGGGACCTGTCCTGGCCCTACGCCGACGAGAGCACCGGCCGCTGGGGCGTCGAGACCCCGCACGCCAACGTCCTGCTGTGCGGGGCCGGTGCGGTGCGCGGAGGAGGGGTGAGCGGGGTGCCGGGACACAACGCGGCGATGGCCGTCCTGGAGGCCACGACGGCGTGAACGGGCCTGCCTCCGTCCCCCACAAGTAATCTGACGGTGTATCAGAAAAGGTCTTCCGTCGTCCGGAGGACTGCGGCATCCTGCGCCCATGCAGACGGAGCTGAGCAAGCAACTGGGCGTCGAGCACGCCGTCTTCGGCTTCACGCCGTTCCCGGCCGTCGCCGCGGCCATCAGTCGCGCCGGCGGCTTCGGCGTGCTCGGCGCGGTCCGCTACACCGCCCCCGACGAGCTGGAACGCGACCTCGACTGGATCGAGGCGCATGTCGACGGGCGGCCGTACGGGCTCGATGTCGTGATGCCCGCCCGCAGAGTGGAGGGGGTGACCGAGGCCGACGTCGAGGCCATGATCCCCGAGGGGCACCGGCGGTTCGTGCGGGAGACCCTCGCCAAGTACGGGGTGCCGGAACTCGCCGAGGGCGAGGCGTCCGGCTGGCGCATCACCGGCTGGATGGAACAGGTCGCCCGCCGCCAGCTCGACGTCGCCCTCGGCTATCCGATCCGGCTGCTCGCCAACGCCCTCGGCTCGCCGCCCGCCGACGTCGTCGCCCGTGCCCATGACCGCGGCGTCCTGGTGGCCGCGCTGGCCGGCAGCGCCCGGCACGCGCGCAAGCACCGGGAGGCGGGCATCGACGTCGTGGTGGCCCAGGGCTACGAGGCCGGCGGGCACACCGGGGAGATCGCCTCGATGGTGCTCACCCCGGAGGTCGTGGACGCCGTCGACCCGCTGCCCGTCCTCGCCGCCGGCGGCATCGGCAGCGGACGGCAGATCGCCGCCGCCCTCGCGCTCGGCGCCCAGGGCGTCTGGCTCGGCTCGCTCTGGCTGACCACCACCGAGGCCGACCTGCACTCACCCGCGCTGACCAGGAAACTCCTCGACGCCGGCTCCGGCGACACCGTGCGCTCCCGCGCCCTCACCGGCAAACCCGCACGCCAGCTCCGTACCGAGTGGACCGACGCCTGGGACGACCCGCACGGACCCGGCACCCTGCCGATGCCCCTCCAGGGCCTGCTGGTCGCCGAGGCCGTCTCCCGCATCCAGAAGTACGAGATCGACCCCCTGCTCGGCACGCCCGTCGGCCAGATCGTCGGCCGGATGAACGACGTCCGCAGCGTCCGCGCCGTCTTCGACGACCTCACCCGGGGCTTCGAACAGGCCGTGGACCGCGTCAACCGCATCGCCGGAAGGAGCGGCCAGTGACGAGCGCACCCCCCACGGGCTTCTGGGCCCAGGCCACCGCCGACCCCGACCGCACGGTCCTGATCGCCCCCGACGGTGAGGAATGGACCGCCGGACGTCTGCACGCCGCCTGCAACCGGCTGGTGCACGGACTGCGCGCGGCCGGGATGGAGCGCGGCGACGCGTTCGCCGTCGTCCTGCCCAACTCGGTGGAGTTCCTCACCGCCTATCTCGCCGCCTCCCAGGCCGGGTTCTACCTCGTGCCCGTCAACCACCATCTGGTCGGCCCCGAGATCGCCTGGATCGTCTCCGACTCCGGCGCCAAAGTCCTTGTCGCGCACGAGCGTTACGGCGAACAGGCCGCCCGTGCCGCCGACGAGGCCGGTCTGCCCGCCGCCCGCCGGTACGCCGTCGGCGGCATCGAGGGATTCCGCCCGTACGCCGAACTCCTCGACGGGCGACCGGAGTCGGCGCCCGACGACCGCACCCTCGGCTGGGTCATGAACTACACCTCCGGTACGACGGGCCGCCCGCGCGGCATCCGGCGCCCGCTGTCCGGTCGGCTCCCCGAGGAGGCGTATCTCGGCGGCTTCCTCGGCATCTTCGGCATCCGGCCCTTCGACGACAACGTGCACCTCGTCTGCTCGCCGCTCTACCACACGGCCGTCCTCCAGTTCGCGGGCGCCTCGCTGCACATCGGCCACCGGCTGGTCCTGATGGACCGGTGGACGCCCGAGGAGATGCTCCGCCTCATCGACACGCACCGCTGCACGCACACCCACATGGTCCCGACCCAGTTCCACCGTCTGCTGGCCCTCCCGGACGCCGTCCGGGCGCGCTACGACGTCACGTCGATGCGGCACGCCATCCACGGCGCCGCCCCCTGCCCCGACCATGTGAAGCGCGCCATGATCGAGTGGTGGGGGGACTGCGTGGAGGAGTACTACGCGGCCAGCGAGGGCGGCGGCGCCTTCGCCACGGCCGAGGACTGGCTGAAGAAGCCCGGCACCGTCGGCCGGGCCTGGCCGATCAGCGAACTGGCCGTCTTCGACGACGACGGCAACCGGCTGCCGCCCGGTCAACTCGGCACCGTCTACATGAAGATGACCACCGGCGGCTTCGCCTACCACAAGGACGAGGCGAAGACCCGGAAGAACCGCATCGGCGACTTCTTCACCGTCGGCGACCTCGGTGTCCTCGACGAGGACGGCTATCTCTTCCTGCGCGACCGCAAGATCGACCTGATCATCTCGGGCGGCGTCAACATCTACCCGGCCGAGATCGAGTCCGCGCTCCTCGCCCACCCCGCCGTCGCCGACGCGGCGGCCTTCGGCATCCCGCACGACGACTGGGGCGAGGAGGTCAAGGCGGTCGTCGAACCCGCCCCCGGCCATCTGCCCGGGCCCGGCCTGGCCGCCGCCCTCCTCGCGCACTGCGCGGAGCGGCTCGCCGGGTACAAGCGCCCCAGGACCGTCGACTTCATTGCCGAGATGCCCCGCGACCCCAACGGCAAGCTGTACAAACGGCGGCTGCGGGAGCCCTACTGGGAGGGACACGCCCGGCCGCTGTGACAGCGGGCGCGCGCCCTGACTTGACCCGCCCCGGCGGCCCGCCGAAGATCATGCGCATGACCTCAGGAGACGGGACGCCAGGAGACGGGACCCCGGGAGACGGGACCTCAGGACAGGGGACCTCGGAACACCGGACCCCAGGACACGGCAGCACGGTCGACGGGGTGCTGCGGCGCAGCGCCCGCCGCACCCCGGCCCGCGTCGCGGTCGAGTACCGCGACCGCACCTGGACCTACGAGGAACTGGACGAGGCCGTCTCCCGCGCGGCGGCCGTCCTGCGCGAGCAGGGCCTCGCCCCCGGTGACCGGGTCGCCGCCTACGGCCACAACTCCGACGCCTACCTCGTCGCGTTCCTCGCCTGCGCCCGTGCCGGCCTGGTCCACGTCCCCGTGAACCAGAACCTCACCGGCGACGACCTCGCCTATCTGGTCGGCCAGTCCGGCAGCGCGCTCGTGCTCGCCGACCCCGACCTGGCGGACCGGCTCCCCGACGGCGTACCGACCCTGCCGCTGCGCGACACCGACGGCTCCCTGCTCGCCCTGCTGCCCGGCACGGCGCCGTACGACGGTCCCGAGCCGCGCGGCGAGGACCTGGTGCAGCTCCTCTACACCTCGGGGACGACGGCCCTGCCGAAGGGCGCGATGATGAGCCACCGCGCGCTGGTCCACGAGTACCTGAGCGCGATCGCCGCCCTCGACCTCAGCGCCGGGGACCGCCCCGCGCACTCGCTGCCGCTCTACCACTCCGCGCAGATGCACGTCTTCCTGCTGCCCTACCTGGCGGTCGGCGCCACCAACCTGATCCTCGACGCGCCCGACGGCGACCGGCTCTTCGACCTGATCGAGGAGGGCCGCGTCGACAGCCTCTTCGCCCCGCCCACCGTATGGATCGGACTGGCCAACCGCCCCGACTTCGCCACCCGCGACCTGAGCGGGCTGCGCAAGGCGTACTACGGCGCGTCCGTCATGCCGGTGCCCGTGCTGGAACGCCTGCGCGAACGGCTGCCGAAGCTGGGCTTCTACAACTGCTTCGGCCAGAGCGAGATCGGCCCGCTCGCCACCGTCCTCGCCCCCGACGAGCACAAGGGCCGGATGGACTCCTGCGGCCGCACGGTGCTGTTCGTGGACGCCCGCGTCGTGGACGAGCAGGGCGCGGACGTCCCCGACGGCACGCCCGGCGAGATCGTCTACCGCTCGCCGCAGTTGTGCGAGGGCTACTGGGACAAGCCCGAGGAGACCGCCGAGGCGTTCCGCGACGGCTGGTTCCACTCCGGGGACCTCGCCGTCCGGGACGCGCACGGCTACTTCACGATCGTCGACCGGGTGAAGGACGTCATCAACTCCGGTGGTGTGCTGGTCGCCTCGCGCCAGGTCGAGGACGCCCTCTACACCCATGAGGCGGTCGCCGAGGCCGCGGTGATCGGCCTGCCCGACGACAAGTGGATCGAGGCGATCACCGCCGTCGTCGTGCCGCGCGGCGAGGTGAGCGAGGACGATCTGATCGCCCACACCCGGGAGAAGCTGACCGCGTTCAAGGCGCCCAAGCGGGTCCTCTTCGTGGACGAACTCCCACGCAACGCCAGCGGGAAGATCCTCAAGCGGGAGCTGCGGGAGCGGTTCGCCTGATGCCGCACCTCACAGCGCCGGACGGGACCCGGCTCACCTACCACCTCCGGGGCGAGGGCGATCCGCTCGCCCACCACCTCCGGGGCGAGGGCGATCCGCTCGTCGTCCTGCCCGGCGGGCCGATGCGCGCCTCCCGCTACCTGGGCGATCTCGGCGGGCTCGCCGCGCACCGCCGGCTCGTCCTGCTCGACCTGCGCGGCACGGGCGACTCCGAGGTGCCGGCCGATCCGGCGTCGTATCGCTGCGACCGCCAGGTGGAGGACGTCGAGGCGCTGCGGATTCATCTGGGGCTCGAACGGATGGACCTGCTCGGGCACTCGGCGGGCGGCAGCCTCGCGACGCTGTACGCGGCGCGGTACCCGGAGCGGGTGGCCCGGCTCGCGCTGGTCACCGTGATCCCCTGGGCGATCGGCGAGCCGGCGACGGCCGAGGACCGGCTGGAGGCGGCCCGTTCGCGCGCGGGGGAGCCGTGGTTCGCGACGGCGTTCCCCGCCCTGGAAGCCTGGTTGTCCGGCGAGGGCGAGCCCGACTGGGACCTGCTCGGCGCCTTCTTCTACGGCCGTTGGGACGACGCCGCCCGGGCGCACGACGCTGCCGCGGAGTGGGAGACCAACGACGAGGCGGGCGACCGCTTCCACGACCCGGCCGCCTTCGACCCGCCCGCCCTGCGCGGCGCCCTCGAACGGCTCACCGCGCCCGTCCTGGTCCTCGCCGGTGAACTCGACGGCGGTCCCACGCCCGCCCTGGCCCGGCGTCTGGCCGCCGTGTTCCCGCACGCGGAGTCCGTCGTGCAGCCGCGCGCGGGGCACTATCCGTGGCTGGACGACCCGGAGTGGTTCACGGCGCGGATCGCCGCGTTCCTCGACGCCCCCGCGCGCCGTGACTGAGCCGGTCCGTCAGTCGCCGGCCGCCACCTGCCGTGCCCAGCGGTAGTCCGCCTTGCCGCTGGGGGAGCGGCGGATGGTGTCGGTGAGGACCAGCCGGCGCGGGATCTTGTAACCGGCGAGCCGGGCGCGGCAGTGGGTCTGGATGGCCTCCAGGGAGGGGCGCGGCGCGCCCGTGCGCAACTGGACCACCGCCGCGACATGGTTGCCCCAGGTCGCGTCCGGCACCCCGGCGACCAGTGCGTCGTAGACGTCCGGATGCGACTTCAGGGCCTGTTCGACCTCCTCGGGGTACACCTTCTCGCCGCCGGTGTTGATGCACTGCGAGCCCCGGCCCAGGACGACGACCACACCCTCCTCGTCGACGGTGGCCATGTCACCGAGCAGCACCCAGCGTTCGCCGTCCTTCTCGAAGAAGGTCTCGGCGGTTTTCGCCGGGTCGTTGTAGTAGCCGAGCGGGACGTGGCCCTGCTGGGCGACCCGGCCGACCTCACCGGGGGTGATCGGCTCGTGGGTGACCGGATCGACCACGCGGGTGCGGGAGTTGACCCGGATGCGGAAGCCGCGTTCGGGGCCCGAGTCGTCCGTCGCGGTGCCGTTGAAGCCGGACTCGGAGGATCCGAAGTTGTTCAGGAGCAGCGCGTTCGGCAGCAGGGCCCGGAACTGGGCGCGGACCGTGTCCGACATGATCGCCCCGGAGGAGGACACGCTGAACACGGACGAGCAGTCGGTGCCGCGCAGCGGTCCCTCCAGCGCGTCGATCAGCGGGCGCAGCATCGCGTCACCGACCAGGGAGACGGCGTTGACCTTCTCCGCGGCGATGGTCCGCAGCACCTCCTCGGGCACGAACTTGCGGTGCAGCACGACGCGTTGGCCGAAGTTGAAGCCGATGAACGCGGTGAGGGTGGAGGTGCCGTGCATCAGCGGGGGCGTGGGGAAGAAGGTGATGCCCGAGCCGCCGGCCGCGACCCGCTCGGCCAGTTCCCGGGGGGACTTGACCGGCTCCCCGGTCGGTGCCCCGCCGCCCAGGCCCGCGAAGAACAGGTCCTCCTGGCGCCACATCACGCCCTTGGGCATCCCGGTGGTGCCGCCGGTGTAGATGATGAACTGGTCGTCGCCCGAGCGGGCGGGGAAGCCGCGGTGCGGGGAGCCGCCGGCCTCCGCGTCGGTGAACGCGGTGACCGCCTTGCCGAGCCGGTCGTCGTCGCTCGGCCCCACCCGGATCAGATGCCGCAGGGCCGGGGTCCGGGGCAGGGCCGCCGCCACCCGGTCGGTGAACTCCGCGTCGAAGACCAGCGCGGTGAGATCGGCGTCCCGGTAGAGGTAGACCAACTCCTCTTGCACATAGCGATAGTTGACGTTGACGGGGACGATCCGCGCCTTCAGGCAGCCCAGCACGGTCTGGAGGTACTCCACCCCGTTGTACAGGTGCAGGCCGAGGTGTTCGCCGGGCCGGATCCCGCTGTCCAGGAGGTGGTGGCCGATCCGGTTGGCCGCCGCGTCCAACGCCGCGTAGGTCAGGCGGCGTTCCTCGCCCGTGCCGGGATGGTCGACGTACACGAGCGCCTCACGGTCCGCCGCCACATCGACGACCGACTCGAACAGGTCGGCAAGGTTGTACTCCACCGCTCCTCCTGACCTCGCGCACGGCCGACGGCCCGGCCACCGGCGGGATGCCGGTCATCAGAGCAAAGGGAGCGACAAGTGGGAAGGGCTCGCGCAGCCCGAATCTGATGTGCTGTCAGAAATGAATCTGACTGAGTGTCAGAAAACCCTTGAAGTGCCTCCGCGCCTCCTGCAACCTGTTCTCGTTCTGTGCGTGGGGAGACGAGGGGAGACGGGTCATGGGCGGTACCGAACACCTCACCGTGCACCGCGAGGGCGCCACCCTGGTGCTCACGCTCAACCGGCCCGAGGCCAAGAACGCGCTCTCGCCGGCCATGCTCGTCGGCCTGTACGACGGCTGGACCGAGGCCGACGAGGACGACTCGGTCCGCTCGATCGTGTTCACCGGCGCAGGCGGCAGCTTCTGCGCCGGGATGGACCTCAAGGCCCTGGCCGGGCAGGGCATGGCGGGCGACACCTACCGCGACCGCCTCAAGGCCGACCCCGACCTGCACTGGAAGGCGATGCTGCGCCACCACCGTCCCCGCAAGCCGGTGATCGCCGCCGTCGAGGGCTACTGCGTCGCAGGCGGCACCGAGATGCTCCAGGGCACCGACATCCGGGTCGCCGGCGAGTCCGCCGTCTTCGGCCTCTTCGAGGTCCGGCGCGGACTGTTCCCCATCGGCGGCTCCACCGTCCGCCTGCCCCGCCAGATCCCGCGCACCCACGCCCTGGAGATGCTCCTCACCGGCCGCCCCTACACCGCCCGCGAGGCCGCGGACATCGGACTCGTCGGCCATGTCGTCCCGGACGGCACCGCCCTGGAGAAGGCCCTGGAGATCGCCGAACAGGTCAACGCCTGCGGCCCGTTGGCCGTCGAGGCCGTCAAGGCGTCGGTGTACGAGGCCGCCGAGCTGACCGAGACCGACGGCCTCGCCGCCGAACTCGCCCGCGGCTGGCCCGTGTTCGACACCGCCGACGCCAAGGAGGGCAGCCGCGCCTTCGCGGAGAAGCGGCCGCCCCGGTTCAAGCGCGCCTGAACTCCCAAGGAGGCACCGCCCGATGCCCGACGTCCTCAAGGCCCCCCTCGTCGTAGAGTTCCCCTTCACCCGCTCCCTCGGCCCCGTCCAGAGCGCCTTTCTCACCGGGCTGCGCGAACAGGTCGTCCTCGGCGTGCGGACCACCGACGGCCGCGTCCTCGTCCCGCCCGTCGAGTACGACCCCGTCACCGCCGACGAACTGGGCGACCTCGTGGAGGTCGCCCCCACCGGCACGGTCACCACCTGGGCCTGGAACCACGCCCCGCGCCGCGGCCAGCCCCTGGACACCCCCTTCGCCTGGGTCCTGGTCCGGCTCGACGGCGCCGACACCGCCCTCCTGCACGCCCTCGACGCCCCCGGCCCCGACACCGTCCGCACCGGCATGCGGGTCCGGATCCGCTGGGCGGCGCGGCGCACCGGCGCCATCACCGACATCGCCTGCTTCGAGCCCCACGACGGCGACCCCGCCCCCGTCACCGGCAGCACCAGCGCGTTCGAGGACCCCGTGACCGGCATCGTCGCCGCCGCCCGCCTCGACTACACCTACACACCCGGCCGCGCCCAGAGCGCCCACCTCGACGCCCTCACCGAGCGCCGCACCGTCGGCGAACGCTGCCCCTCCTGCCGCAAGGTGTACGTCCCGCCCCGCGGCGCCTGCCCCACCTGCGGCGTCGGCACCGCCGAACAGGTCGAGGTCGGCCCGCGCGGCACCGTCACCACGTTCTGCATCGTCAACATCAAGGCGAAGAACCTCGACATCGAGGTGCCCTACGTCTACGCCCACATCGCCCTCGACGGCGCCGACCTCGCGCTGCACGCACGCATCGGCGGCATCCCGTACGACCAGGTCCGCATGGGGCTGCGGGTCGAACCCGTGTGGACGCCGGGCGTCCGCCACCCCGACCACTACCGGCCCACCGGCGAACCCGACGCGGACTACGACACCTACAAGGAGCTGCTGTGACCCGGGAGATCGCCGTCGTGGCCTTCGCGCAGACCGACACCCTGCGCACCACCGAGGAACACTCCGAGGTGGAGATGCTCATGCCCGTCCTGCACGCCGTGCTGGAACGCACCGGGCTGAAGACGTCCGACATCGGCTTCACCTGCTCCGGCTCCAGCGACTACCTCGCCGGCCGCGCCTTCTCCTTCACCCTGGCCCTCGACGGCGTCGGCGCCTGGCCGCCGATCTCCGAGTCCCACGTCGAGACGGACGGCGCCTGGGCCCTGTACGAGGCATGGACCAAACTCCTCACCGGCGACGCGGACACCGCGCTCGTCTACTCCTACGGCAAGTCCTCGCCCGGCTCGCTGCGCGACGTCCTCACCCGCCAGCTCGACCCCTACTACGTCGCCCCGCTGTGGCCCGACTCCGTCGCCCTCGCCGCCCTCCAGGCCCAGGCGCTCATCGACACCGGCGCCACCGACGAGCCCGCCCTCGCCGCGATCGCCGCCCGCAGCCGCGCCACCGACAACCCGCACGCCCAGCTCCGCGGCACCCACCCGCACGGCGACTACCAGGTACGCCCGCTGCGCACCGGAGACTGCCCGCCGGTCGGCGACGGCGCCGCCGCCGTGATCCTCGCGGCCGGCGACCGCGCCCGCGAACTGTGCCCGCGCCCCGCCTGGATCCGCGGCATCGACCACCGCATCGAGGCCCACGCGCTCGGCGTGCGCGACCTGACCGACTCGCCCTCCACCCGGCTGGCCGCCGCACACGCCGGCGCCTTCGAACGCCCCGTCGACACCGCCGAACTGCACGCGCCGTTCACCTCCCAGGAGGTCGTCCTGCGCCGCGCCCTGGACCTCGGCGACGACGTGCGCGTCAACCCGTCCGGCGGGGCCCTCGCCGCCAACCCCATGATGGCCGCCGGACTCGCCCGCATCGGCGAGGCCGCCGCCCGCATCCACCGGGGTGAGTCCGACCGCGCCCTCGCCCACGCCACCTCAGGACCGTGTCTCCAGCAGAACCTGGTCGCCGTACTCGAAGGGGATCCGCGATGAGCAAGGAACCGGTGGCCGTCGTCGGGATCGGCCAGACCAGGCACGTCGCCGCACGCCGGGACGTGTCCATCGCCGGACTCGTCCGCGAGGCCGCCCGCCGCGCCCTCGACGACGCCGAACTGACCTGGGCCGACATCGACGCCGTCGTCATCGGCAAGGCGCCCGACTTCTTCGAGGGCGTCATGATGCCCGAGCTGTACCTCGCCGACGCGCTCGGCGCCGTCGGCAAGCCCATGCTCCGCGTGCACACGGCGGGCAGCGTCGGCGGCTCCACCGCGCTGGTCGCCGCGGGCCTGGTCGCCTCCCGGGTGCACACCACCGTGCTCACCCTCGCCTTCGAGAAGCAGTCCGAGTCCAACGCCATGTGGGGACTCTCCCTGCCGATCCCCTTCCAGCAGCCCCTGCTGGCCGGCGCCGGCGGCTTCTTCGCCCCGCACGTGCGCGCCTACATGCGGCGCAGCGGCGCCCCCGACACCGTCGGCTCCCTCGTGGCCTACAAGGACCGCCGCAACGCCCTCAAGAACCCCTACGCCCACCTCCACGAGCACGACATCACCCTGGAGAAGGTCCAGGCGTCCCCCATGCTGTGGGACCCGATCCGCTACTCCGAGACCTGCCCCTCCTCCGACGGCGCCTGCGCCATGGTCCTCACCGACCGGGCGGGTGCCGCACGCGCCCCCCGCCCGCCCGCCTGGATGCACGGCGGCGCGATGCGCAGCGAACCCACCCTCTTCGCCGGCAAGGACGCCGTCTCCCCGCGGGCCGGGCGGGACTGCGCGGCCGACGTCTACCGGCAGGCCGGCGTCAGCGACCCGCGCCGCGAGATCGACGCCGCCGAGATCTACGTACCGTTCTCCTGGTACGAGCCGATGTGGCTGGAGAACCTCGGCTTCGCCGCCGAGGGCGAGGGCTGGAAGCTCACCGAGTCCGGCGTCACCGAACTCGACGGCGATCTGCCCGTCAACATGTCGGGCGGTGTCCTGTCCACCAATCCCATCGGCGCCTCCGGCATGATCCGCTTCGCCGAGGCCGCGCTCCAGGTCCGCGGCCGGGCCGGAGAACACCAGGTGGAGCGGGCCCGCAGGGTCCTCGGCCACGCCTACGGCGGCGGCTCGCAGTTCTTCGCGATGTGGCTCGTGGGAGCGCGGCCACCCGAGTCCTGAAACGTCCTTTCCACGTGCTCTGTCCGCACCCGTGGGCGATCGCTAGGCTGGCCCGCGGACGACGAACCGGGAGGAGCACGGACGTGGCCGAGAGCACCATCCAGCAACAGCCGCTCACGGGCTGGGACAAGCCGGAGCTGGACCTCAGCAGCGCCGAGTGGCAGTCGAGCAGCCAGGGGCGGGGGGATGTCCAGATCGCCTTCGTCGAGGGATTCATCGCGATGCGCAACAGCGGCCGCCCCGAGAGTCCATCCCTGATCTTCACCCCCGCTGAATGGGGCGCGTTCGTCTCGGGCGCGCGGGAAGGGGAGTTCGACCTGACCTGAGCCGGCCCGCGAGCCGTCTTCCGTACCGGTTTCCGGGCCCATTTTCCGGACACGCGATCACGGACGCCCTCCTGGGGCCCCGCCTGGGCAAGGCTGGCCCCAGCAGGACACCGGTCGTCTTTCCGGAGGTGAGGACCATGAGCACCCTGCCGGTCGTCGTGGCCGTCGACGGTTCCGAGCACAGTCGGCGCGCCCTGGACTGGGCTCTGGACGCCGCTCGCAGACGCGGCGCCCCGCTGCGCGTCGCCCACGTCCGCCACCACGTCGCCTGGACGCCGCCCGGCGCCCCGGTCGTCGTACCCCCGCCCGCCGACGACGACCCGGTGCTCGCCGACGCCCGCGCCCGCGTCGACGCTGGCGGCGCCGGGGACGGGCCGCCGCCGCAGTACCTCGCCCTGGACGGCGCGCCCGGCGCGCTGCTGCCCGAACTGGGCGCCGAGGCCCAGCTCCTGGTGCTCGGCTCGCGGGGGCGCGGCGGCTTCGCCGGACTGCTGCTCGGCTCCAACGGCATGACCGCCGCCCGGGACGCCGAGTGCCCGGTCGTCATCGTGCCCCCGCCCGGCCGCGAGGTCGACGACCTGCTGCCCTCCGAACCCGGCGCCCGGGTGGTCGTGGGCCTCAAGGCCGACGCCCCCGACGACGCGACCCTCGCCCTCGCCTTCGCCGAGGCGGCCCTGCGCGAGGCGCGCGTCCAGGTGATCGCCGCCTACCCGTGGCCGATCCAGAGCTGGGTCGCCCCCGGTGACCTGGTGCTTCCCGTCTACGACCAGGACGCCGTGGAACACGAGACCCGCACCCTCGCCGACGGCTTCCTGACCGCACACCGCACCCGCCACCCCGAGGTCCCCGTGGAGGTCCGCCCGGCCCCCGGCGACGCCGCGGGCCTGCTGGTCGCCGCCTCGAAGAACGCCGACCTGGTCGTCGTCGGCCGCCACCGCCGCCGCCTGCTGGCCCCGGCCCGCATGCTCGGCTCGGTCACCCACGCGGTCCTCCTGCACGCGGCGAGTCCGGTGGCCGTGGTCCCGCCTGCCGCGGCGGAGGAGTGAACGCGGAGGGGTGAGGCGCCCCGCACCCGAGGTCCGCGTGGCGGTCAGGTCGGTTCCCGGTGACGCCGGGGCCTGTTCGTCGCTGTTTCCGAGGACGTGGAGCTGGTGGTCGTGGGCTGCCACCGCCGGTGCGTGCTCGCGCGGCGAGTCCGGTGGCGTGGCGCCGCCTGCCGCGGCAGCGGAGGAGTGAACGCGGAGGGGCGGGGCCCCGCAGCCGTGGTCGGCGTGGCGGTCAGCCGGTTCCCGGTGACGCCGGGGGCCTGTTCGTCGCCGCCTCCGAGGACGTGGAGCTGGTCGTCGTGGGCCGCCCCGCCGACGCCTGCCGGCTCCCGCTCGCATGCTCGGGTCGGTCACCCACACGCGGTCCTCCTGCACGCGGCGAGTCCGGTGGCCGTCGTGCCGCCTGTCGCGGCGAGGAGTGAGCGTGGAGGGGTGAGGCCCTGCACCCGAGGTCCGCGTGGCGGTCCGCTCGGTCGCCGGACTGCTGGTCGGCGCCTCCAAGGGCGCCGAGCCGGCCGTCGTCGTACCCCCCGCCGCGGCCGAGGAATGAGCCCCGGAAGGCCCCCGCCACCACCGGCGACGGCGGGCGGCCCGGACGACGTCCATGGGCCCCGGGCACGTACCATGGCCGCATGTCGTTCCTCCGCCGCCGCAGCGCCACCCCCGCCGGCCCCGACTTCGACGTGCTGGCCATGGACCCGGGCGACTGGCCCGGCAATCTCGGCGCCGGGCTGCTGCCCGCCCCCGACGGCACCTGCCAGGGCGTCTTCCTGCGCTACGACCTGTTCGGCGGCCGCGGCCCCGCGATGATCATCGGCAATCTCCCCGAGGGCTCCCCGGCCCGCGAGGTCGCCGAGGGCGAGGTCCCCTTCGAGGTGGCCCAGCTCCTCCTGGCGCTGGAGAACGACGAGGAGGTCACCGTCGTCAGCGTCGAGGACATGCCCGTCATGCAGGGCGACAACCTCCTCATCGTGCGGCGGCTGAAGCTCTCCGAAAGCCGGATCTCCTGCGTGCAGTTCGACCGCAGCGACAACGTCCTGGTGACGATCGCCGCCTGGGACCGCCCCATCACCGACGACCTGTACGCCCTGCTGAAGCCGCTCCCGGCGGAGCTGTTCCAGCAGGGCTGAGGCCCCTCCGTCAGGACGCGGCCGGGACGAGCTCGACGTCGGCCGCCCGGACGAACGCCACCCGGTGGCCGTACTGGATCTCGTAGTACTGCTCCTCGCCCACCACGACCCGGTGCGAGGCGGTGTCGTAGGTGACGGAGTAGTAGTACTCGCCCGCCACCTTGCCGCCGGTCACGTACCGCTGCCCCTGCGGCAGGGTGTACGGCAGCGGGGAGAGCGGCTGGACGGGGACGCCGGAGGGGTAGGCGGACGCCTCCGGGTAGGCCCGCCCGTATACCGGGATACTGCTGACCCCCGCCTTCGGGGTGATCAGCGTGCCGTCCGAGGGCATCGCCGCCGGCTGTCCGGACGGGTTGCGGAACCATGCCTTCTGGCCGAGGTACCAGATCGCCGTCCAGTCGCCCCAGGTGTCCGCGACCGCGAACTGCTGGCCGGTGGAGACCCGCGAGGAGAGGTCGTTGACCCCGGTCGTCGGGGCCGAGCCCATCGCCGGGTCCTTGATCAGGGCCGACGACTCGTCGTGGTCGGAGTACAGCCGTACCGCGCTCGAACCGTGCGCCGGGCACGGCTGGCCCTGGCCCGAGCAGCCCGTGTAGGGCGGGCGGTTCGCGGCGTAGTCCGGGCGGATCGTCACCACACCGGTGCCGCCGCCGGGCGCCGCCTCGAACGGCTTGCCGAGCAGGTCGAAGTAGTGCCGCCAGTCCCAGTACGGGCCCGGGTCGGTGTGCATGCCGGGGACGGCCGCCGCGGTCGGGCCGGGCACCGTGTCGTGGCCCAGGATGTGCTGCCGGTCCAGCGGGATCCCGTACCTGGCCGCCAGATACGACACCAGCCGCGCCGACGAGCGGTACATCGCCTCCGTGTACCAGGAGTCCGGCTGGGCGAGGAAGCCCTCGTGCTCCAGGCCGACCGACTTGGAGTTGACGTACCAGTTGCCCGAGTGCCAGGCGACGTCCTTCGCCTTCACGTGCTGGGCGATGTGCCCGTCGGTGGAGCGCAGGGAGTAGTTCCAGGAGACGTACGTCGGATCCTGCACGGACTCGATGACACCGGCCCAGCCGCCCTCGGTGTCGTGGACGACGATGTACTCGACGGCCTGGGACGCCGGGCGGTCGGCCAGGTCGTGGTTGCCGTAGTCGTCCTGGCCGAACTCCTCGTAGGGCGCCGGGATCCACTCGCAGGCCACGGTCGCCGGGCACTCGGTGTCCGCGGCGGACGCCGTGCGCAGCCCCGCCCGGCGGAGCTGGGCGGTGTCCGGCCGTACGGCGGGACGCGCGGCCAGCGCCATCGCCTGGCCGGCGTCCGTGGTGCGGCGCTGCCCGGTGCGCAGGACGTCGTACACGTCGTCGGCGTACCGGGCGGCCGTCGCCGTGTCGTCCGCGCCGGAGAAACGGGCCACCGCGCCGTACCAGTCGGCCGGGTCGGCGCTCGCCGGCTCGCCCAGGTCCCGCTGGGCGGCGGCGAGCAGGGCGGCGCCGCCGCGGACGTTGGCCGCGGGGTCCGAGCGCAGCTCCTTCTCGCTCAGGCCGGTGAGTTCGGCCGCCCTCGGGAGCGTGGTCAGCCGGGCCGGCAGCTTCGCGGGCGCGGGCGTCCGGGGCGGCGCGGGGTGCAGCGCGGCGCGGGCCGTGTCGCCGCGGGGGTCTTCGGTGCCCTCGGTGTGGTGGGCGGCCTCGGCGAGGGCGGTGCGGGCGTCGGTGAGATGCATCGGGCCGTAGCCGCCGGTCACGCTCGGCGCGCCGGCGTGCCCGTCCCAGCGGGACTGGAGATAGGACACGGCGAGCAGCACGCCCGGCGGCACGTGGTACTCGGCGGCCGCGGCGGCGAACGACCGCTGGAGGGACTGCGCCGGGGGCCCGGCGGGCGGGGGCGGTCCGGCCGGGGGCCGGGCCGTGGCGGGTGCCGCGCCGAGCAGCGGCAGCAGCAGAGCCGCCGACGCCACGGCGCCTGCGGCTCTGCGAGGAGTGGGGGGTGTGCGCAAGGCGGTCTCCTGGGCCGGGGGTGGGGGAGTGCGGCGCCGGAACGCGGCGCTTGTCGCACCGGCTTGCCGACGACCCGTCAATCATGCCCACCCACGGCGGATTTCCCCGCCGGGACACATGGCCCCGACATGGAGCCGGACCCGGCCACGGATACAGACCCGGACCCGGACACGGCCATGCACACAGACCCGGACCCGGACCCGGACCCGGCCATGGACACAGCGCCGCCCCCGGACACACGAAGGTCCGCGGCGCGCCACCGTTCCGGCGCACCGCGGACCCCGGTCCCCTCAGCGAGTGCCGACCGCCGCCCGCACGGCCCGCCGGGCGAGCTGGCAGTCGTCGTGCAGCCGCCGCAGCAGCAGCCGCTGTTCCTCGCCGGACGGCGCGGCGCCGGGCTGGGCCGCTCCCGGCGCCGTCGGGGTCGCGTCGTGCATCGAACGCTGCACGGCCGTCTCGTAGGTACGGATCTCCCGGGTCAGCACCAGCATCAGGTTGACCAGGAACGCGTCCCGGGACGCCGGTCCGGCCGTCTGGGCGATCTGGGCGATCTGACGGCGCGCCACCGGCGCGTCGCCCAGCACCGACCAGAGCGTGGCGAGGTCGTAGCCCGGCAGGTACCAGCCCGCGTGCTCCCAGTCCACCAGCACTGGACCGGCCGGGGACAGCAGCATGTTCGACAGGAGGGCGTCGCCGTGGCAGAACTGGCCCATGCCGTGCCGGCCCGCGGAGGTCGCGATGCCGTGCAGCAGCTTCTGGAGGTCGCCCATGTCCCGGTCGGTGAGCAGGCCCAGCTCGTGGTAGCGGGAGATCCGGGACGGGTAGTCGAGCGGGGCGTCGAAGGTGCCCGCCGGCGGCCGCCAGGCGTTCAGCCGGCAGATCGCGCCGAGCGCCGCCCTGATGTCCGCGCGGGCCGGGGCCTCGGCCGGATGCCGCTGGAGTGCCGCCACCCGGCCGGGCATCCGCTCGATGACCAGGGTGCAGTTGTCCGGGTCCGCCGCGATCAGTCTCGGCGCGCGCACCGGAGGGCGCTGCCGGACGAACGTGCGGTACGCCGCTATTTCGTGCCGGATCCGCTCCGACCACACGGGCGAGTGGTCCAGTAAGCACTTCGCCACGGCCGTGCTGCGGCCGGTGGTGCCGACCAGCAGGACGGAGCGGCCGCTGCGCCGCAGGACCTGGACCGGCGCGAACTCCGGACAGATCCGGTGCACCGAGGCGAGCGCGGTGCGCAGTTGGGCGCCCTGCGGGCCGGACAGGTCGAGCCGTCCGCTGAGCGGCTGCGCGCCGATCCCCGCGGGGCGGCGGACACCGGCCGCGCCGAGCGCGGGGGCCGCCGGCCGGGCGGGAGCGAGGTAGGGGCCGCCACCGCCACCCGGGCGGGGGTGCAGCGGCCGGGGCGGGGCGGACACGGAGGACGATGCTGCGTACATGGGCGAAACAGATCCCTTCGTGTGCCTGACGTCAGAACGCTGCCCCGACCGGTCGTCCCGGGTGCACCCTGGGGAGTGTCCCTCGGCGACCGGGTCGGGGTGGCGCGTTCCTACCTGACACCCGGCGCCCACTGGCACACCATCTGGCGGGCCCTGGCGAACCCTGGCGAATAGTCGCCCGGC
Organism: Streptomyces antibioticus; assembly: GCF_002019855.1. Taxonomy (NCBI): domain Bacteria; kingdom Bacillati; phylum Actinomycetota; class Actinomycetes; order Kitasatosporales; family Streptomycetaceae; genus Streptomyces; species Streptomyces antibioticus. The sequence continues at coordinate 748,390 of NZ_CM007717.1, read as the reverse complement.
ACCTTCCCCCGGGCTACTGTCAACTCAGCCGAGAACCTGGGGGCTTGACGTGAGCGGACAACCCAACACCCGCCTTGCGGACCTGTTCGGCCTGGCCGGCTGGTCCAAGGGTGAACTCGCGAGGCTGGTCAACCGGCAGGCGGCGGCCATGGGCCACCCCCAGCTCTCGACCGACACCTCGCGGGTGCGGCGGTGGATCGACATGGGAGAGATCCCGCGCGATCCGGTGCCGCGGGTGCTGGCGGCTCTGTTCACCGAGCGTCTCGGCCGTGTCGTGACCATCGAGGACCTCGGTCTGGTCCGGCACGGGCGTACAGGGAAACGGCCCGGCGGCGGGAGTGCGGAACATCCCGACGGCTTGCCGTGGGCGCCCGAACGGACTGCCGCGGTCCTCACCGAATTCACGGGAATGGACCTCATGCTCAACCGACGCGGCTTGGTGGGCGCGGGTGCCGCGCTCGCCGCGGGATCAGCACTCAGCACAGCCATGTACGACTGGCTCCACACCGACCCCACTCTCTCCGCCGACGCTCCCGTCATCGACCACCCCCTTCTGCACCACGCCGACCCGGCCGGGTTCGACCGCTACGAGGCCGCCCCCATCGGGACGGAGGAGATCGAGGAGCTGGAGCGCTCGGTCGAGGTGTTCCGGGCCTGGGACGCGGCCCGCGGCGGCGGGCTGCAGCGCAAGGCCGTCGTGGGACAGCTCAACGAGGTGGGCGGCATCCTCGCCTACCACCACCCCACCCATCTCCAGCGGCGCCTGTGGGGCGTCGCCGCCAACCTCGCCGTCCTCGCGGGCTGGATGTCGCACGACGTCGGCCTGGAGCCCACGGCCCAGAAGTACTTCGTCATCGCCGCCCACGCGGCCCGCGAGGGCGGTGACCGGCCGCGGGCCGGCGAGGCGCTCTCCCGGGCGGCCCGTCAGATGGTCCATCTCGGCCGGCCCGACGAGGCGCTCGACCTGATGAAGCTCGCCCAGTCCGGCGCCGGTGACAACGTGCTGCCGAAGACCCGGGCGATGTTCCACACCATCGAGGCGTGGGCGCAGGCGTCCATGGGCAAGGGCCAGGCCATGCGCCGCACCCTCGGCCGCGCGGAGGACCTGTTCGTGTCCGAGAAGGGCGATCTGGAACCGCCGCCCTGGATGCAGACCTTCAAGGACGAGGACCTGTTCGGGATGCAGGCCCTGGCGTACCGCACGCTGGCCGAGTTCGAGCCGCAGGCGGCCACGCACGCCCAGTACTACGCGGAGAAGGCGCTCGCGCTGCGCGTGGACGGGCGGGAGCGGTCGAAGATCTTCGACCATCTCTCCATGGCCTCGGCCTGCTTCATCGCCGACGATCCCGAACAGGCGGACCGGTACGCGCGGTTGGCGCTGGTGTCGATGGGCTCCAACTCCTCCCGCCGCACCTGGGACCGGCTGCGCGAGATGTACCGGCTGACCGCCGAGTACGCGGGCTACCCCAGGATCAGCGCGCTGCGTGAGGAGATCGCGCAGGCGCTGCCGAAGCCGAGGGGAGGCCGGGGCGCCGGCGGGGCCGTGCAGGCGTAGCCGGGACCGGGAAGCCGGACCGGGGAGCGGGACGGGGAGAGAGACCGGCCGGTCGTCAGCCGGTGACGCGGGCGAGGAGGACACAGGCGTCGTCCGCGCGTTCGCCCGCCTCGAACTCCGTCATGACCGCCCGTAGGCCGTCCTGCGCGGTGCGTGCCTCGCACAGGAGGGGAGCGAGGCCGAGGAGCCGCTGCGGTGTGTCCGCGTCCCCCAGCCCGGCGGTGTGCAGCAGGAGCACATCGCCCGCTTCGAGGGTCACTTCGGCCTGTCCGTAGACGGCGCCCGAGGTGGCGCCGAGGAGTACGCCCTCGGGGGTGTCCAGCCGTCGCCCCGTCCCGTCGCGGTACAGCAGCGGGGCGGGGTGTCCGGCCTGCGCCCAGGTCAGGGTGCGGGTGTCGGGCCGGTAGCGGCAGCAGACGGCGCCGGCCAGGGCGGGTTGCACGGTGCTGTCCAGCAACTGGTTGAGCAGGGACATCAGTTGGGCGGGGGCGGTGCCGGTCATCGCCATGCCGCGCAGGGCGCCGAGCAGCATCGCCATGCCGGAGGCGACGGCCGGGCCGTGCCCGGTGAGGTCGCCGACGCTCAGCAGGGTCTGGCCGTCGGGGAGTTCGAGCGCGTCGTACCAGTCGCCGCCGAGCAGGGAGGTGGCCGAGGCGGGCAGACAGCGTGCGGCGAGGTCCAGGCGGCGGGTGCCCCGGCGCGGGAGTCGCAGGGAGCCGCGCCAGGGGGGCAGCACGGCCTCCTGCAACTCGACCGCGAGCCGGTGTTCGTGCTGCGTGTGCCGGTGGTGGCGGTGCAGCGAGTCACGGGTCTCGCGCTCCTCCCGCCGGCGGTCGCGCAGTTCGCTCACGTCGCGCAGGACCGCCCACATGGTGGCGGTGGCGCCGTCGGCGTCGAGCACCGGTTCGCCCATCATGTGCAGGGTGCGCACCTCGCCGTCGGGCCGGACGACACGGAACTCGCCGTCGATGGGCCGGGCGTCCACGAGACAGTCCGTGACCATGGCCGTCAGCTTCGGCCGGTCCTCGTCGAGGACCAGGGACGGCAGTTCGTCCAGGGTGAGCGGGGGCACGGCCGGATCGCGGCCGAGGATGCGGTACAGCTCCGCGGACCACACGGCGTCGTCCGTCAGCAGGTTCCATTCGGCGCTGCCGACCCGGCTGAGCAGGGAGCCGCGCCGGTGGGCGGCCGGTGCGACGGCGGCCACCGCGGCGGGCGGCGCGGGGCCGTCCCGTAACTGCGCCAAGTGTGTGTCGAGGTCGTTGAGCTGACGCAGCGCCAGATCGTAGAGCGCGCGCTGCCAGCGTCCCTGCGGGTCCGCGGTGTCCTTCGGCGCGTCCCGTCGTACGGCGTCCACGTCGCCCCGGAGCCGTCGCGTCTGCGTGATCAGCGCGTCGACCGGGCCGCGTCCCGGCGGCCGGCCGGCGGGATGGTCCGCGGAGCGGGGGGACGACATGACGCGACTCCGATGCGGGAACGGTCCGGCGGAAGGGGACGTAAGGGGGACGGAAGGGCCGTTACGACTGTTGCACAGCGCGCGACGCCGTGTAAGGGATTTGGCAACACACGATTCGGTGGTGCTTCTGGCATATGCCAGAGTCTCCCGGAGGTGGTGGGGAGCGGTCGATCGTCGCTCGCGCGTGGCTGCAAGTCGTAGGTGGCGTACGTGACTTGAGGGACGTGTGGGGAGCCTGGAGGGGGTGTCCGCCGCCTGTTCGACGGCTGCGTGTTCGGTCCGGGGTGCGAAGTGACGCAGGTCACAAAATTTGTCGGCGGTTCCGCGTAATGCGAACGGGCCCTTCGAGGTCGTACATGCATGGACATCACCCTCGAACAGCCGGTCCGCGCCCGCCTGATCACCGGCGAGGACCAGGAGCTGCCGGTCTCGGCCACGCTCCGCTACGCGTCGGCCGAACCGTTCGCCGTCTCCCTCGACTTCCCCGCCGAGGTCTCCCTCGCCGGGGAGCGGGTCACCTGGACCTTCGCCCGCGCGCTGCTGGAGGAGGGGCTGCGCGGGCCGGCGGGCAGCGGGGACGTGCACATCTGGCCGTGCGGCCGGTCGCGGACCGTCGTGGAGTTCCACTCGCCGCTCGGCATGGCCCTGCTCCAGTTCGACAGCCCCGCCCTCGACCGCTTCCTGCTGCGCAGCTACGCCGTGGTCGCGGCGGGCGATGAGGACGTCGCGGCCGCCGTCGACGAGGGACTTCAGACCCTCCTCGGCAACGTCTGAGACGGCGGGCCCGGCTGTGGGGGCCGGCGTGTGCGGCGCCGGCCCCGGCGGGCTCAGCGGCCGGCGGGCGGATACGGATCCGGGCGCGGCGCGAGGTCCACGCTCACGCGCCGCCCGGTCTCCAGGGCGGTGACGCCGGCCTCGGCGACGGCGGAGGCCGCGTAGCCGTCGTAGGCGCTCGGGCCCGTGACGCGGCCGCGCCGGGTCGCGTCGACCCATGCCTGCACCTCGCGGTCGTAGGCGTCCGCGAACCGGACCAGATAGTCCTGGGGCACCTCCGAGCCGGCCGTGCCCGCGGTGGTCACCAGCGGGCCGCGCTCGTCGCCGATCCGCGCGCTGCCCCGCTCGCAGACGGCCTCGCAGCGCACCTGGTAGCCGAACCCGCAGTTGACGAAGACCTCCACGTCGACCAGCGCGCCGCCCTCGCTCTCGAAGACCACGAACTGCGGGTCGAGCAGGCCCGCCGGGGCGCCGCCGGAGGGGCGCGGCCGTAGCACGCTCACCGCGGTCAGCTCCTGGCCGAGCAGCCAGCGCGCGGCGTCGATCTCGTGCGACACCGAACTGTCGATCAGCATGGCGCTGGTGAAGTCCGGCGGCGAGGAGACGTTGCGGTGGACGCAGTGCAGCATCAGCGGGCGCCCGAGGCGGCCGTCGTCCAGCAGCGTCTTCAGCCCGCGGTACTCGGCGTCGTAGCGCCGCATGAACCCGATCTGCGCCAGCCGCCGCCCGAGCCGGGCCTCGGCCTCGACCACGCGCAGCGCGCCCGCCGCGTCCGGCACCATCGGCTTCTCGCACAGCACCGGGAGTTCGCGCGCGAACGCCGCGAGCAGCGCCTCCTCGTGGGCCGGGCCGGGGGAGGCGATCAGTACGGCCGCGACGCCCGGCGCGTCCAGCGCGGCCTCGGTCTCGGTGTGGACCGAGGCTCCCTCGATCCCGGCGACGGCCTCGCGCGCGCGGGCGGCGTCGGGATCGGCCACCGCCGCGACCCGGGCGCCGTTCACCACCCGGTCCAGACGCCGTACGTGGTCGGCCCCCATGTGTCCGGCGCCCAGCACCGCGACACCCAGCAGGTCACTCACGGGCCCTCTCCCTCCCCGCCGACGATCACGCCGTAGCGTACGCCGGTGCGCGGCGGAGGGCCGGTGGGCGGGGTCAGTAGCGCAGGACGCCCGCGATGCCGTCCGAGTCGGCCAGGGTGCCGTCCGGGACGAACCGCACGTCGGCGCCGGTCTCCAGGCACTGTTCGACGATCTCGTCCACGATGTCCTCGCGGGCGTCGAGGTCGTCGCCGAGGGCCGGGATCAGATGGTCGCCGTCGTCGCGGACCGTCACCCGGTAGTTCTCCTCGACGGCCAGCAGTTGCACCCGGCCCTCGCGCGCGTTCTGCCAGATCTCGTCCACGCCGGCCGCGAACCGCTTGCGGCCGAGGGCCGATTCGAGTTCCTGGTGGACCGTGTCCACGCGCCGGCGGGCCTCGGCGTCGACCACCGGACGCACCGCCTGCCACACCGCGTCGGCCGTGCCGTGCGCGAGGCCGCCGTGCGGGACGTGCACCGCGTCCCGGGTGACGGTGCCGATCTCCTCCAGCGCCGACAGCGCCGCCTGCTCGCCCGTCACGTACAGCGGACGCGGGTGGGCGCGCAGCATCCGGCCCATCGCCGTGTCCGCCTCGCGCAGGAAGTGCCGGGTGTCCTCGTCGCGGAAGGCGCTCGGATGGTCCCCGATCCGCTCCTGGCGCTCGGCGTCGAAGTTCTCGCGGTGGTCGCTGGTGAGGGGGAAGCCGCCGGAGCGCTGCTCGGTGACGCGGTCGACCCCGCCGTTCCACAGCGTGACGCGGTCGGGGGAGACCGACAGGACCCAGAACGGCCGTTCGGCGGCCTGGGCGGAGACCAGGTTGCGGGTGAGGAAGGTGTCCGAAAGCACGACCCGCTCGGGCACCGACCTGCCCAGCGACCACACCTGGTGCTCGCCCGGCGCGGCGAAGATGACCAGGCCGTCCTCGGCGTGCGCGAGGTCGACCTCGGCGAGGGCGCGGTCGAGCTGGTCGCAGACGTCGGCCCGCCGCTCGCGGGTGACCGACGGATCGGACTCGAGTTGCTTCTTCGCCTCGGCCACGACATTGCGCAGCCGGACCCGGTCCTGGGCGTTCTCCGGTTCCCTGCGGTGGGTGGGTGTCAGGACGGACACCGCTGGATAGGGGCGCGGGCGCCGCAGTTCGGAGAGGGTGGCGGGGCTGAGTGCGTGCTCCATATGAGCACCATAGGACTGATGGGACCGATCCGCCGTTCGGGCCCGGTGTCCGGTTCGACCGTCGATCGGGTTTCCGAATCCGTCTGCGGCAACCCCGTTGGATACGTAGGGTTTACAAGTGTTCGACATACTGTGCGAGGCGAGTTGATAGGGTGTTACTCGTCAGTAGCACAATTGCATGGGGGCACTCGGGGTGGGTCGACGCGGACCCCCGACGGTTGAAAATCGCACTAGAGTTCCCCCCTCGTTCTCCAGACAGGTGAGACTCGTCAACATGGCTCGTTCTCTGGTCGACACGCTGACCACGCACGCCACGCACCAGCCCGACCGGACCGCCTACCGCTACCTCGTCACGGGGGATCTGGACGGGGAGATCCAGGAGATCACCTACGCCCGCCTGGCCGACCGGGTCCGGGCCGTCGCGGGCCGGCTCCAGGAGAGCGGCCTCGCCGGCTCCCGCGCCCTGCTGCTCCACCCGCCCGGCCTGGAGTTCATCTCCGCCTACCTCGGCTGCCTGGCCGCCGGTGTCGTCGCCGTGCCCGGCATCCCGCCGCAGGGCCACTCCTGGAACAGCCGTGCCCTGACCCGCACCAAGCGCCTGATCGCCGACGCCGACGCCCGCGCGATCCTCGGCAGCCGCGAAGTCGTCGCCTCCCTCGGCGCGTTGGCCGACCAGCTCCCCGAACTCGACGACGTGGCACGGGTGGTGACGGAGGACATACCCGACGAGGCCGCCGCGCACTGGCGCCGGCCCGACCTCACGGACGACTCCGTCGCCTTCCTCCAGTACACCTCCGGCTCCACCTCCGCACCCCGCGGGGTCGTCGTCACCCACGGCAACCTCATGGACAACGAGCGGATCATCACCACGAGCATGGGCCACACCCCGCAGGTCATCGAGGAGTACGACCACGAACTCCTGGTGAGCTGGCTGCCCGTCTACCACGACATGGGGCTCGTCGGCCCGGTCCTCAACACCGTGTACCTCGGTCTGACCACCACCCTGTTCTCCCCGCTGCACTTCCTCCAGCGGCCCGCCCGCTGGCTGGAGGCGATCAGCCGGTACCGCCCGCACACCAGCGGCGCCCCCAACTTCGGCTACGAACTGGCCCTCAAGCACGCCACACCCGAACTCCTCGACGGCCTCGACCTCAGCTCCTGGCGGGTGGCCTTCAACGGCGCCGAACCCGTACGGCCCGCCACCCTGCGCCGCTTCGCCGAGACCTTCGCCCCCGCCGGTTTCCGGCGCGAGTCCTTCTACCCCTGCTACGGCCTGGCCGAGGCCACCGTCATGGTCACCGGCGGCACGGTGGACGAGGCGCCGGTCCTGCTGCACCGCGAGAACCGCGACGGCAACGGGACTTCCGACGCGGACGCCGCCGCCGTCGGCTGCGGACGGCCCGGCGAGGGCATGACCGTCGTCATCGCCGACCCCGACCGCAAGGAGGAGCGGCCCGACGGCGAGACCGGCGAGATCTGGGTCCAGGGCGCGAGCGTCGCCCAGGGCTACTGGCGCAACACCCTCGCCACCCGCGAGACCTTCCGCGCCACCCTCCCCGGCCGCGAAGGCCGCTTCCTGCGCACCGGCGACCTCGGATTCCTGCGCGACGGCGAACTGTTCGTCACCGGCCGGCTCAAGGACCTCCTCGTCGTCGACGGCCGCAACCACTACCCCCAGGACCTCGAACTCTCCGCCGAGCTGTGCCACCCCGCACTCCGGCCCGGCTGCACCGCCGCGTTCTCCGTCGACAGCGGAGCCGAAGGTGAACAGCCCGTCCTGGTAGCCGAGTTGACCCCCGACGCGGCCGCCGAGGCCGAACAGGTCGCCGATCTGATCCGGGCCGCGATCGGCACCGCGCACGGCCTCTCCGTGCACGACGTCGTCCTGGTCCACCCCGGCACCATCCCCAAGACCTCCAGCGGCAAAATCCAGCGCCGAGCCACCCGCGCGGCCTACCTCGACGGCACGCTCGCCCCGGTCGACGCACCCGTCGCACGCTGACAACGGCGGCTGCCGGCCCGCCCGTCCGGCCCGGCAGCCCGCCCCCGGCGGACGCCACGCGCTCCGCCCACCCCTCGCGCCGACGACACCGAGGCGCCGGGAATCCATCGCGCACCCCCGTTCACGAGGACACCCTTCCGATGCCTGCGAACGCCTCCCACTCCCCGACTCCCGCCCCGTCCCTGACGACCCCCGAGGACGTCCGCGACTGGCTGGCCTCGGCCGTGGCCGAGTCGGCCGGCCTCGACCCCACGGCCGTCGACCCGCACCGCCCCATCGCCGAACTGGGCCTGGGATCACGCCGACTGGTCACCCTCGGCGCCGAACTGGCGGAGCGCACCGGCCGTCCCACGGACCCCTCCCTGGTCTTCAACCACCCCACGATCGCCGCCCTCGCCGACGCCCTGTTCGCCCCGCGGACCACCACCGCCCCGGCACCCGCCCCCGCGCGGGAGGCGCGCACGGACGACGACATCGCGATCATCTCCATGGCCTGCCGCTTCCCCGGCGGCGCCGACGACCCCGAGGCGCTGTGGCGGATCCTCGACACCGGCCGGGACGTCATCACCGAGGTCCCGGCGGGCCGTTGGGACACCGACGGCCTCCTCGACCCCGACCCGGAGACCACCGGCACCGCCTACACCCTGCGCGGCGGCTTCCTCGACGCCATCGACCGCTTCGACGCGCCCTTCTTCGGCATCTCGCCGCGCGAGGCCGCCGCCATGGACCCGCAGCAGCGCCTGCTCCTCCAGACCGCCTGGGAGACCCTCGAACGCGCCGGACTCGTCCCCGACACCCTCACCGGCAGCGACACCGGCGTCTACCTCGGCCTCTACGACAGCGGCTACCTCGCCGCCGCCTCCCTCGGACAGCTCGACGGGCACATCGGCACCGGCACCGCCCCCTCCGTGGCCTCAGGACGCCTCGCCTACACCCTCGGCCTCCAGGGCCCCGCGGTCACCGTCGACACCGCCTGCTCCTCCTCCCTGGTCGCCCTGCACCTCGCGGCCCGGGCGCTCGCGGCCGGCGAGTGCGACCTCGCCCTCGCGGGCGGCGCCACCCTGCTGGTGACCCCGCGCGGACACGTCGAGTTCAGCCGGCTGCGCGGACTGTCGCCGTCCGGCCGGTGCAGCCCCTTCTCCGCCGACGCGGACGGCGTGGTCTGGGCCGAGGGCTGCGGCCTGGTCCTCCTCAAGCGGCTCACCGACGCCCGCCGGGACGGCGACCGCATCCTCGCCGTCGTCAAGGGCTCGGCCCTCAACCAGGACGGCCGCAGCCAGGGCCTGAGCGCACCCAGCGGCCCCGCCCAGGAACGGGTGCTGCGGGCCGCCCTGGACGCCGCCGGACTGCGCCCCGAGGACATCGACCACATCGAGGCCCACGGCACCGGCACCCGGCTCGGCGACCCGATCGAGGGCGGCGCGCTCGCCGCCGTCTACGGCCCCGGCCGCCCCGCCGACCGGCCGCTCGGCGTCGGCTCCCTCAAGTCCAACCTCGGGCACACCCAGGCGGCCGCCGGCATCGCCGGGGTGATCAAGACCGTGCTGGCCCTCGCCCACGAGCGCGTCCCGGCCTCCCTGCACGCCGAGCACCTCACCGAGCACATCGACTGGGAGGGCGGCGGACTCCGCGTCCAGCGCACCGCCGAGGCGTGGCCGCGCCGCGCGGACCGGGTGCGCCGGGCCGGCGTGAGCGCGTTCGGGATCAGCGGGACCAACGCGCATGTGGTGCTGGAGGAGGCGCCCGCGTCGGCCGAAACCGCCTCCGCGGTCGCCGGGACCCCGGCAGGGCCCACCCTGTTCCCGCTCTCCGCCCGCACCCTCCCCGCCCTGCACGGACAGGCCGAACGGCTCGCCGCGGCGCTGCGCGAGCGGCCCGGCACCGCGCTCGACGCCGTCGCCGCGACCCTGGCCCGGCACCGCACCCACTTCGCCCACCGGGCCGTGATCCAGGCCGCCGACTCCGGTGAACTGCTGGCCGCCCTGGAGGAGTTGGCCGCCGGACGGCCCGACCCCGACCGCACCGCAGGACCGCAGCAGGCCCTTCCGCCCGGCAAGCTGGCGTTCGTCTTCCCCGGCCAGGGCGCCCAGTGGACCGGTATGGCCCGCGACCTGCTCGCCACCGACCCCGTCTTCGCCGACGAACTCGACCGCTGCGACGGCGCGTTGCGCCCCTTCACCGAGTGGTCCGTCGCCGCCGTGCTGCGCGGCGACACCGACGCGCCCCCACTGGACCGCGTGGACGTCGTCCAGCCCGTCCTGTTCGCCGTGATGGTGTCCCTGGCCGCCGTCTGGCGGGCCCGCGGGATCCGCCCGGACGGGGTGATCGGACACAGCCAGGGCGAGGTCGCCGCCGCCTGTGTCGCCGGCGCGCTCAGCCTCAACGACGCCGCCGCCGTGGTCGCCCTGCGCTCCCAGGCCCTCACGGCGCTCTCCGGCACCGGCACGATGGCCGTCGTCGGACTGCCCCACACCGAGATCGAGGCCAGGACGGCCGGGCTCGACGGCCGGGTGTCCGTCGCCGCCGTCAACAGCGGCCGCTCCACGGTCCTGGCCGGCGAGGTCGAACCCCTCCAGGACCTGCTGGACGAACTCGACCGCGAGGGCGTCTTCGTCCGGCGGCTCGACGTCGACTACGCCTCGCACAGCGCCCAGGTCGAAGCGGTCCGCACGGAGATCCTCGACGAACTCGACGGCGTCACCGCCCACCCCGGGCAGGTCGCCTGGTACTCCACCGTCACCGGCGCACCCGTCACCGCGGAACTCGCCGCCGACTACTGGTACACCAACCTGCGCGAGCCCGTCCGCTTCGCGCCCACCGTGGAGCGGATGGCGGCCGACGGCTACCGCTACTTCGTCGAACTCGGCCCGCACCCCTCCCTGTCCACCGCCGTGCGCACGGTGGACGAGGACCTCGTCGCCGTCGCCTCCCTGCGCCGGGACGCCGACGGCCGCGCCTGCCTCGACCGCGCCGCCGCCGAACTCCACGTCCACGGACGGCCGGTGGACTGGCGGCGCCTCGCACCCGCCGCCGCCCCCGCCGACCTGCCCACGTACGCCTGGGACACCCAGCGGTACTGGATCGAACCCGAGGGCACGGCGGGCGCCGGGACCGGGCTCTTCGAACGCTCCGCGCACCCGCTGCTGGGCGTCCAGCTCCAGTCCGCCGACGCGACCCGCTGGACCTTCCGCAACGAGTGGTCCCCGGCCACCGCCGACTGGCTGCCCGATCACACCGTGTTCGGCAGGACCGTCGTCTCCGGCACCACCCTGCTGGAACTCTGCCGCGCCGCCCTCGCCACGGCCCGCCCCGACGAACCCGCCGACCTCACCGGCCTGTTGCTGCTCGCCCCCCTCACCCTGCCCGCCACCGGCACCGTCGAGGTGTCGGTCGAGGTGAGCGGCGACGGCCCCGTGCCGGAGGTCACCGTGCACAGCCGCCCGCGCGGCCACGAGGGCGCGGGCTGGACCCTGCACGCGACGGCCTCGGGCGCCTCGGACGCCGAACGGCCTGCGGACGCGCCCGGCGGCACGCCCCCCGCCTGGCCGCAGGACGCCGCCCCCGCCTGGGACCCCGAGACCTACGAGCGGCTCACCGGCGCGGGCCTCGGCTACGGCCCCGCCTTCCAGGGCGTACGGGAGGCCGTACGCACCGCGGAGGACGAACTGCTCGCCCGGCTCTCCCTGCCGCCCGGCGCGCGGGACGTCGCCGACCCCTACCCGGTGCACCCGGCGCTCCTGGACGCCGCCCTGCACGTGGCCGCCGCGTTCGAGGCGCCCGAGGGCGCCGTGCTGCTGCCCGCCGCCGTCGGACGCTGCACCTTGACCGGCACCGCCGCCCACGATCTGACCGTCTCCGTCCGGCGCACCGACGCCACCACCCTGGACGTCGCCCTGTGGGACGCCGACGGCTTCCCGGCGGGCCGCCTGGAGGACGTACGCCTGCACGCCGTGACCGCGGCGGACCTGAGCGGCACCGCGGAGAACGCCCGGCATCTGTACGAGGTGGCGTGGACGGCGGTCGAACCGGCGGCGGTGTCGGGGACCGATGCCGTGATCCGCGTCTGGGAACCCGCCGACGGGGAACTCGCCGCGTCCGCACACGATTTGGCGCGGACGGCGGTGGCCGAGCTGAAGGAGCTGATCGCCGCCGACGCGCCCACCCGTACGGTGTGGGTGACCCGGGGCGCGGTCGCCGCCTCCGACGGGGACCGCGTGCCCGGACTCGCCCAGTCCGTGCTGTGGGGCCTCGCCCGCAGCGCCCGGGCCGAGCACCCGGACCTCGGGCTGACCCTGCTCGACGTCGAGGATCCCGGCGACCTCGACGGTGCCGCTGCCGTCGCCCTCCCCGACGAACCCGAACTCGCCCTCCGTTCAGGCGCGTTGCTCGCCCCTCGTCTGGTCCGCGCCCGCCCCGGGGAGCACGGCACCCTGCCCACCGACGGCACCGTCCTGATCACCGGCGGACTCGGCGCCGTGGGCCGCCACCTCGCCCGCCTCCTCGCCGAACTCGGCGTCCCACGCCTGCTGTTGACCTCCCGCCGGGGCCCCGAGGACCCGCGGGCCGCCGAGGCCGTCGCCGAACTGGCCGCCCTGGGCGCCGAGGTGGAGGTGGCCGCCTGTGATGTCGCGGACCCGCGGGAACTGGCCGCCCTTCTCGCCAGGTTCGGGGAGGAGGCGCCCCTGCGCGGTGTCGTGCACTGCGCCGGGCTCCTGGACGACGGAGTGGTCGCCGACCTGACCCCCGAGCGGCTCGCCCGCGTACTGCGGCCCAAGGTCGACGGCGCCGCCCATCTGCACCGGCTCACCGCGCACCTGCCCCTGGAGCTGTTCCTGCTGGTCTCCTCGGCCGCCGGTGTCGTCGGCAACCCGGGCCAGGGCAACTACGCCGCCGCCAACGTCTTCCTCGACCAACTCGCCCACCACCGCCGGGCGCACGGCCTGCCCGCCGTCTCCGTCTCCTACGGCGCCTGGGCAGGGGAGGGCCTCGCCGCCGAGCACGCCGACCTGGCCCGGATGGCCCGGCTCGGCCACCGCGCCCTCACCCCCATCCAGGGCCGCGACCTCACCGCCCTCGCCCTGCGGCGCGGCACGGCCCACCAGATCGCCTGGATCGTGGACCTGCCGCGCGTCCGGGAGGCCGTGGGCGACACCGCGCTGTGGCGCTCCCTGCTGCCCGCCCCGCGCGCGGCGTCCGCCGGTCCTGCGGGCGGACTCGCGGAGCGGCTGGCCGCGCTGCCCGAGGCCGACCGCGCCGACCGGGTCCTCGCCCTCGTCCGCGAGGAGGCCGCGCGCGTCCTCGGGCTGCGCGCGGCGGAGGCCGTCGCCACCGACCGGCCGCTGCGGGACCTCGGCATGGACTCGGTGACGGCGGTCGAACTGCGCAACCGCATCGGCGCCCGCCTCGGCACCCGGCTCCCCGCCACCCTGCTCTTCGACCACCCCACACCTGCCCGGCTCACCCGCCACCTGCTGGACGGCATGCTCGCCGGCGCGCCCCGCACCACACCCGGTGCCCCTTCCTCCCGCCCCGCCACGGCCGTCCCCACCGACGAGCCGATCGCCGTCGTCGCGATGGCCTGCCGGCTGCCCGGCGGTGTCCACGACCCCGAGGACCTGTGGCACCTGGTCGCCGAAGGCCGGGACGCCGTGGGCCCCTTCCCGGCCGGGCGCTGGGACGTCGAGTCCCTGTACGACCCCGACCCGGACGCGCCCGGCAGGACGTACGCCCGCGAGGGCGGCTTCCTGGACGACATCGCCTCCTTCGACGCGGGCTTCTTCGGCATCACCCCGAAGGAGGCCGCCGCCATGGACCCGCAGCAGCGGCTCCTCCTGGAGACGGCCTGGGAGGCGCTGGAGCGGGCCGGCACCGTCCCCGCCACCCTCGCCGGGAGCACCACCGGCGTGTACGTCGGCATGTTCGGCAGCGACTACCTGTCCGGCTCCCGGCTGGACCAGCTCGACGGATACGTGGGCACCGGCTCCGCGCTCAGCGTGGCCTCCGGCCGACTCGCCTACGCCCTCGGCCTGCACGGGCCCGCCCTCACCGTCGACACGGCCTGCTCGTCGTCGCTGGTCGCCACCCATCTGGCCGCCCAGGCGCTGCGGTCCGGCGAATGCGACCTCGCGCTCGCGGGCGGGGTCACCCTGATGGTCACCCCGCAGACCTTCGTCGAGTTCAGCCGGCTGCGCGGGCTCTCGCCCACCGGCCGCTGCCGCTCCTTCTCCGACGCCGCCGACGGCGCGATCTGGGCCGAGGGCGCCGGGATGCTCGTCCTCAAGCGGCTCTCGGACGCGCGCCGGGACGGCGACGAGGTGCTCGCGGTGCTGCGCGGCACCGCCGTCAACCAGGACGGCCGCAGCCAGGGTCTGTCCGCGCCGAACGGGCCCGCGCAGGAGCAAGTCGTCCGGCGCGCCCTGGAGCTGTCCGGGCTCACGCCCGCCGACATCGACTACGTGGAGGCGCACGGCACCGGCACCACCCTGGGCGACCCGATCGAGGCGAACGCCCTCTCCGAGGTCTTCGGCGCCTCCCGGCCCGAGGGGCGGCCGCTGTACCTGGGGTCGCTGAAGTCCAACCTCGGGCACGCCCAGGCCGCTTCGGGCGTCGCCGGACTGATCAAGGTCGTGCAGTCGCTGCGCCACCGGACCCTCCCGGCCACCCTGCACGCCGGTACGCCCAGCCGGCACGTCGACTGGGAGGACAGCGGACTGCGGCTGCTCACCGAGGCCCGCCCCTGGCCGGTGGCGGGGGAGCGGGTGCGGCGCGCCGGGGTCAGCGCGTTCGGGATCAGCGGGACCAACGCGCATGTGATCGTCGAGGAGCCGCCCGCCGCCGAGCCGGTCGCGGACGGGCACCCCGTGGCGTCCGAACCCGGCGGCGGCAGAACGCTGTTCGTGCTCTCCGGGCGGTCCGCGACCGCCGTCCGCGGTCAGGCCGCGCGGCTCGCCACGCACCTGGCCGGGGACGACACCGCCCTGCCCGACCTCGCCCACACCCTGGCCCGGCACCGCAGCCACTTCGAGCACCGGACGGCGATCGTGGCCGGCGACCGGGACGAACTGCGCACCGTCCTCGACGCGTTGGCGTCCGGACGGGCTCCGCTGACCGCGCCCCGTGAGGACCGCGGCGGCAAGGTCGCCTTCGTGTTCTCCGGGCACGGCGGCCAGTGGCCCGGCATGGGACTGGGGACGGCCGCCGGTTCGGCGGCGTTCCGCGAGGAACTCACCCGGATCGACGCGGCCGTCGAACGGCACGCGGGCTGGTCCGTGCTCAACGCCCTGCGCGCACCGGAGGAGTTCTCCCCGCTGGAGCGCACCGAGTACCTCCAGCCGACGCTCTTCGCCGTCAACGCCTCCCTCGCCGCCGCCTGGCGCACCCTCGGCGTCACCCCGGACGGTGTCGTCGGACACAGCCTGGGCGAGATCGCCGCCGCCTACAGCGTGGGCGCGCTCGGTCTCGACGAGGCCGTGGCCGTGGTGACCGGGCGGGCCGAGGCGGTCGTCCCGCTCGTCGGACGCGGCGGCATGATCGCCGTAGAACTCCCGCACACCGAGGTCGGGGAACTCCTCGCGCCGTACGCGGGGCGGCTGTTCGTCGGCGCGGTCAACAGCGCCCGCGCGACGGCCGTCTCGGGGGACGCCGACGCGCTCGCCGAACTGCGCGGCCTGCTCACGGACCGCGGGATCGCCGTACGGTCCCTGTCGACGCCGTTCGCCTCCCACAGTCCGCTCATGGAACCGCTGCGCGACACCTTCCTCGACCGGCTCTCCGGGGTGCGCGGCGCGGCGGCGGACACCCCGCTGTACTCGGCCGTGCGCGCCGCGCCGGTCGGCGGGGACGACCTCGACGCCGGGTACTGGTTCGACAACCTGAGCCGGCCGGTCCGGTTCGCCGACACCGTCCGCCGGATGCTCGACGACGGCTACCGCCACTTCGTGGAACTCAGCCCGCACCCGTCGCTGACCGCCGCCGTGGCCGCCGTCGCCGCCGAGGCCGGGGTCGACGCCGTCACCGTCGGCTCGCTGCGCCGCGGCCAGGACGGCCCGGACGTCCTGCTGCGCCGCCTCGGCGAGCTGTACACGGGCGGGTACGAACCGGACTGGGCGGCGCTGTTCCCGCGCGGCCGCCGGGTCGCCCTGCCGACCTACGCCTTCGCCCGCGACCGCCACTGGCTCGCCCCCGCGCCCGCCGGCTCGCCCGGCGCCTCCCCGCTGCTCGGCACCCATGTCGAGGCTAGCGACGAACCCGGCCGCCATCTCTTCCAGAGCGAAATCGACCTGCGCGACAGCCGGTTCGCGCACCTCGCCGACCATCGCGTCACCGGCGAGGTCTGGCTGCCGGGCGCCGCCTTCCTCGGCATGGCCCTGGAAGCCGCCGCCGCACTCACCGACGGCGACGACGAGATCCGGCTCGCCGACGTGGACTTCCTCCAGCCCCTGCGGCTGCCCGAGGACCGGCCGGTCCGCCTCCAGCTCGTGCTGCGGCCCGCCGACGACGACGGCTCGCGCGCCTTCACCGTCTTCTCGTCCGCCGCCGAGGGACAGCGCTGGGAACGCCATGTCACCGGCTCGGTCGTGACCGGGGGACCCGCCGCGCGGGCCCGCCTCGGCGATCTGCGCGAGCGGTGCCCCGAGCCCGTCGAACTCGGTCCGGTCTACGCCGGGTTGAGCGCCCTCGGCATCGACTACGGCCCCGCCTTCCGCAATCTGGAGACGGCCCACCGCACGGACACCGCCGCGGTCGCCCGGCTCACGGAACGGCCCCCGGCCGGACACCTGATCCACCCGGCCGTCCTGGACGCCGCGTTCCACACCGCCGCCCTGCCCGGCGACGCCCCCGAAGGACGGGCGTTCGTGCCCGCCGGGTTCGGCCGCGTCCGGTTCACCGGCCGGCGCACCGCACCCGCCTGGGCGAGCTGCGAACTGCGCTCCGTCGCCGGCGACACCGCCCTGCTCGACCTGCGCCTGTGGGACGCCGACGAGCAACTCCTCCTCGAAGCCGAGGAGTTCCGGCTCGCCGCGCTCCCCCCGCTGGACGGCGCCCTGTTCGAGACCCGCTGGCAGCCCCGCCCCGCCGCGCAGGAACCCCCCGCCGACGGCTCGTGGCTGATCCTCGCCGACGGCACCGGCACCGCCGAGGCCCTGACCGGCCGCCTCGACACCGACGGCGTGCCGTACGTCGTGGCCCGCAGGGGACCGGAGTTCACCGCCGAGGGCGCCGGCCGGTACGTCCTCGACACCGCCGACCCCGAGCAGCTCGCCCGGCTGCTCGACGCGGCGTACCCGGACACCCCGCCCGCCCGGATCGTCCAGCTCGCCGCGCTGGACGCCCCGGCCGTCGTCGACTCCCGCACGGCCGAGGAGGCGGCCCGGCTGGCCTGCCTGGGCACCCTGCACCTGGTGCGCGCGCTCACCGGACGACGCGGCCACGCCCCGCGCCTGTTCACCGTCGTCCGGGGCACCCAGGCCGCCGGCGGCAGCGAACAGGTCGCCCATCCCCAGCAGGCGCTGGCCTGGGGCTTCGGCCTCGCGCTCGCCCAGGAACACCCCGAACTGGCCGTCACGCTCGTCGACCTGCCGCCCGTCGGCGGCGCCGACGCCCTGTGGACCCAGCTCCGGCACGCCGACGACGAACGCCTCGTCGCCCTGCGGGAGTCCGGCCGGCTCGTCCCCCGGCTGGCCCGCACCCGCCCGGACACCGACGGCGGCGGCACACCCGACGGCGTCCACCTCGTCACCGGCGGTCTCGGCGGCCTCGGCCGGATCGTCGCCGAACGCCTCGTCCGGCGCGGGGTGCGCAGCCTCGCCCTGATGAGCCGGGGCGCGCCCACGCCCGACGCCCGGGAGTGGATCGCCGGCCTGGAACGGCGCGGGGTCACCGTGCACCTCGCCCGCGCCGACGTCGCCGACCGCGCCGCCCTCGGCGACGCCCTGGACGCCGTACGACGCGAGGCGGGACCGCTCGCCGGGATCGTGCACGCGGCCGGTGTCCTGGACGACGCCACCGTGGCGAACCTGACCGACGAACGCGTCCTGCGCGTCCTCGCCCCCAAGGTGCTCGGCACCGCCCTGCTCACCGAACTCGCCCCCGAGGCCCGGCACATGGTGCTGTTCGCGTCGGCGGCCGGACTGCTCGGCTCGGCCGGACAGAGCCCCTACTCGGCGGCGAACGCCTTCCTCGACGCCTGGGCCCACCATCTCTCCCGCACCGGACGCCGGGCGCTCAGCCTCGACTGGGGCGTCTGGTCCGGTGTCGGCATGGTCGCCGAGTCCGGCACCCGGGCCGCCGAGACCGGCCGCTCCGGACTGGTCGCGTTCTCCCCGCAGGACGGCGGCGAACTCTTCGACCGCCTGCTGGACACCTCGCGCCGCCAGCTCGCCCCCATCGCCCTGGACCGGGAGCTGCTCGCGCTCGCCCCGGACGCGGTCCGCTCCCGCCCGCTCCTCGCCGACCTCGTCAGCCTGCCCACCGGCACCGGCGACGCCGACGCCCTGGTGCGCAAGGTGTTCGCCGCCACCACCGCCGACGACCGGGTCGGCTGGCTGGAGGAGTATGTCCGCGCCCGCATCGGCGAGGTCTCGGGCGGCCTGGTCGACGTCTCCGCCGGCACCGCGCTCAAGGAACTCGGCCTGGACTCCCTGATGCTGGTCCGGCTGCGGAACGCCTTCGCCCGTGAACTCGGCGTCGAACTGCCCACCGCCGAGATGTTCTCCGCCGCCGATGTGCGCGGCCTGGCGAACACCCTGGCCGCTGGCCTGCCCGACCGCCCCGTCACCGCACCGGCCCCCGGCACCCCGGCGGAGGAGGCGGCCCAGGTCCCGGAGACCGAACTCCTCCCGGTCACCCGGGACGTCGTCCGCCTGCTGCGCAGCGCCCGCCCCGGCATGCCCCAGGCCGCCCACGCGGTCGGCCTCGCCTTCCGGCTCACCGCCCCCACCACCCGCGAGGCGCTCACCGCCCTCGTCACCCGGCTCGTCGCCCGCCACGCGGCGCTGCGGACCTCGGTGGTCACGGTCCCCGACGGCGGCCGCCGGCTCCACGTGGTCCGCGACCTCACCGCACCGCCCCTGCGCTGGACCGCCGTCACCGACGGACCGGACGCAGGTGACCGGCTGCGCGCGCTCCTCGAACCGCCGTTCGACCTGACGGCCGCACCGCTGTGGCGCCTCGAACTGCTCGACGGCGGCACCGACGGCCAGATCCTGCTCGTAGGCGCTCACCACGTGGTGAGCGACCTCCAGTCCCTGCTGCTGGTCGCGGCCGAGATCGACGCCGAACTGTCCGGCACCGCGCTCGACGCCGACGTCACCAACCGGGACGTCCGACTCCTCGTCGAGGCCCAGCGGTCGGGCGAGGGCACGGCCGACGCCGACTGGCAGGCCGCCTTCGACGGCAGCGCACGCCTCGACCTCACGCTCTCCCGGCCGCGCCCCGAACAGCGCACCTACCGGGCCGGCAGCGTCACCGTGGACGTCCCCGACGGCCTCATGGAGCGGGTCGCCACGGCCGCCGGTGCCCTCGGCGTCACGCCCGCCGCGTTCTGCCTCGGCACCCTCACCGTGCTCCTGGCACGGCTGCGCGCCCGCGACCGCTTCGTGCTCGCCGTCCCGGTGGACACCCGCATCCACGCCGACGCCTTCGACGCCGTGGGCTTCTACGGCGTCCCCGTGCCGTTCCCGGCCGAGGCGCGGGCGGGCGAGACGGTCGAGGACGTCCTGCGCCGCACCGACACCCGGCTGCGCCGCGTCCTGACCAAGGGCGCGATGTTCTCGGACGTCCTCGCCACCCTGGCCCGGCAGGGCCTCCACCGGGACCAGGCCCCGCTGGTGGAGGTCTACTTCAACTACGTCCGGCACGGCGGCCGCCTCGCAAACCTGGACGTGCTGCCGGCCGGCACCGGCTACTCCGACCTCGACCTCATGATCACGATGACCCCGGACGCGGACCGGATCCGGCTCGACCACAACCTCGACATCCTCGACCCGGCGGACACGGCCGCACTGGCGGACGACTTCCTGCGCCTGCTCGGCGAAGCGGCGCGGGACGCGACGCACCCCGCCCGGCCCGGGGAGCAGGAAGCCGCTTCCGGGCGGCCCGGGGAGCAGGAGGCCGCTTCCGGGCGGCCCGTGGAGGACGTGCCGCTTCCCGTCCCGGCCACCCCCGCCGGGCGCGGCTCCCTGGCCCTCGCCGCCACCTTCGCCCTCGGCAACCTCCCGCTGATGTGCGCGACCGCCCTCGGGGACGACGGCCCCACGGTCGCCGAGGCGCCGTACCACCAGGTGCTCGCCGCCCTGCGCGACCCGTCCGGCGTCTTCGCCGACCCCGCCACGGCCGTCGGCGTGGTGCTGCTGCGGGCCCACGACCTGGAACGGTTCGGGCCGGTGGACGACACGCTCCTCGCCGAGCTGCGCACCGAGTACCCGGCCGCGCTGCGGGCCCTGGCCGAACACACCCGCAAGCCGCTGATCGTCGGCTTCCTGCCCGCGAAGGACACGGACGGACGCCTCGCCCGCTGGGAGCGCGAAGTCGCCGCCGACCTCACCGACCGCCCCGGCATCGCGGTGCTGACCGCCGACGACTGGACCCGCCGGCACCCCGTGACGGACCTCTTCGACGAACGCACCGAACGGCTCGCCCACCTCCCCTTCACCCCGCCCTTCCAGGCGGCCGTGGCCCTCCGCCTCGCCGAGGTCGTACGGGCCGTGCTGCGGCCCGCGCCCAAGGTGATCGCCGTCGACGGCGACGAGACGCTGTGGAGCGGTGTGGCCGGGGAGATCGGCCCGGACGCCGTGGACCTGTCCGGACCCCGGGCGGTCCTCGCGCGCCGGCTGCTGCGCTGGCGGGAGGCCGGGGTGCTGCTGGCGCTCGTCAGCAACAACGACGAGGACACCGTACGGGCCGTCCTCGACCGCCCCGACAGCCCGCTCAAGGCCGAGCACTTCAGCGTCCTGTCCGCCGCCTGGGGCCCCAAGCCCGCCCGGCTGGCCGAGGCGGCCCGCACCCTCAACCTCGGCCCGGACAGCTTCCTCTTCCTCGACGACAACCCCGCCGAGATCGGCAAGATGCGCGCGGCCCTGCCCGAGGTGCTCGCGGTGACCTGCCCGGCGGAACCCGAACTGGAGGAGTTCCTCGACCGGTTGTGGCCGCTGGTCCCGGTCGCGGGGACGGCCGAGGACGTCCTGCGGGCCCGCTTCTACGACCAGGAACGGGAACGGGACGCCGTACGGGACAAGACGGAGGAGGCCGGATTCGAGGAGTTCCTCGCCCAGTTGGAACTGACGGTCGACGTCCGGCCGCTCGGGGAGGACGACGTCCGGCGCGCCGAACAACTCGTGCGCCGCACCAACCAGTTCACCCTGCGCGCCCGCTCGGCCGACGGCGGCGACCTCGACCGCTGGCGGAACCGCGGCGAGGTGTGGACGGCGGCGGCCCGCGACCGCTTCGGCGACTACGGCCAGATCGGCCTGCTCGCGGTCCGCGCCGAGGGCGACCGGCTCGACGTCCTCGCCTGGCTGATGAGCTGCCGCGCCCTCGGACGCGGCGTCGAGGAACGCCTGCTGGGCTGGCTGGCCGACCGCGCCGACGAACTCGGCTGCGCCAAGGTCCGGTTGACGGCCGAGCGCAGCCCGCGCAACGCCCCGGCCCGGCGGATCGTGGCCGCGCTCGGCGGCGGCGACCAGGACGACGAACTCCTGGAGGCCGTGACGACCCCGGAACACCTGCGGGCGTTCCGGTCGTGGGAACAGCGGTGACCTCGGCTGAAGTGACATCGGCTGCGGTGACATCGGCTGCGGTGACGAGAACGGACAGGCGGAACAGGAACGTGCACATCGTGAAGGGCTCTGAATGCGTGACATGAACGAGGACCCCACGGCGAACGCCGGGCAGCGGGCCGTCGCCGAGGCGATCGAGCGGGGCGGTGCGGACGCGGGCGGCCTGACGGTGACGGACCTGCTGGCCATGGTCACCCGGAAGGAGGAACCGGAATCCGAGGTGGCCGCCGCCGCCGTGCCGCACGGAGTGCCGGACGCGGAGGGGCTTGCCGCAGCGATCGCGGAGGCCGCCGGACGGTATCTGCCCGAGGGGCGGCTCGCCCCGGACGCCGACTTCTTCGACGCCGGCGGCAGCTCCGTGCACGCCGTCGAACTGGCGGCGGAACTGGAGCGCGACCTCGGCGTGGAGCTGGACCTCGACGACGTCTTCGCCGACGCCCGCCCGATCGGCCTGGCCCGCCGCTGGCTGGAGACGGCCGGGGACGCGGCGAACCTGGCACTCCCGACGCCGGCACCCGTGCCGGTGGCGGTGCCCGCGCCGCGTCCTGCGGTCGTCGCGTCCCCCTCCGCCCCGGCGGCCTCCGCCCGTCAGGACGACCTCGACCAGATCCTCGCCGACCTCGCCCTCGCCGACCGGCTGCCGTTCGTACGGCGGCCCGAACCGGTCGCGCCCCGGCGGATCCTGCTCACCGGGGCGACCGGCTTCCTCGGCGGCCATATGCTGCTCGACCTGCTCCGGCACAGCGACGCCCATGTGTACTGCCTGGTCCGCGCGGCCGACCTGGAGGCCGCGACCGCCCGGCTCGGCGAGAGCCTGCGCCGCCATCTGCTGCCGTGGAACGCGGAGATCCGCCGCCGGGTGACCGTGCTCCCCGGTGACATCCGCAGCCCGCGCCTCGGCCTGTCCGACGAGCTGTGGCACACCCTCACCGAGGAACTGGACAGCGTGGTCGGCGTCGCGGCGGCCGTGGACTTTCTGCGCGGCTACCGGTCGCTGCGCGGCAGCAACGTCATCGGCGCGCTCACGCTGGCCGAGCTGGCCGCCACCGGCCGCCCCAAGCCGGTGCACCACATCTCCTCGATCGCCGTCTTCAACGAGGTCGGCATCACCTCCCTCGGCGAGGACGACCCGCTGGCCCATGTGGACCGGCTCGTCGCGGGCTACGACCAGTCCAAGTGGGCCGCCGAGGTGGCCCTGCGGCGCGCCCGCGACCACGGTCTGGTGGTCTCCGCGCTGCGCCCCGGCGGCATCGGCGGCCACAGCAGGACCGGCGCCCACAACCCCCAGGACCTCAGCAGCGGCCTGATCGCCGCGTTCGGCCGCTTCCGGACCGTACCGGCGTTCCGCCACCTCAACGTGGCCCCCGTGGACTGGGTGAGCCGGGCCGCCGTCGCCGTCGTCTGTGAACCGGACGCCTGGGGCTTCGACTACAACCTCACCGGCGTCCCGCAGACCCTCGACGACGTCGTACGGGACATGGCGTTCGGCGGGATGCACGTCCGCGTCCAGGACTGGGAGGAGTGGCGGACCGGCACCCTGGCCCGTCTGGAGGCCGAGCCCGTCCCCGAACTCACCTTCCTCACCCGGGTGTTGAACAGCCCCACCGCGCTGAAGCTGTGCGAGGCCACCCTGACCGGACCCGCCGCCGAGGGCACCCGCACCGCCGCCCTGGTCGAGGCGCTCGGACTGCCGCCCGCCGCCCGCTACGACGCCCGGGCCCAGTTGAAGACGTTCGAGCAGCTCGCCGGCGACGGACTCGCCCGGCTGCCGCACAAGGACGACCAGCCCTACCTGTGGTTCTCCGAGACCACGCAGGGCGGTGTCCGCCCCGTCGACGGCGGCACCGGCGGCACGCCCTGCTCGATGTCCCTCACCCTCTCCCTCGCGAGTATGTACCAACTCGTGCGGGAACGGCGGCTGGACGTCAACGGCACGGTCGACTGCCCGGCCGTCCACCCCGAACCGCTCACCGTCGTCCGCGGCGACGTCTGGGTCCGCCCCGAGGAGGGCATCCCGCAGAGCCACGGCCTCAAGCACCAGCTCCTGCGCTACCGACTCCAGTTGCGGGACACCGAGGGTGAACTGTGGTGGCTGGAGGGCCACAAGTACGCCCGCGCCCGCCGCGACCTGTGGCGCCAGACCCGCGCCCTCACCGTCGAACTCGGCCGCGAGGGCGCACCGGCCGCCTTCACCGGGGAGGTCGTCGTCCCCGCCGACTCCTACGTCCGCGACCAGGTCGACGGCATCCGGGTCGCCCCGCACCTCACGGCGCAGGAGAAGCGCGCGGCCAAGCTGACCTGGCTCGCCTGGTTCGGCGTCGAGATGGGCCGGGGACTGCTCGGCCCGTTCGCCCGCGCCGGCGCCGACCTGCTGGACCTGCGCCGCACCACGAACCCCACGGAGCACCGCCGATGATCTTCCGAACCGCCTCCGCGACGGCCCGCCCGGCGCTGCGCAGGGTCAGGACCGAGCCCGCCCTGCGCCCGCTGCGCCACCGCCTCGACCCGGCCCGCGTCGAGGACATCCCCTTCCGGGCGCCGGACGGCGTCCGCCTCGGCCTCACCCGGGTCGACCCCGGCGAGAGCGGCCGGCCCGTCGTGCTCCTGTTGCACGGCCACACCGCGTCCGCCGACATGTTCCTGCTGCCCGAGACCCGCAACCTCGTCGACTCACTGCTCGACGACGGCTACGAGCCCTGGCTGCTCGACTGGCGCGGCAGTTGCCGGCTGCCCTACAACGAGACCGGGCAGCGGTACACCTACGACGACGTGGCGCTCCACGACATCCCGGCCGCCGTCTCCCGGATCCGTGAACGCGTCGGCGACCGGCCGCTGTTCGTCGTCGCCCACTGCGTCGGCGCGCTCGCGCTGTCGCTGTCCCTGACGGCCGGACTCGTGCCCGGACTCGCCGGAGTGGTGACCCAAGGCGTCTTTCTGACACCCAAGTTGAAGGGCAGCACCTCACTGCGGATGTCCCTGGCCGGGGAGTTGCTCAGATCCCGGATGGACCACATCCCCGTCGACTTCCGCAAGGTCGGCCTCCGCTCCCGCTACACCCCGCTGTTCGCGCTCGCCTCGCGCAAGGCGGGCTGCCCCGACCCGACCTGCCAGATCCTGCACAACTCGGCCTGGGGGACCGGCGCTTCGCTCTTCGTGCACGAGAACCTCACCGAGGCCACCCACGACCGGCTCGCCGAACTGCTCGGCCCCGCCCCGCTGTGGATCCTGCCGCATCTGCGCCGGATCGAGCTGGCCCGCACGGTGGTCCGCTGGCACGACACCGACCACCGCTACCGGGCCCTGCCGGCCAACGCCCTGGACGCGGCAGGCCGGATCGACACCCCGCTGCTGCTGCTCTCCGGCAGCGAGAACGGCCTGTGGGGCGACTCCCAGCGGCTCTGCCACGACGTCCTCGCCCACCGGCAGCCCGGACTCGACGTGCGCTACACCGAGATCCCGGGCTACGGCCACCTCGACGCGTTCCTCGGCCGGGGCGCCGCGCTCGACGTCTTCGGTCACATCCTGGAATTCCTCGGCGAACGACGGTGACGGCCGGCCCGCTCGCCCGTTACCGTACGCGTCAGTAACCAGGACCCGCCGCACCGCACCCCGGACATACCGCAGGAGGCACCCATGCCGCAGCTCGAAGTCGACGGCGCCGCACTGACGTACGACGACGAGGGGCCGCGCGACGGCGGCGGGGTGCCGCTGGTGTTCGTGCACGGCTGGACGGCCAACCGGCACCGCTGGGACCACCAGCTCGCCCACTTCGCCGAGAAGCGCCGGGTGGTCCGGTTCGATCTGCGCGGCCACGGCGAGAGCAGCGGCGCGGGCGTGAAGACGGTCGCGGAACTGGCGAACGACCTGATCACCCTGCTGGACCACCTCAAGATCGAGCGGTGCGTCCTGATCGGCCACTCGATGGGCGGGATGATCTCCCAGACCGTCGCGCTCACACATCCCGAGCGCGTGGAGCGGATGATCCTGGTCAACTCCATCGCGAGGATGACCTTCAGCCGGGGCCGCGGTCTGCTGATGGCCGCCTCCACCCTGGTGCCGTACAAGCTGTTCGTGGCCACCAACATCCAGCGCGCCTTCGCCCCCGGCTACCCGCGCGACGAGGTCCGCGCGTACATCAAGTCCTCGGCGGACACCCCGCGCGAGGTCGTCATGACGCTGTACGGCGCCATGCGGGCGTTCGACGTCCTGGACCGGGTGGGGGAGATCCGCACGCCCACCCTGATGATCCACGGCTACCACGACGTGCAGTTGCCGGTGTCGCAGATGCTGCGGATGGCGAAGGCGTACCCGGACGCCACCGTCCGCATCATCGACGCCGGACACGAACTGCCCGTCGAGAAGCCGGCCGAACTGACCGCGGCCATCGACGCGTTCGTGACCGCGGGCTGATCGCCGGCTGACCGCTCCCCGCCCGCGGGCGCCTCAGTCCGTCTCCTCGGCGCCGCAGGAGCTGCCGTCGGGCGGCAGGGAGCCGTACAGCAGGAAGTCGTCGATCTTGCGGTGCACGCACTTCGAGGAGCCGTACCCGGTGTGCCCGTCGCCCTTGTTGTCCAGGACGACGGCCGAGTCCCCGAGCCGTTCGGCCGTCTCCTCGGTCCAGCGGTACGGGGTCGCCGGGTCGCCCCGGGTGCCGACCAGCAGCATCCGCGGGGTGTCGACGTCCTTGACCTCCTCGCGGATGAAGTCGGTGCCCTTCGGGCGGCCGTAGCAGAGCAGGACCTCGGAGAGGCGGTACCGGCCGAAGACCGGTGACGCCTCCTCGTAGGCGGCCCGCAGCCGCTGGAGGTCACCGGTGATCTGCTCGGCGGTGGGCCGGTCGGGGTCGTCGGCGCAGTTGATCGCCATCAGCGCGGCGGGCAGGTTGTCGAGGGGGACGTCCTCGGGCTCCACCAGCGGGGAGGGCTCGGCGGCGTCCGGCCGCCCCGCCGGGAGGGCCGGGAGCGCCGGGAGGGCCATGCCGCCCGTCGCGAACGCCATCACCCCGCTCGCGTCGCCGTCCTCCACGAGCAGGGCGAGCGCCCGCTCCAGCGACGGCCACAGCTCCTTGCTGTAGAGCCCCTGTCCGAGCGCGGCCACCAGGTCCTGGCCGGTGAAGTCGTCCCCGAAGTCCGACGGGAGCGGGTTCTCGTCCAGCGACCACACCAGCCGGACGACCGCCTCCCGGGCCGTACGGGCGTCGTGGCCGAAGGGACAGGCGATGTCCCGCACGCACCAGTCGACGAAGTCGTCGAGCGCGGTCTGCTGGCCGCGGGCGCCCGCCACGCCCTGCTCGGCGAGCGGCTCGGTCAGCGTGTCCACACCGTCCAGGACGACCCGGCCGACCTTGCCGGGGAACTGGGCGGCGTACACCGCGCCGAGCCGGGTGCCGTAGGAGAAACCGAGGTAGTTCAGCTTCTTGTCGCCGAGGGCCGAGCGCAGGACGTCCAGGTCGCGGGCCGCGTTGACGGTGCCTATGTGCGGCAGGACGGGCCCGGAGTTGCGGACACAGGCCGCGGCCGCCTCCCGCAGCCGGGCCAGGACCGTCGCGGGGTCGCCGAGGGCATCGTCGTCGTCCAGCGCGGACAGCCCGCCCTGCTCCTCGTCGCCGCAGCTCACCGGAGAGGAACGGCCGACGCCGCGGGGATCGAACGACACCACGTCGTAGCCGTCGGTCAGTTCCATGAACGGCTTTCCGCCGTAGGCCAGTTCGGGCACCCCCGCACCGCCGGGGCCGCCGAAGTTCAGCACCACCGAGCCCCGCTTGTCGCCGGTCGCCCGGTACCGGGCGAGCGCCAGGTCGAGCGAGCCGGACCCGGGGCGGGCGTAGTCGAGCGGGACGCTCACCGTGCCGCACTGGAGGTCGTCGGGCACGCCGTCTACGTCGCACTTCGACCAGGAGATCTTCTGGTCGTAGAAGCGGGACAGGCCGGGATCGTCGTCGCCGTCGGCCCGTGCCGTCGGCAGGCTCGCGCACCCCAGCGTCAGGGCCGCGGTCGCGGCCGCCGCGACGAGCGCGCGGCGGCGCGGCCCGGACCGGGTGGACAGCATGGCCTGCATGGATGCCTCCAGGGACGCCTCTCAGCGGACCGGGAACGGCGCCTCGGCACCCCACGATAGGTGGCGCCCGCCGGGGCCGCCTCCGGAGCCCCGGCAGCCCGGAAGACGACCTAGGCACCTCCCTCCACCCACAAGATCGAAGGCATATGGGGTGTTTTTGTGATCAGTTCGCAGTTGTGCCACCCGATGGGGTGAAAGGTTGTTTGGCCATTACTTGGTCGGTTCGCCCGCGTTTTAACGGATGCGGGTGAGTGCCCGCGACCAAGTCTGGAAGGCAGGGACCCATGAGACGGGTTACCCGAAACGGTGTGCTCGCCGTCGCAGCCGCATCGGGCGCGATGGCGGCAGTGACCATGCCGGCGTTCGCCGACTCCGCAGCGACCGGCACCGCGGCAGGTTCGCCCGGTGCGGTCTCCGGCAACGGAATCCAACTGCCGGTGAACCTCCCGGTGAACCTGTGCGGCAACACCGTGAATGTGGTGGGCGCGCTGAACCCGGCGATGGGCAACGCCTGCGCCAACAAGGGCGGCGGTGGTGGCGCGACCTCGTCGTCCTCCACCTCGTCCACGACGTCCTCCACGGGGTCGACGGCGGAGGGCGACACGGTCGGCTCGCCCGGCGTCGTCTCCGGCAACGGCATCAAGCTGCCGGTGGACGTCCCGGTGAACGCCAGCGGCAACAGCGTCAACGTCGTCGGCGTGCTGAACCCCGTGTTCGGCAACGAGTCGGTCAACGGCCCCGGCAAGAAGCCCCCGGTCACGCCGCCCGTCAAGCCCGCCCCGCCGGTGCGTCACACCCAGCCCGCCGAGCCCCAGCCGGCCGGGCCCAAGCCTGCGCCGCCCGCCCACGAGCCCCAGGCCCCGGGTGTCCCCTCGCTCGCGCAGACCGGCAGCGACGCCGCCCTGCCCGCGATCCTGGGCAGCACGGCCATGCTGCTCGGCGGCGCGCTTCTGTACCGCCGCTTCCGCCCCGGCGCGCAGAGCTGAACCACCGCCGTCGCGGAGTTCCGCGGGCCCCCGCCGGTCGCACCGGTCAGGGGGCCCGCGGCCGTGTCGGGCGCTGTGGAACCAGTCCGCGTCAGGCGCCGTGGAACCGCAGATGCAGCGCCCGCACCTCCTCCACCAGCTCCGGAACCGGCCCCTCCACGGTCACCCCCGGGGCGACCTCCCGGACCGGCAGGGCCCGTACGGGTGACGCGGGCACCCCCAGCTCGGCCAGCCAGCCGCCGAGCTGCTCGGACGACGCGACGTACACGATCCGCCCCAGACCCACCCACGCGTGGGCGGCCGAACGCATCGGACAGTGCTCGCCCGACGTGTAGACGGTGGCCGCAGCCCGCTCCCCGGGCGACATCCGCTCCGCCGCCCAGCGGGCCAGCTCGAACTCCGGATGCCGGGTCTCGTCCCCGGAGGCCACCACCCGGTTGCGGTCCTCGGCGAGGATTGTGCCGTCCCCGCCGACCAGCACCGACCCGAACGGCTCGTCCCCGGCCCGCACCGCCTCGGCGGCCAGCTCGACACAACGACGCAGATACGGCAGCTCGGCGGCCTCGACCATGGCGTACGACTCCCTCGGCGCACTTCCCGTTCCCCGGACACCGATCACCCTAGGCACGCCGCCCCGTCCCCCGCCCGGCCGGAAAGGCGTGCCGCCGGCCCAGCGCGACCGTCGTCAGGGCCGCCGCGA
Organism: Streptomyces antibioticus; assembly: GCF_002019855.1. Lineage (NCBI taxonomy): Bacteria > Bacillati > Actinomycetota > Actinomycetes > Kitasatosporales > Streptomycetaceae > Streptomyces > Streptomyces antibioticus. The sequence goes on along the minus strand of NZ_CM007717.1, from coordinate 718,835 downwards.
GCAGCGGGAGGGCCGTCCAGGGCAGGGCCGCCGGGCCCAGGCGTTCCAGCACCAGACCGCCCGTCAGGGACCCGCCCGCGATACCGGCGTTGTAGACCGTGGTCTGGAGCGAGGTCGCCACGTCCGCGGCGGACGGTCCCGAGGCGTCCACCAGCGCCGTCTGGATCAGTGTGGGCGCCCCGCCGAACGCCGCACCCCACAGCGCGACCGACATCAGAAGCACCGCGGTCACGCGCGCGTACCCGCCCAGCGCGAGCATGACGGCCGCGCACAGGACGAGCGCGCCGAGCAGCGTGGCCCGTGGGCGCCGGTCGACCAGCAGCCCCGTCGCCCAGATCCCGGCCACCGTGGACGCCCCGAACACCAGCAGCACGACATCCGTACGGCCGTAACCCGCGTGCGCCGAGAACGGGGCCACGTACGTGTACATGACCTGATGGCCCAGCAGCAGGAACAGCGTCACGGAGAGGATCACCGGGATCCCCGGGAGCAGGGCCACCCGGGCGAGCGGCACGCGCGTGGCCCGCTCCTCGCCGGGGAAGCCCGGCACCCGCCACCGCACCCACGCCGTCAGCAGCACCGCCACCCCGGCCAGCAGTGCGAACGCCGCCCGCCAGCCGGTCGGTCCGGCCAGCGCGGTGCCCGCCGGGACGCCCAGCGACAGCGCCAGGGTGATACCGGCGAGCACCACCGCGATCGCCCGCCCGCGCCGCTCGGGCGGCACCATCCGGGCCGCGTACCCGGCGAGCATCGCCCACAGCGTGCCGCCCATCACCCCGGCCAGCAGCCGCGCCGCGAACGTGAGGCCGTACGACGAGGACAGCGCGACCACCGCGTTGCTCAGCGCGAAGCCCAGCAGCGCGCCGACCAGCACCGGCCGGCGCGGCAGCCCGCGCAGCAGCGCGGTCACCGGCACGGCCGCGACGAACGAGGCGGCCGCGTACCCCGTGACCAGGAAGCCCACCCGGGCCTCGGACACGCCGAGCGCGGGCGCCATGCGCGGCAGCAGCCCGGCGGGCAGCAGCTCGGTGACGACGGCGGTGAAGGCGGCCGTGGACAGGGCGAGCAGCCCCGACCAGGGCAGGGCGGCGGGCACGGCGGTGCCCTTGACCAGGGAAGTCGTGGACATGCGACCATGGTCGAACGTTCACATCAGTGTGAAGGCAAGCGTGAAGGCAAGCGTGAGGCGTGCGTGCCCCGGAGGTCGGCATGAAGATCGGCGAACTGTCCCGCCGCACCGGCGTCCCCACCCGCCTGCTGCGCTACTACGAGGAGCAGGACCTGCTCCACCCCGAGCGCGGCGAGAACGGCTACCGCGTGTACGGCGAGGCCGCCGTCCGGGACGTCGGCCAGATCCGCGGGCTGCTCGACTCGGGGCTGACGACCGAGATGATCCGCGCGATCCTGCCGTACCTCTCGGGTCCGGAGGAGATCCTGCTGCCCGCCGGCCATCTGAGCCCCGAGACCGCCGCCCTCCTCCAGGGGCACCTGGACCGCATCCGGGCCCGGATCGACTGCCTGGCCCGCAACCGCGACCGGCTCGCCGCGTATCTGGAGGCGGTGCGCGCGGCCACGGAGTCGGGGGAGCGCGGCTAATTCCGTTGTGGGGGCCGCGCCGGGGTGCTGGAGTGGATCCCATGGATCACGCCTCCGTACTCGCCCTGTACGACCGGGACATGCGCGAAGGCGCCCGCCCGGAGAGCCCCGACGCCCGCGTCGAACGGACCGGAGGCGTGGTGCGCCACGTCGGCGGCGAGGGCGGCTGGAACGGCGTGCTGTGGTCCGGCCTCGACCCCACGGGCGCCGACGCCGACGCGGCGATCGCCGCCCAGATCGGCTTCTTCACCGGCCTCGGCCGTGAGTTCGAGTGGAAGCTGCACGGCCATGACCACCCTGCCGACCTGGGACAACGGCTGACGGCGGCCGGTTTCACGGCCGAGCCGGAGGAGACGCTGATGATCGGCGAGACCGCCGGCCAGCTCACCGCCGGCGAGCCTCCCGAGGGCGTCCGGATCGTCCCCGTCACCGACCGCGCGGGCGTCGACCTCATGGTCGAGGTGAACGAACGCGCCTTCGGCCGCGACGGCGCCTGGCTGCGGGACCTGGTGCTCGCCCGGCTCGCCACCGACCCGGACGGCATCGTCGCCGTGGTCGCCCTCGCCGGGGACGTACCGGTCAGCTCCGCCCGGATGGAGATGATCCCCGGCACCCGGTTCGCCGGTCTGTGGGGCGGCGGCACCGTCGAGGAGTGGCGCGGGCGCGGCATCTACCGCGCGCTGATCGCCCACCGCGCCCGGATCGCCGCCGAACGCGGCTACCGCTACCTCCAGGTCGACGCCTCCGACCGGAGCCGCCCCATCCTCGAACGCCTCGGCTTCGCCGCACTCAGCACGACGACGCCGTACACGTACGTGCCGTAGCCGCGCATAGAGGTCCTGCGGCAGTCACGTCCTCGGGTTGCTCCTCGTCGCCGTGAGGGCGCACAGCGCCCCGAGGCAGATCGCCAGGGCACCGATGACGATGTTGTTCACCACGACCCCGGCGTCCGGGCCGTCGCCGACGATCCACGGTGCGACGATCATCCAGATGCCCAGCGCGCACATGGCCCAGCTCAGGCCGTACATACGCGCGGGGGCGGCGGTGAACCCCAGACCCAGCAGGCCGATCGCGATACCGACGATCAGATTGTGGGTCACGAGGGCGGGCTGACTGGTGGTGTAGTGCAGGATCCACGGGGACACGGCGCAGTACAGACCGAGCAGGAACACCGGTCCGTCCACGAGCGCCACATCACGACCGCCGAGCATGCGGTCGTACCGTGCCCGCATCTCGGAGACATCGGGGTGGGTCGACATGTCACCTCGGGTGTGCGAGACGTTGGCCATGACTCGTCTCCTTCGACTGGCTGGCCTGACCGCGTGGTGCGGTGTGCGGTGAAAAGCCGCGCATATGTATGGTGCTCTTATTTTTCCCTTATGTGTAGGGATGCGGCGCATCGGTCGTGGTGCGGCGCCGATATCGTCGTGGTGTGAGCGAACCCGCGCGCCCCGACGAGGCCGACGACCTCGGTGACACCGGACTGACCACGGGGTCCCTGGCCCGGCGGCTCGGCGTGGCGCCCACCACCCTGCGGTCCTGGGACCGGCGCTACGGCATCGGACCCGCCGTCCGCGCCGACGGCAGGCACCGCCGCTGGCGGCCGTCCGACGTGGCCGTCCTGGAGGCGATGTGCCGGCTGACGTCCTCCGGTGTGCCGCCCGCCGAGGCCGCCCGCGCCGCCCGGGAGGGCGCCGGACGCCCCGTCGGCGAGAGCGGCGGCGAGCCGCGCGACCGCTCGCGGGCCGCCGGGGCGCTCCCGCTGGGCGCCGACGTCCGCCAGGAGTGCCGGGGCCTGGCCCGCGCCGCCGTACGGCTGGACGCGCCGGCCGTCGCCGACCAACTGGACGCGGCCGTCGAACGGCACGGACTGACCGTCGCCTGGCAGGAGGTGATGGTGCCGACGCTGCACGCCGTGGGGCGCAAGTGGGCCTCGTCCGGCGACCGTTACGTGGAGGTCGAGCACCTGCTGTCCTGGCACGTCTCCACCAGCCTGCGCCGCGCCACCAGCACCTCGGCGGCCGCGGGCGGGGCGGGCGGACCGGGCCCGGGGCCCGTGATGCTGGCCTGCGCGCCGGGCGAGCAGCACACCCTGCCGCTGGAGGCGCTCAACGCCGGACTGAGTCAACTGGGCGTCCCCACGCGCATGTTCGGCGCGGCCGTGCCCGCCGAGGCGCTGACCGCGGCCGTCCGGCGGCTGGGCCCCGCGGCCGTCGTCCTGTGGGCCCAGGCCCGCACCACCGGCAGCCCCGCCCTCGCCCAGCAGCTCGCCGGCGCCCGCTGGGGCGTCAGCGGCGCCCGGCGCACCCCGGCCGTGCTGCTCGGCGGCCCGGGCTGGGCGGGCCGCCCGGCACCGGGCCTGCTGCGCCCCACCGGCCTGCGCGACGCGCTCGACACGCTGGCCGGACTCCACGGGGCGGGGTGAGACACACGGGGGACCTGCCGGCTCTCAGCCCAGCTTCTTCAGCAGTTCCGCCGCCAGCGGTGCCGAGGACGCCGGGTTCTGGCCGGTGACCAGGTTGCGGTCGACCACCACGTTCGGGGCCCACGGCTCGCCCACCGCCACCTCGACGCCCGCCGCGGTCAGGCGGTCCTGGAGCAGCCACTTCGCCCTCTCGCCCAGACCGGCCGCCAGCTCCTCGGCGTTGGTGAAGGCGGCCACCCGGTAGCCGGCGAACGCGTTGGCGCCGTCCGGCGTCACCGCCGCGAGCAGCGCGGCCGGACCGTGGCAGACGACACCGAGCGGCCGGCCCGAGGCCAGGGTGTCGGCGAGCAGCCGGCCGGAGGCGGCGTCGACGGCCAGGTCCTCCATCGGGCCGTGCCCGCCCGGGTAGAAGACGGCCGCGTAGTCGGCGAGGTCCACGTCCTCCAGCCGGACCGGCCGCTCCAGCTCCGTCATCGCGGCGAGCCCGGCGGCGATCCGGTCGGCGTTCTCCCGGCCGCCGTTGGCCTCGGCCGCCAGGCTGCCCTTGTCCACCGGCGGGACGACGCCGCCCGGCGTGGCCACGACGATCTCATGACCGGCCGCCCGGAACGCCTCGTAGGGGGCGACGGCCTCCTCCGCCCAGAAACCGGTGGGGTGCAGGGTGCCGTCGGCCAGCGTCCAGTGGTCGGCGCCGGTCATCACAAAAAGGATCTTGGCCATGGGAGTGTCTCCGGAAGAGTCGTGGCCGAAGGCTCCCCGTGGGGAGTCCCGGCGTGCGGACACCGTCGAGCGTAGGTCGCCGAGACATAGGGATCCAATGAGGATTCCAATCTCGGACATAGGAATTCCTATGGAGGATCATGACCGGTCCGGGAATACTGGGAGCCGTGGAACACGCCGACCACCTGGACCTGAACCTGCTGCGCACCTTCCTGGCGGTCTACCGCTCGGGCTCGTTCACCGGTGCCGCGCAGCTCCTCGGACTGTCGCAGCCGACCGTCACGACACAGATGCGCACGCTGGAGCGGCAGGCCGGACGGGAGCTGTTCGAACGGCTCCCGCGCGGAGTCGCCCCGACACCCGTCGCCGACGCGCTGGCCGCCCGGATCGCCGCGCCCCTCGACGAACTCGCCACCGTGGCCGGACCGGACCCCGCGGCCACCGGCCGGGCCGACCCCGTCCACCTTGCCGGTCCCGCCGAACTGCTCTGCGGCCGGGTGCTGCCCGCGCTCGCGCCCCTGGTGGCCGACGGGGTGCGGCTGCGCGTCGCGCCCGGCCTCACCGACCCCCTCCTGGAGGAACTGCGGGCCGGCCGGCACGACCTGGTCATCGCCACCACCCGCCCGCGCGGCCGCACCCTGACCGCGGTCCCGCTGATGGACGAGGAGTTCGTACTGGTCGCCGCGCCGCAGTGGGCCGACCGGCTCCAGGAACGGCTGGCCGCCGAGGGGCCCGCGGCGCTGCACGCCGCGCCGCTGGTGACGTACGCCGAGGACCTGCCGATCGCCCGCCGCTACTGGCGGCACGTCTTCGGCCGCCGGCTGTCGGGGCCGGCCGCCCTGACGGTCCCCGACCTGCGAGGCGTGCTCGCGGCGGTCGTCGCGGGCGCCGGCTTCACCGTCCTGCCCCGCTACCTCTGCCTCGCCGAACTGGCCTCCGGCGCACTGGTCCCGCTCCACGAACCCGACGACCCGCCCATCAACACCGGCTATCTCGTCCAGCGCCCCGGCGCCCAGGAGAACCCCGACGTGCGGCGGGTCCGCGAGCGGCTGCTGAGCGTGGCGCCCACATGGTGAGCACCCCACAGGGCCACTTATCTGATTAGTCAAAAAACTGAGTAAGGTGGCGCAGGCAGCAAGGACACCACGGAGACCACTTCTCGAACGGGGGCCGGCCATGGCCGACACGGAGACCACCCACGACGCCGTCCCGCGCTACGCCCGCTATGTCGCCCTCGGCGACAGCCAGACCGAGGGGCTCGGCGACGGCGACGACACCACCGGACTGCGCGGCTGGGCCGACCGCCTCGCCGAGACGCTCGCCCGGCACAACCCCGGCCTGAGGTACGCCAATCTGGCCGTACGCGGCCGCACCGCCGAGCAGATCCGCGCCCGGCAACTGGCTCCCGCCCTCGCCCTGCGGCCCGACCTCGTCACCGTGGTCGCCGGGATGAACGACCTGCTGCGCCCCCGCTTCGACCCCGACGAGGTCGACGTCCATCTCCGGGCCATGTACGCCGCGTTCACCGGTCAGGGCGCCCTGGTCGCCACGCTCACCTTCCCCGACGTCGCCCGGATCTCCCCGCTGGCCCGCCCGCTCACCCCGCGGGTCGCCGCCCTCAACGCCCGGGTCCGGCGCTCGGCCCAGGAGTACGGCGTGGTCGTCGCCGAGACCGCCGACCATCCGGTGGTCACCGACCCGCGGCTGTGGAGCCAGGACCGGCTGCACGCCTCCCCGCTCGGCCACGCCCGGATCGCCGCCGCCGTCGCCCACGCCCTCCGGATTCCCGGCAGCGACGACACCTGGGCCGGCCCGCTGCCGACGCCCTACCCGGCACCGAGGGGCTGGCGGGCCGCCCGCACCGAACTGCGCTGGGCGGGCACCTTCCTGGGCCCCTGGCTCGGCCGACGGCTGCGCGGCCGCTCCTCCGGCGACGGCCGTACCGCCAGACGCCCCGAACTCCTGCCCTGGGCAACCGAGTCGGGACAGATCGTCGGCGTCGACGACAGGAACTAGTCCCGTTCGCGGGCCCGTCGGAAGCGGGCCAGGCCGTCGGAGAGTTCGATCAGGGGGTCCGGGTAGTCCGGCGCGGGATCGTCCGGCTTCCGCAGCTTCCACGGCTCGTGGACGGCGGGCCCCGCCACCTCCGCCAACTCCGGCACCCAGCGCCGTACATACGCCCCCTCCGGGTCGTAACGCTTCGCCTGGGTCACGGGGTTGAGGACCCGGTTGGGGCGGGAGTCGGTGCCGGTACCGGCCATCCACTGCCAGTTGAGCTGGTTGTTGGCCACGTCCCCGTCCACCAGCAGATCCAGGAAGTGCCGGGCGCCCACCCGCCAGTCGACGTACAGCGTCTTCGTGAGGAAGCTCGCGGCCAGCAGCCGGCCCCGGTTGTGCATCCAGCCCTCCCGGCGCAACTGCCGCATCGCCGCGTCCACCACCGGATAGCCGGTACGGCCCTCCCGCCACGCCTCGATGTCCTCGCCCGCCGTCCGCTCGGTGCGCCAACGGTCGTGCTTGGTGCGGTAGTCGGCGCTCGCCGCCTCCGGCCGGGCCGCGAGGACCTGGCGGTGGAAGTCGCGCCAGGCGACCTGCCGTACGAACGCCTCCGCGCCCGGACCGCCCGCCGCGCGCGCCCGGTGGACCAGTTCGACGGGGGACAGGGTGCCGAAGTGCAGATGCGGCGAGAGCCGGGAGGTGGCGTCACCCGCCAGATCGTCGTGCCGGTCCTCGTACGCCGCGACACCCGAGCGCAGCCAGGCGGTGAGCCGTCCGCGGCCCTCGGTCTCGCCCCCGGCGGCCAGGTCAGGCGACAGACCGGCCAGGCCCCGGCGCGTGGGCAGGTCCTCCGAGCCGACGCCGTCCGGCACCGCCACCTTTCGGGGCGCGCCCAGCACCTCGCGCAGGCCCCGGCGCGACCAGTGCCCGAAGTACGGCGTGAAGACGGCGAAGTGGTCCGAGGAGGCCGGGGCGACCGCCCCCGGATCGACCGCCGAGGTCACCGTGTCATGGACGTGCAGCCGGACGCCCTCGGCCTCCAGCGCCCGCCGCAGCCGGGCCTCGCGGCGCTGGGCGTAGGCGCTCGCGTCGGCGGCCAGATGCACCTCGTCGGCGTCCGCCTCGGCGGCCACCCGGCACACCTCCTCCACCACGTCCCCGGAACGCACCACGAGCCGCCCGCCCCGCTCGCGCAGCCCCGCGTCGAGGTCGCGCAGACAGTCGGCGAGGAACGCCAGCCGGTTGGGGACCGCGAACCCGGCCCCGGTCACCGCCCGGTCGCGCACGAACAGCGGCACCACCTGCCGTGAGCCCTGAAGGGCCGCGCGCAGCGGCGGATGGTCGTGCAGCCGCAGGTCGGAGGTGAACAGGACGACCGAGACGTTCATGAGCGGGCTCCGCTGAGAGGGGAAGGGGCATGGTGTCTTCCGGGCGGCGGGGCGCGGCGGATGCGCCGGACGCCGGCCGCCCTCGTCAGCCGTCCCCGGTGGCCGCCCCCTCCCGCACCGGCCGCCCCGCGTCCGCGTCCGCCTCGGCCGCCCGGGCGATGTTGCGGGCCATGCCGCCGAACACGACCGCGTGGAACGGCGAGACGCTCCACCAGTACGCGTGCCCGAGCAGCCCGCGCGGATGGAACAGGGCGCGCTGGCGGTACCGGGTGCGCCCGGTGCCGTCGGTCTCCGCGTACATCTCCAGCCAGGCGGGGCCCGGCAGCCGCATCTCCGCCCGCAGCCGCAGCAGATGCCCCGGCTCGATCTCCTCCACCCGCCAGAAGTCCAGCGAGTCGCCGACCCGCAGCCGGGCGGCGTCCCGGCGCCCCCGGCGCAGGCCCACCCCGCCGATCAGCCGGTCCAGCCAGCCCCGTACGGCCCAGGCGAGCGGGAAGGAGTACCAGCCGTTGTCGCCGCCGATGCCCTCGACCACCCGCCACAGCGCCTCGCGCGGGGCGTCCACGGACCGTTCGCGGCAGTCGGTGTAGAGGCTGCCGCCCGCCCAGTCGGGGTCGGTGGGCAGCGGGTCGCTGGGGGCCCCGGGCAGCGAGGCGGACGACCAGCGGGTGGTGACCTGGGCCTCCCGCACCCGGCGCAGGGCGAGCCGTACCGCCTCGTCGAAACCGAACGGACGGCCGGGCGGATCCGGTACGTACCGCGCGATGTCGTGCTCGTGGCAGACCACCTCGTAGCGCAGCGACTCGGTCAGCGGCCGGGCGATCGAGGCCGGCACCGGCGTGACCAGCCCCACCCAGTGGCTGGACAGGCCGGGGGAGAGCATCGGAACCGGCAGGATGAGCCGCTTCGGCAGCTCGGCGACGGCCGCGTAACGGATCATCATCTCCTGGTAGGTCAGCACGTCGGGGCCGCCGATGTCGAAGGTCCGGTTGACGTCCGGGGGCAGTCCGGCGCATCCGACCAGCGCCCGCAGCACGTCCCGGACCGCGACCGGCTGGATGCGGGTGCGCACCCAGCTCGGGGTGACCATCACCGGCAGCCGTTCAGTGAGATGGCGCAGCATCTCGAAGGAGGCCGAACCCGAACCGATCACCACCGCCGCCCGCAGCACCGCCGTGGGCACCCCGGAGCCCAGCAGGATGCGGCCGACCTCGGCACGGGAACGCAGATGCGGCGACAGCTCCCGCTCCGGCACACCGCGCGGGGTGAGGCCGCCCAGATAGACGAGGCGGTGCAGCCCCGCCGCCCTGGCCTGTTCCCCGAAGATGCGGGCGGCCCGCCGGTCGGTCTCCTCGAAGTCGCCGCCGGTGCCCAGCGCGTGCACCAGGTAGTAGCCGATGCCGACGCCCCGCATCGCCCGCGCCACGGACTCGGCGTCGGTCACGTCCCCGCGGACCACCTCCACGTCACCGGCCCACGGATGGTCCCGCAGCCGCTCCGGGGAACGGGCCAGACAGCGCACCCGCAGCCCCGCCGCCAGCAGTTCCGGGACGAGCCGGCCGCCGATGTAGCCGGTGGCCCCCGTCACCAGACAGAGCGGCCCGGTCCCACGGTCGTCCTCAGCCATTGCTGCTCGGCCCTTTCGCGTCGGTGCCCCCACGGATGCCTTCCACGGACCACCCCTGTGGATCACTTCCACCCCGAGGGCGCTCCCGGATGCGCCGACCGGCAGGTCACGCGCGATCGGGTGAACGACGGGGTGCGGAAGCGGACGGCTACGCTGGCCGCGTGGCCACAGTGAACGACCGGGAGCGGCAGTCGGGGGACGGGGGGTCCGGCGCGCCCGCGGCACGCGGCGACCTGCACGCCTTCGCTGTCGCCCTGCGCCGGATGAACGGCGAGATCAACCGGCTGGTGTACGCGTTCGCGGGGGACCAGGGACTGCATCCGACGGACGTCCAGGCGCTCGCCGCGATCCTGGACGCCGACACCCCGATGACGCCGAAGGGCCTGCGCGAGCACCTCGGGCTGACCTCCGGGGCCGTCACCGCCTGCGTGGACCGGCTGGAGCGGGCCGGACACGTGCGCAGGGTCCGGGAGAGCGCCGACCGCCGCGTGGTCCACCTGTACTACGCCGCCGACGCGCGGTCGGCGGCCCGCAGCTACTTCCGGCCGCTGGCCGAGGCGGTGGAGGGGGCGCGCGCCCGGTTCACCGAGGAGGAGCGGGCGGTGGTGCTGCGCTTCCTCGCGGCGATGAACGACGAGCTGACGCGCCCGCCGCTCTAGAACGGGGTGCATCCGGGGGCCGGGTGACGACGGAAGAGACGGTGACCTCTATGATCACGGCCACTGACAATGTCAATCATTGAGATTGTTCACCGTCGAGTCTTCGTGACTCCCCTCGTGATCCTCCTCGACCGGAGCCTGGAGCCCCATGTCCACCACCCCGCGACGCGCCCGCCTGCTCGTCCCCCTCCTCCTGATCGCCGTATGGCTCGGCGTCGGCGGTGTCCTCGGCCCCTACGCCGGGCGCCTCGGCGAGGTCGCCACCAACGACCAGGCCGCGTTCCTGCCGCGCAGCGCCGAGTCCACCGCGGTCGTCACCGCCCAGCGCGCCTTCCGGCAGGACGAGACCCTGCCCGCGATCGTCGTGTGGACCGGCACCGGCACCCGTACCGGCCTCACCGAGCGGCGCGCCGCCGCCGACGGCGTCCTCGCCTCCCTGGCGGACACCCCCGGCGTCGCCGGACAGGTCTCGCCCGCCCTGCTCTCCGAGGACGGCGAGGCCCTCGAAGGCGTGGTACCCCTGCGGACGGACCTCGGCGACGACCTCGCCGGCACCCTCGACCGGATCCGCACCGCCGCCGAACGCGTCCCCGGCACCACCGTGCAGCTCGCCGGCCCCGCCGCCGCCCAGGCGGACCTCTCCGACGCCTTCGCCGGCATCGACGGCCTGCTGCTCGTCGTCGCCCTGGTCACCGTGCTGGTGATCCTGCTGCTCGTCTACCGCAGCGTGCTGCTCCCGCTGGTGATCATCGTCGCCGCCGTCCTCGCCCTCGGACTGGCCTGCGCGATCGTCTACGCGCTCGCCGACCACGACCTGGTCCGCGTCGACGGACAGGTCCAGGGCATCCTGTCCATCCTCGTCATCGGCGCCGCCACCGACTACGCCCTCCTCCTGACCGCCCGCTACCGGGAGGAACTCGCCACCCGCACGGACCGGACCGACGCCATGCGGGCGGCGCTGCGGCAGTCCTGGGGCGCCGTCGTGGCCAGCGCGGCGACCGTCGTCCTGGGGCTCCTCGCCCTGCTGCTGAGCGACCTCACCAACAACCGCGCGCTCGGGCCGGTCGGCGCCATCGGCATCGTCTGCGCCGTCGTCGCCACGCTGACCTTCCTGCCCGCCGTCCTCGTCGCCCTGGGCCGCGCCGCCTACTGGCCCGCCAAGCCCGGCGCCCGGCCCGCCTCCGGAGGCGCCGGCGAGGGCGTGTGGCGGCGGGTCGCGGACCTCGTCGACCGGGCGCCGCGCCGGGTCTGGGCGGTGACCCTCGCCGCACTCCTGGCCGGCGCCGCCTTCGCGCCGATGCTGACCTCCAAGGGTGTGCCCCTGGACGAGACGTTCGTCAACGACGCCCCCTCCGTCGCCGCCCAGCGGACCCTGAGCGAGCACTTCCCCGGCGGCTCGGGCAACCCCGCCGTCGTCATCGCCGCCGCCGACCGCCTGGAGCCGGTTCTCGCCGCCGCCCGCCGCACCGAGGGCGTCGCCGAGGCGGCCGGGACGACCGCCTCGGGGCGGCCCGGCGGCGCACCCCTGGTCGTCGACGGCCGGGTCCGCGTCGACGTCACCTTCACCGACGCCGCCGACAGCGAGGCCGCGCAGCGCACGGTGGCCCGCCTGCGCACCGCCCTGCACGCCATACCCGGCGCCGACGCCCTCGTCGGCGGCTACACGGCCCAGCGCTACGACACCCTGCGCACCGCCGAACGCGACCGCACGCTGATCGTCCCCGTCGTCCTCGCCGTCATCTTCCTCATCCTCACCGGGCTCCTCAGGTCCCTGCTGCTGCCCGCCCTGCTCGTCGCCACGGTCGCGCTGAACTTCCTCGCCACGCTCGGGGTGTCCGCGCTGGTCTTCCGCCATGTGTTCGGCTTCGGCGGCACCGACCCGTCCGTACCGCTGTACGGGTTCGTGTTCCTGGTCGCGCTGGGCGTCGACTACAACATCTTCCTGATGTCCCGGGTCCGCGAGGAGTCCCTGCGGCACGGTGTACGGCAGGGCGTCCTGCGCGGCCTGGTCACCACGGGCGGTGTCATCACCTCCGCCGGCGTGGTCCTCGCCGCGACCTTCGCCGCGCTGGGCGTGATCCCGCTGGCCTTCCTCGTCCAGATCGCCTTCATCGTGGCCTTCGGCGTGCTCCTCGACACCCTCGTGGTGCGCTCGCTGCTGGTGCCGGCGCTGGTGCGGGACATCGGCGGGCCGGTCTGGTGGCCGAGCCGCCTGGGCCGGGGCGATGCCCCGTCCGACCACGCGCGGTCCGACCGCTCCGACGGGTGAACATGCTCGTACGGATCCGGGGCAGCCGGATCCGTACGACGCTGTCCGCCGCGGGGGCGGAGGGCGCGAGGACGGAGGTGCCGCGGCCATGGGTGCGAAGGTGCTGGAACGGTTTCCCGCGGGATCCCCGCGTGGTTCGTGGCCGGCGGAGGAGTACGCGGCCCGGCGCCGCGCCGAGGGCCTGCCCGCCACCGTGGTGATGGATCTGAGGTCCGACGCCTTCCTCGTGGTCGTCCCGGCGAACGACGAGGACTGACCGGACGAGGACTGTCGAGGCGAGGACCGGCGACCGGTCACGCGCGCCCGGCCCGGGCGAATTCCCTGGTCCGGGATGCGAGACCGGTTGTCGTCTCCTTGACTGCCGCGGCCGGCGGCTGCCACGATCGACGACATGATGATGCGACTGGACCTCACGCGGCGACGCCATGTCGATCTCGCGCGCGTCTCCAGCAGCTCCTGTCGCAGCGCGGCCTGATCACGCTTTTCCCTTCCGGATCCGCCGCCCTTTCTCCTTCCTTCTCTCCCGTGCTTCGGCGTGCTTTCGACGCGCGCGGCATGAACTCGCCCTTCCGCGCCCGGACTTCGGCGTGCGCGCGGTGTGAGCGGAAGGACCGGCACCGCAGGGCCCGACTCCGGCACCCAGACCGCCGCTTCCACCGGAACGCCCCCGCACGGGCACCCCCGGCACCTTCGAAAGAGGACCCATGGCCACCGTCCTGTCCGTCTCCGGCAGCCCCTCCGCCTCCTCCCGCACCGGCCGACTGCTGCGCCACCTCGACCAGCGACTGGCCGCCCAGGGCCACCGGGTGATCCCGCTCGACGTCCGGACGATCCCGGCCGAGGCCCTGCTCGGCGCCGACTTCCGCCACCCGGCGATCGTCGAGGCCACCGAACTCTTCGCCCGCGCCGACGGCGTCGTCGTCGGCACCCCCGTCTACAAGGCGTCCTACTCCGGTGTGCTCAAGGCGCTCCTCGACCTGCTCCCGCAGTACGCGCTCACCGGCAAGACCGTGCTGCCGCTGGCCACCGGCGGCACCACCGCCCATGTCCTCGCCATCGACTACGCCCTGCGGCCCGTCCTCAACTCCATGGGCGCCGCCCACATCGTGCAGGGCTGGTTCACCCTCGACAAGGACATCACCGCGCACGACGACGGCACGGTCACCGTCGCCCCCGCGGCCGCCGAGGCGCTCACCCAGGTCGTCGACCAGTTCTCGGCCGCCCTCGGGCACACCCCGTACCTGGCAGCGGCGAGCTGAACGCGATGACAGCCCGCACCCCCGGCGCCCATGTCATCGCCGACGACGCCGAAGCGCTCGCCGTCGCCCGTGCCCTCGCCGCCGAGTTCCGCACCGGCGCCTCCGCACGCGACGCAGAACGACGGCTGCCGCGCGCCGAGTTGGACCGGCTCTCCGCCTCCGGGCTGCTGGCCGTCACCGTCCCCGCCGAGCACGGCGGCGCGGACGTCTCCGCCCTGACCCTCGCGGAGATCTTCCGGCTGCTCGGCGCCGCCGACGCCAGCCTCGCCCAGATCCCGCAGAGCCACTTCGCCTACGTCAACGTGATCCGCCGCCAAGGCACCGACGAACAGAGGAAGTTCTTCTTCGCCGAACTGCTCGCCGGCCGCCGTTTCGGGAACGCCCAGTCCGAGGCGGGCACCCGGCACGTCCAGGACATCCGCACCCGGCTGGAACCCCGGCCCGACGGCTCGTTCACCCTGACCGGCGTCAAGCACTACTGCACGGGCGCCCTGTTCGCCGACTGGATCCCGGTCCTCGCCCGCGCGGCGGACGACCGGCTCCACGTCGCGTACGTGTCCGCGGACGCGCCCGGGGTGACCGTCGTCGACGACTGGGACGGGCTCGGCCAGCGCACCACGGCGAGCGGCACCGTACGACTCGACGCCGTGCCGGTGCCGGCCGACCGTGTCCTGCCGCACCACCTCACCTTCGAAGGCCCCCCAACTCCACGGCGCGGTCGCCCAGTTGCTGCACGCCGCGATCGACGCCGGCCTCGCCGCGGGCGCACTCGCCGAGGCGGCGGAGTTCGTACGGACCAGCAGTCGGCCCTGGTTCGAGAGCGGCGCCGAGAAGGCCACCGAGGACCCGCTGCTCATCCAGCGGTTCGGCGAACTCTCCCTGGAGGTAAGGGCGTCGGAGGCGCTTTTGCGCGAGGCGGCCCGCACGGTCGACGCGGCCGCCGCCGACCTGGACGACGACACGGCCGCCGAGGCGTCCCTCGCGGTCGCCGCCGCGAAGGTCCAGGCCGCCCGGGCCGCCGTCGAGGTGTCCAGCGCCCTGTTCGAGGTCTCCGGCACCCGCTCCGCGCTCGCCTCCCTCAACCTCCACCGGCACTGGCGCGACGCCCGCACCCACACCCTGCACGACCCCACCCGCTGGAAGATCCAGCACCTCGGCCGCCACGCCCTGAACGGCACCCGGCCGCCCCGCCACGGACTTCTCTAGCGCCCCGATCGGAGAGCCCCCGTATGTCCCTCACGTTCCACTGGTTCCTGCCCACCAACGGCGACAGCCGGCATGTCGTCGGCGGCGGCCACGGCACCCCGGCCACCGCCTCCGGACGGGACCGGCCGCCCACGGTCGCGTACCTGAGCCAGATCGCCCGCGCCGCGGAGGACCTGGGCTTCCTGGGCGCGCTCACCCCGACCGGGGCCTGGTGCGAGGACGCCTGGCTGACCACGGCCATGGTGAGTCAGCACACCGAGCGGCTGAAGTTCCTCGTCGCCTTCCGGCCCGGCTTCGTGTCTCCGACGCTGGCCGCGCAGATGGCGTCCACCTTCCAGCGGCACTCCGGCGGACGGCTCCTGCTCAACGTCGTCACCGGCGGCGAGAGCCACGAGCAGCGGGCCTACGGCGACTTCCTCGACAAGGACGACCGCTACCGCCGTACGGGCGAGTTCCTGGAGATCGTACGGGGGCTGTGGGAGGGCGGGACCGTCGATCTGAAGGGCGAGCACCTTCGGGTCGAGGACGCCCGGCTGGCCCGGGTGCCCGACCCGGTGCCCGAGGTGTACTTCGGGGGGTCCTCGCCGATCGCCGGGGAGATCGCCGCCCGGCACGCCGACGTCTACCTCACCTGGGGCGAGCCGCCCGCCCAGGTCGCCGAGAAGATCGAGTGGGTCAGGGGCCTCGCGGCCCACCACGGTCGCGTACCGCGGTTCGGGATCCGGCTGCACGTGATCACCCGGGACACCTCCGAGGCGGCCTGGGCGGAGGCGGACCGGCTGCTCGCCGGGTTCGACCCCGAGACCGTACGGTCCGTGCAGGCCGGGCTGGCGCGCAGCGAGTCCGAGGGACAGCGGCGGATGCTCGCGCTGCACGGCGGCGGCCGGGACGGGCTGGAGATCCACCCCAACCTGTGGGCGGGCATCGGGCTGGTGCGGGGCGGCGCGGGCACCGCGCTGGTGGGCAGCCACGCGGAGGTCGCCGAACGCATCCAGGAGTACGCGGCGCTGGGCATCTCCGAGTTCGTGCTGTCCGGCTACCCGCATCTGGAGGAGGCGTACTGGTTCGGCGAGGGTGTCCTGCCGCTGCTGGCCGGGGCCGGGCTGTGGCGGCACCCCGACGAGCGGCGGGACACCTCCGTGCAGGTGCCGTTCGCCGGCTGACACGTCCTCAGGGGACCAGCGCGTCGAGGTGCGACCGGCGGGACTCCCGGGTCTGGCCCTGGACCATCAGGAACAGGGCCTCCCGCGCGAGCCGTTGGGCCCGGTGCGACAGCAGCATCGTGCGGCCGCCGCCCGTCACCACGGCCGCGGTGGTCGCCGCCTGGAGGACCTCGTACGCCTGGGTCCGCAGCGCCAGCCGGTCGGCGAGGTGCTCGTCCGGCGCCGCCTCGTCGGCGAGCGCGTAGGCGTCGCCGCGGACCCGGGCCAGCCGGTCGCGCAGGGCGGCCGCGCGGTCGTCGTCCACCAGGCCGAGGGCGGCCTCGGCGACGCCGAAGACGGCGGGGTTGGCGTTCACAGTCTTCAGCCGGTCCGCCGCCGCCCAGCGCGCCAGCGGGGTGTGCAGGGCCACCGCCTCCTCGGGCAGCCGCAGCCCGTCCAGCTCCAGGGAGACCGTGCGGGCCGCGGTCAGCGCCGCCAGGCGCATCGGCGCGGACGCCCGCAGGCCCGGCTGGTCGCGGGCCTCGGTGACGGCGAACAGCGCCTCGTCCTCGTCCGTCACCCCGGCGAGCAGCAGCACGTCGTTCAGGCCCCACCCCGTGTACCAGGGCACCGTGCCGTCGAAGCGCCAGCCGGTGCCGTCGCGGGTGACCCGGACGGGCCTGCGCGGGGCGGCCCGCAGATGGGCGTAGGCGACCCCGGACAGCAGTTCGCCGCTCGCCAGCCGGTGCAGCAGCCGCTCGCGTACGGGGCCGTCGCTCCCGGCCACGGTCTGGACCGGGGTGTGGTGCTGGGTCTGCACGAACCAGGTCGAGCAGCAGGCCCCGGCGAGGATCTCCGCTGTCTCGCGGAACACCGCGGCGGGCACCGCCGTCCCGCCGTACGCGACGGGTGCGTTGAGCCCGAGCAGGCCCGAGCGCCGGATCTCCCGCAGATGGCTCTCCGGCACCCGCGTCCGGTCGACCTCCTCGGCGTGCGGGGCGAGGAGGTCGTCGGCGAGACGGCGGGCCCGGGTGACGAGGGGGTGCGGTGCGGTCGCTGCGGTCATGACCAAGATTCTCGGCCAGGACTCGCATGAAGCACCGCACGCCTCACACAGGGAGCACCGCGCGCCGCCTCACACGCTGAGCGCCTCCCGCACCGACCGTTCCGCGTCCCGGCCGCCCGTGCCGGACGAGGTGACCCGGCCGGCCTCCAGGACGCAGTACCGCTGGGCGGCCCGCATCGCGAAGCCGACGTGCTGTTCCACCAGCAGCACCGACAGCCCGCCCCGGGCCGCCAGGGCCAGGATCGTCTCCTCGATCTCGGCGACCACCGACGGCTGGATGCCCTCGGTCGGCTCGTCGAGGAGCAGCACCCGGGGCTCGGTCACCAGGGCGCGGGCGATGGCGAGTTGCTGCCGCTGGCCGCCGGAGAGCAGCCCAGCGCGGCGCCCGGAGAGGGCCCGCAGCGCCGGGAACAGGTCCAGTGCCTCGGCCACCGCCGCCCGGCCCCGCCGCCGTCCGTCGGCGACGAGTTGGAGGTTCTCGGCGGTGGTGAGGTGCCCGAACGACTGCTGGCCCTGCGGGACGTACGCCATCCCGCGCGCCACCCGCTCGTGCGGCCGGCGCCGGGTGATGTCCTCCCCGTCGAGACGGACCGTGCCCGCGGTGGGCGTGAGCAGTCCGACGGCCGTCCGCAGCAGGGTGCTCTTGCCCGCGCCGTTGTGCCCGAGCACCGCCGTCACCCCGTCGGACGGCACCGTCACGGAGACGCCGTGCAGGACCGTGCTGCGGTGATAGCCCGCCCGGACGTCCTCGATCTCCAGCATCACGCCTCCTGCCCGGCCATGTCACCGGCGTCCTCGGTGGCCGTGTGCCCGAGGTACACCTCCTGCACCTTCGGATCGGCCTGCACCTGCGCCACCGTGCCCTCGCTGAGCACCCGGCCCGCGTGCAGCACGCTGACGCTGCGCGCGAAGGACCGCATGAAGTCCATGTCGTGCTCGATGACGACGACGGTGCGCTCGGCGCTGATCCGGCGCAGCAGTTCGCCGGTGGCCTCCCGCTCGTCGTGGCTCATGCCGGCCACCGGTTCGTCGAGCAGCAGCAGCCGGACGTCCTGCACCAGCAGCATGCCGATCTCCAGCCACTGCTTCTGTCCGTGCGCCAGCGTCCCGGCGGGGGAGTCGGCGAGGTCGGTGAGCCCCACGGTCGCCAGCGCCTCGGTGACCTCCGGCGGGACGGCCTTGCGGCGGCGCAGCATGGTCCACGCGCCGCGGCCGGCGCCCGCCGCGATGTCCAGGTTCTGAAGGACCGTCAACTCCTCGAAGACGGTGGCCGTCTGGAAGGTGCGCCCGATGCCCGAGCGGGCGATCCGGTGCACACTGCGCCCCAGCAGCTCCGCTCCGCCGAACCGCACCGAGCCCCGCGCCTTCACCAGCCCGGTGACGGCGTCCACCAGGGTGGTCTTGCCGGCCCCGTTGGGTCCGATGAGGAACCGCAGATCGCCCGCGCGCACCTCGAGGTCGACGCCGTCGACCGCGGTGAACCCGTCGAAGGACACCCGCAGTCCACGAATCTCCAGCTCGCTCATGCCGCCTCTCCCACCGCCACGACGGGCGCCTTGTCCGGGGCTCCGGCCTTGCGCCGCCGTACCGTCTTCGCCAGTGAGGCGAGGCCGCCCGGCAGGAAGGCCAGCGCCACGATGAACAGCAGGCCCTGGAAGTAGGTCCAGCCCGCCGGGAACTCCTCCGACAGCGTGGTCTTCGCCCAGGCGACCGCGATCGCCCCGAGGACCGCCCCGACCAGGCTGGCGCGGCCGCCGACCGCCGCGCCGATCACGAACTCGATCGACGGGACGATCCCGATGAGTGCGGGCGAGATGATGCCGACGGCCGGCACGAACAGCGCGCCCGCCAGGCCCGCCATCCCGGCGGCGACCACGTACGCGACGAGCTTGACGTTCGCCGGGTCGTACCCGAGGAAGCGCACCCGCTCCTCCGAGTCCCGTACGGCGACCAGGAGTTCGCCGTAGCGGCTGTGGATGAGCTGACGGGCCACGGCGATCAGCAGGAGCAGGGCGGCGGCGATGACGAGGTACACCATCCGCTGGTTGACGGGATCGTCCAGGGCGTAGCCGAAGAAGCCCTGGATGTCGGTGAGTCCGTTGGTGCCGCCGGTGGTGGCCTGCTGGCCGACCAGCCAGATCGCGAAGGCCGCGGCGAGCGCCTGGGAGAGGATCGCGAAGTAGGCGCCCCTGACCCGGCGGCGGAAGATGAACAGGCCGAGCAGCGCGGCCACGGCCATCGGCAGCAGAGCCGTCGCCGCCAGCGCGAACACCGGGTTCGCGAACGGCCGCCACCACCAGGGGAGTTCGGTGGCGGTGCCGTAGAGCTGCATGAAGTCGGGCAGATTGCCGGGGCCCGCGTCGGCGAGCTTGAGGTGCATCGCCATCGCGTAGCCGCCGAGGCCGAAGAACACCCCCTGGCCGAGGGTCAGCAGCCCGCCGCGGCCCCAGGCCAGGCAGATGCCGACGGCGACCATGGCCATGCACAGGTACTTGGCGAGCAGCCCGAGACGGAAGTCGGACAGCAGGGCCGGGGCGACCGCGAAGAGCAGCACCGCCCCCGCGGCGAACCCGGCCCACGCGGTACGTCCCTTGAGAACCTTCACACCAGACTCCTCGTGCGCAGCGTGTACAGCCCCTGGGGCCGCCACTGGAGGAACGCGACGATGCCGACCAGGACCAGCACCTTGGCCACCGAGACGGTGGTGGAGTACTCCAGCACCGACTGGAGCACGCCCAGCACGAAGGCGACGATCACCGTGCCCTTGAGCTGCCCGATGCCGCCGACGACGATCACCAGGAAGGCGTCGATGATCACGTTGGTGCCCATCGTCGGCCCGATCGGACCGACCAGGGTCAGCGCCACCCCGGCCACCCCGGCGAGCCCGGAGCCGAGGAAGAACGCGGTGCGGTCGACCCGCGCGGTGGAGATGCCGGACACCTCGGCGAGGTCCCGGTTCTGCACGACGGCCCGGATCCGGCGGCCCAGCGGGGTCAGCCGCAGGGTCAGCGAGAGCGCGACCACGGCCGCGACGGCGAGGCCCAGGATGAACAGCCGGCTGGTGGCGAAGGTCAGCGGATCGGCGCCGCCGATCACCGTGACGTTCCCGGTGAGCGCGTCCGGCGCCCGGGTCTGCACATTGGGCGCGCCGAACACGTCCCGGGCGAGTTGCTGGAGCATCAGGGAGACGCCCCACGTGACGAGAAGCGTGTCCAGGGGCCGCAGATACAGCCTGCGGATCAGCAGCCATTCCAGCAGCGCGCCGAGCGCCCCCGACACGAGAAATGCGACGGGCAGCGCGACGAGCAGCGAAATTCCGGCGCTGGAAATGGACTTCTGAAGGACGTATGTGGTGTAGGCGCCCGCCATGATGAACTCGCCGTGGGCCATGTTGATGACGTTCATCTGGCCGAAGGTGAGCGACAGACCGAGCGCGATGAGCAGCAGGACGGCACCGATCGAGATGCCGGTGAAGGTCTGACCGAGGATCACGGTCATACGGCGGCTCCGAGGGGAGACGGGGCGGCGGGGGACCCGCGGCTGGACGCGGGTCCCCCTGCGACGGGCGGTCAGGACAGGCCGGCGGCCCAGGGGTAGCCCTTGAGGAACGGGTCCGGCTTGACCGGCTCCCCGGAGTTCCACACCTCGGTGATCAGTCCGTCGGTGCCGATCTTCCCGATGCGCGCGGTCTTGTGGATGTGCTGCGAGGCGCCGTCCACGGTGACCTTGCCCTCGGGCGCCTCGAAGGTGATCCCGTCGGAGGCGGCCTTCACCTTCTCCGGGTCGAAGGACTTCGCCTTCTCCACCATCGCCTTCCACAGGTAGACCGAGGTGTACGCGGCCTCCATCGGGTCACTGGTGGGCTTGTCCGCGCCGTACTTCGCCTTGTACGCCTTCACGAACTTCTCGTTCGCCGCGCCGGGGGTGGTCTGGTAGTAGTTCCACGCCGTCAACTGGCCCGCCAGGTACTGCGGTCCGATGGACTTGACCTCCTCCTCGGCGATCGACACCGAGACGACCGGCATGGACTTCGCGGTCAGGCCGGCGGACTTGTACTCCTTGAAGAACGCCACGTTGGAGTCGCCGTTGAGGGTGTTGAAGACGGCGTCCGCCTTCGACGCCTTCACCTTGTTGGCGATCGTGCTGAACTCCGTGGACCCCAGCGGCGCGTAGTCCTCGCCGAGGACCGTCATGCCGTTGGCCTTCGCGTACGCCTTGATCTCCTTGTTGGCGGTGCGCGGGAACACGTAGTCGCTGCCGACCAGGTAGATCTTCTTGAGGCCCTGGCCCTTGAGGTAGTCGAGCGCGGGGATGATCTGCTGGTTGGTGGTGGCGCCGGTGTAGAAGATGTACGGCGACTCCTCCAGGCCCTCGTACTGCACGGGGTAGAACAGCAGCGACCTGTTCTTCTCGAAGACCGGCTTGACGGCCTTGCGGCTGGCCGAGGTCCAGCAGCCGAAGGTGGCCGCGACCTGGTCCTCCTTGATGAGCTTGGCCGCCTTCTCGGCGAACGTCGGCCAGTCGGAGGCGCCGTCCTCGGAGACCGGCTCGATCTTCTTGCCGAGCACCCCGCCGGAGGCGTTGATCTCGTCGACCGCCAGCAGCAGCGAATTGCGTACGGTCACCTCGCTGATCGCCATGGTGCCGGAGAGCGAGTTGAGCAGACCGACCCTGACCTTGTCACCGCTGACGTCGATCTTCGCGGCCTTGTCGGACGACGAGCCGGACGCGTCGGTCTTGGCGCCGCAGGCGGAGAGTGCGACGACCGCCGCGAGCGCGGCACCGCCGGCCAGGAAGCGGCGGCGGGGAAAACGTGAACCGCTGGACAAGACAACCCCCTCGGGTGTGCTGGAGAGAAACCTCCCCAAGTGCGGTCCACAGCCTCAAGTCGCCCTGTTTCCACGGTGTTTCACGCGACTTTCCCGGAGGCAACAAAAAACGCCCCGCGGCGACGTGACATGCATTCGAACCACGTTGAACGTCCGAATTCACAATTCGCCCGAGGCATTCTAATTACTTTCCGTGGGAAGTATCTTGACGGTCTGAGGGACTGTCAAGAGCGGGAGCCGTGGGGATCGAGTTCGGTGAGCACGTCGAAGTCCAGTCCGTCCGCGCGCGCCAGATAGATGCGCTGGCGGACATGCCCGCCACGCAGCCGCAGCAGCCCCCGCGGCCCCTCGTACGACACCGAGTCCGCGGCCGCGCCGATCGCCGCCACGTCCACCGTCCCCGCCCGGCGCAGCAGCGCCGCCAGCAACAGGACACCCTCGTGGCAGGATTCGCCGAGACTGCCCGGGGCCGGCGCCTCCACGCCGAACCGCGCGGCGTAGCGCCCGTGGAAGTCGAGCGTGTCCGCGGTGGCGAGCGAGGCGAAGAAACCGGCGGTGCTGTAGAGGTCCACCGTCGCCGAAGGGCCGCTGGCCAGCAGCATGTTCTCGTCCATCAGGGTGCTCAGCCGCAGACAGCGCGCGTCCAGCCCGTACGCGGCGAACGCCCGGTTGAAGCGCACCGCGTCGCTGCCCACCAGCAGCAGGAGCACCGCGTCCGCGTCGGAGCGCTCGATGCGCCGCAGCACCGGCTCGAAGTCGTGCGTGCCCAGCGGCAGATACACCTCGCCGCCGATCCGGCCGCCCGTCTCCCGGGCGTACGCGTGCGCCGCCCGCGCCGTCCGCCGGGGCCACACATAGTCGTTGCCCACCACGAACCAGCGGCGCACCCGCCGCTCGTGCGCCAGCAGCACCATCGCGGGCCGCAGTTGGTCGCGCGGGGTCTCGCTGGTCAGGAACACCCCGGCGGTGTGCTCACCGCCCTCGTACAGAGCCGTGTACACATAGGGCACCCGGTGCGCGATCCGCGGGGCCAGTGCTTGCCGCACCGAGGAGATGTGCCAGCCCGTGACGCCCTGCACGACCCCCAGATCCACCAACGCCTCGACGTGATCGGCCACTTCGCGCGGCGGCGCGCCCCCGTCGACCGGCACGAGCCGCAGTTCGCGGCCGAGCACCCCGCCCGCCCGGTTGACCTCCTCCGCCGCCAGCCGCGCGCACAGCTCGCAGGCCGGCCCGAAGATCCCCGCCGGCCCCTGCATCGGGAAGACCAGGGCCACACCGAGCGCCGACGCGTCGGCCGTGAACCAGTCGGAGGCGGGGGAGTCGTGCCGGACCATGGCGACATGCTTCCGGGTCGGCCCGCCGAACTCCAGTGTGTCTCCTACGATGTACGCACCCCGTGACCTAGGAGCGGATACCGGATGCCCACCTCCTCGACTCCTCGCAGGCCGCAGGATCTGATGCGGCTCCTCACCCGGGCCGAGCGGCTGGCCGAACGCAGGCTCAGGACCGCCCTGGAGGAGGAGGGCTGCTCGGTGGACGCCTGGCGGGTGCTCGCGCTGCTCTCCGACGGCACCGGACACCACATGTCGGCGATCGCCGAGGCCGCCTTCCTGCCGGCGCCGACCCTGACCAAGCTGGTCGACCAGCTCGTCGACCAGAACCTCGTGCACCGCCGGGTCGACCCGCTCGACCGGCGCCGCATCCTCGTCTACCTCACCCCGCGCGGCCAGGACCACTGGCGGCGCGCCGACCGCGCGGTCCGGGCCGCCTGGCCGGCCGGGAGCCCGGCCGACGAGGACCTCCTCGGCGCCCTCCTCGACCGGCTCGCCGAGACCCTCGACGACTCCTCCCGGGTGTGACCGGACGGCGGCGTATCGGACGTACGCACGCAGAATCGTTCCCCTCTGCCGCTCCCGTGGCATTTCGTCCCACCCGTCACTGATCGGCTTATATGGGGATTACGTGAAGAGTGCGGTGGCTATATTCAGGCCACGTCCGGATGGCCGCATCCGGTTACTCCAAGGGGGGAAGACGTGGACCGGTCACGTCTGGAGGCGTCGATCAGCCGTGCGCTGGCCGGCCGGGCGGTGCACCGCCCGCTGGTCGCGGAGATCGACCGGTACTGGGACATCTTCACCGACAGCTTCACCGAACTCGTCGACGCCGTCGACCGGTTGGTGGCCGAGACCGCCGGTGCCGGAGCCCGCGGCGCCGACCCCGACCAGGCGCTCGCCGCCGTCGAGGCATGGCGCAGACCCGCCGCGGACGGCGGCCCCGACCGCCTCGAACGGCTCACGGCACAGATCCGGCAGACCGAGGCGCACCTCGGCGCCGTGCGGTCCCGCGTCGACCGCGACACGGTCAACGTCGGCGTCGTGGGCCGCACCAGGGCCGGTAAGAGCACCCTGCTGCGGGCCGCCAGCGGCCTGGACGGCACCGTCCTGCCCTCGCACGAGAACAACCCGACCACCGCGTCCCGCAGTTGGATCCACCACCGGCCCGGACAGGCCGAGGCCCTGGTCACCCTGCGCACCTGGGACGAGTTCGTGGAGCAGTACCTCGCGCCGCTGCACGCCTCCGCCCAGCTCCCCGCCGGACCGCCCCGCGACCCGCAGTCCTTCCGGGTCCACGTGTACCCGCAGCCCGGCGACGGCGGCGGCGCCCCCGACGACTACAGCGCCGTCGCCCTGCCCTACCTCAGGAAACTGATCCAGGCGCAGACCTCCCTGGACGACTATCTCCCGCTGCTGGCCCGGCGCGGCCCCGGCGAGCGGATCGTCGTCCCCCTCAAGGAGCTGGCCCCGTACCTGAGTTACCCCAGCGGCGAGGACGGCGGGGCCGCCACGCCCCGGCTGTACCACGCGGTGCGCGACATCCACGTCCGCTGCGACTTCCCGCACGTGGACACCACCGCGATGGTCCTCGTCGACCTGCCCGGCGCCGGCGAGGCCGGCCTCGACGTCCAGCAGCACTTCCTGCGCGACCTCACCCACGAGGTCGACTTCCTGCTCCATGTGAAGCGCGGCGCGGCCAACTCGGCCTTCTTCGGCCAGGAGGACTACGCGGACCTCCACCTCGCCCAACTCGCCTGCGGCGACGTGCCGTTGTCGGACTTCGCCATGGTGGTCGCCAACCCCGACGTGAGCCTGTCCCCGGAGGCCGCCCGCAACGTGCTGGAGACCGCGCGCGCCGCGGTCGCCCACTACGAGGTGCGCACCGTGGAATGTCCCCTCGGCGGCACGCCCGAGTCGGCGGACGCCGCCGTGCGCGAGCTGCTGCTGCCGGTCGTCCTCGGCCATCTCGCCGACCGGCTCGCCGAGATGGACCGCGCGATGCTCGACGGACTGCGCCGCCGCGTCTCCGAAGTCACCCGCGAGGCCCTGCTGTTCGCCGCCGAGGTGGCCGCCTCCGCCGAGCGCTGGCAGCTCGGCGTCCCGGACGAGGCCGACCGGCTCCAGACCTTGGCCGACCGCCTCTGCGACGACCTCGCCGATGAACTCGGCGTGGTCTACGAGGAGTACGACGGCATGGTCGCCCGCGGCGAGCACATCCCGCAGATCGAGGCCGCCGTCGACGAGGCCGCCGAGCGCGTCCGGGACTGGGTGCGCGGCGGCTTCGACTCCGCCGACGAGGACGAGTGGCGGTCCCGGACGAGGAACGGCATGTTCTGGCGGGCCGGCGCGATGGCCGACTGGTGGTTCAACCGGGCCCGCACCAAGCTCACCGAGGAGTTCGGGGGAGTGGACGCCTCCGTCGACCGCGCCGTCGCCCTGCTCTGGCAGCGGATGGCCGACGCCCTGCGCACCCGGCTCACCGAGGCCGTCGTCCCCGTGGACGACCGCCCGCTGGAGGCGCTGCTGCACCGGGTGGAGCGCGTCCCGGCACCCGTGCTGAAGAAGGCCCTGGAGGACTTCACCGGACTGCGCACGGACTACGGCAGTCTGTTCCTGCGCGTCGGCAGCCCCGTCGTGCAGGAGGTCCGCAACCTCACGGGGCGCAC
This sequence comes from Streptomyces antibioticus, assembly GCF_002019855.1. NCBI lineage: Bacteria > Bacillati > Actinomycetota > Actinomycetes > Kitasatosporales > Streptomycetaceae > Streptomyces > Streptomyces antibioticus. The sequence goes on along the minus strand of NZ_CM007717.1, from coordinate 692,648 downwards.
CCTGCCGCAGATCCCGGCACAAACACAGGCACCGGCACCGGCACCGGCACCGGCCCCCGCCGAGGCGCACGCCGGGCAGGCGAAGGCCGGCGAGGAGCCGCCGCCGGGCAGCAGGGCGAGCTGGTTCAAGCCCCCGGCCGACGCCCAGCCGGGACAGCCGGGACAGCCACGGCCCGCCGCGCACCCCGGCCCGCACCCCGCGTCCGAGCCCGACCCGCAGCCCGCTCCGCCCGCCGCCGGGGGCGGCTACGCGGCCGGTGCCACGGCGGACATGGAGCAGCTCCACCACCACCTGGTCACCACGGTGGAGCACGCCGTGGGCGAGCTGGAGCACAAACTGCACACCGAGGCCCTGACGATGGTGCGCGTCCTGGCCGCCGCGGCCTTCCAGTTCTTCGCCGCCGCCACCGGCACACCCGGCGTGGAACGCGAGTGGCGGAGGGTTTGCCGGGCCGAGCAACGCTCCATCTGGCCGGGCGAGTTCGACGGCGCGGAGGCCGCGCTGTCCGAGGCGGTGAGCGTCCTGCTCAAGCGCGCCGACGACGTCAGGACCGGCGGCACCGAGGTGGCCGCGGCCGTCGGAGCACCGCTGCCCGGCCGGAAGACCGGCCCAGGGCAGGGCTGATCCTTGACCGGATCTCCCCCGCCCTGGCCGGACGTCGCGGCCTTCGACACGGCGGTGCAGCGGGCGGCGTTCCCCCGCCACGGCAGGCTCGCCGGCGCCGTCGTGGAACGGCGCGGCGGCCTGATGCGCCGCATGGAGGGGGCCAACGCCGTCGCCTACGTCCTGCGGGCCTCGGACGGCGCGCTCGTCCTGCGCTGCTTCAAGGAGCGGCCCACCCCGGCCCTGCGCCTGCGGTACGAGGCGCTGGAGAAGTGGGCGGCCCGGGCGGACGCCGACGCGGAGGGGTCGTGGGTGCCCGCGGACGCCGAATGGGTGGAGGAGGCCGTGCGGATCGACGACCACTGGTGGCCCGCGGTGGTCATGGAGCACGTCGCGGGCGACAGCCTGCGCGCCCATCTGGAGGCACGCGCCGGACGGCGCGAGGAACTCACGCTGCTGGCCGACCGGTGGCGCGGGGTCCTCGCCTGGCTCGACGGTCTCGGCATGGCCCACGGCGACCTCCAGCACGACAACGTCCGCATCGAGGAGGGCGGCCGGATCCGGCTCATCGACCTGGACGCCGTATGGACGTCCGAGCTGTCCGCGGAAGCGCCCCGGGAGTACGGACACCCGCACTTCCAGCACCCCGAACGGCTGCGGGACGGGCACGGGGACCGGACCGCCGACCGGTTCTCGGCCCTCGTCATCCAGGCGTCGATCCTCGCGCTGGCCGTCGACCCCGGCCTGTGGGACGACTTCCACAACGAGGACAACCTCCTCTTCACCGCGGAGGACTTCGCCCTGCCCATGGCCACCCCGCTGTGGTTCCGCCTCGCCGCCAGCCGCAGCGTGGAGGTGAGACGGCTGACCGCACTGCTGGACGGCGCCTGCCGGGGCCCGCTGAGCGAGGTGCCGCCGTTCCGGGAGCTGGACGTCCCGGAGCCCACGGCGGCGTCGGCCCCGCCGGCGGGGTGGACGCTCACGACGCCGGTCCCGGCACCGCCGATCGCACCGCCCCTCGTACCGGTGCCGCCCGCCGTGCCGGCCCCGCCCACGATTCCTGTCGTGCCGTCCGTGCCGTCCATGCCGTCCATGCCTCCCGTGCCGACCGTCGTGCCGGAGGCGCCGCCCCCGGAGGCCGCGGACCGGGCGGCCGCACCCGGGGCCGAGGACCGGACGATCCCCTTCACGCGTCCGGTACCGGAGGCCCGGCGCGGGACACCGCCCGCGCGGCCGGTCCTGATCGGTGCCGGGCTGGCGCTGCTGATGCTCCTCGCCGTGCTGATCGGAGTCGTACGGTGACCGGGACCCGGGCCCGCCCGCCCGGCCCCGTCACCTGGTCCCGCACCGGCACCGTCGTCCTGCTGCTCGCCCTGGCGGCGGCCCTGCTCGCCGCGGTGCTCCCCGGCGGCGGCAGCGGCGCCCCGGCGCCCGCGCGGACCATGGTGGTTCAACTGCCCCCGAAAGCAGGGCCGTCGGACCTCGACCGCATCGCGGAACGCGCCCGGCGGGCCGACGCCGACCTGGTGATCGTGACGCCCCCACCGCCGCCCGTCCCCTACCGGCAGGGAGCGTGGACGCCCGGCCCGGTGCTCAGCCGGCGGATCGCCGCCCTGCTGCCGCCCACCGTCGTCGACCTCGCCGGTGCGGGCCACCCCGGCACGGTGGCCGGACGGCAGCCCAGGTCGGTGGAGGTCGTCGACGAGGACGGCACGGTGCTGCGCGCCGCCGAGCCGCCGCCGGACCGCGGCGACACCCCCATCCTGCGCGTCCTGGGCCTCATCGCCGTCGGCCTGCTCGTCGTCCCCTCGGCCCGTGCCCTGCGCGGGATCGGCGGACTGACGACACCGGCACCACAGGGGCACCGGCGCAAGGAGACGGCGGCACCCTCCCCGGCACCCGTACAGCAGGCGGCCCCGCCCCCGAGCGAGCCGGCCACCCAGGCGGAACCGCCACCGCCACCACCCGCCCGTCCGACCCCCACACGAACCCCTACTCCAGCCCCCACCTTCGACATCCACGCCTTCCGAGCCACGCTCGCCGGCTCCCCGCACCACCCCGCGACCCGCCCGGAGACCGGCCCCCAGTGCCCGAGGTGCGGTTCCTTCGACCTCGGGACGACGCCTGCCGCTCAGCTCGCCGGGAGTGCGGGGGCGTGCGGACAGTGCGCGTTCGGCTGGCAGTTGGACGCGTTGGGGCGACCGCCCCGGCTGCTGCTCGATCCGGACCACTTCACCCCGCGACCGTGGGGGGACGGAGGCGACCCATGAACCAGACGACCCGCGTCGACCGCCGGCACCCGGCCTGTTTCATCCTGCTCCTCGACCAGTCGTACTCCATGTCCGCCCCCATGCTGGGCGCCGTCGGCCGGTCCAAGGCCGAGGCCCTGGCCGACACCACCAACCGTCTGCTGATGCAGCTCGTGCAGCGCTGTGTGGTCGACGACAAGGGGCCCCGGCACTACTTCGACATCGCCCTGATCGGCTACTCCGACCGGGTGCGGCCGCTGCTGAAGAACGGCGACGGATTCGCCAACCCTATGGTCTCCGCACCCCAGTTGGCGGACTCGTTCCTGCGGATCCACGAGGAGCCGGACGGCCAGTCCTGGCCCGTCTGGCTGGAACCGGTCGCCGACGGCCAGACGATGATGTGCGCCGCCCTCGACCTGGCGCACGACTTCGCGGCCGGCTGGGTCGCCGCGCACCAGGACTCCCCGGCGCCGGTCGTCATCAACATCACCGACGGCGAGGCGACCGACGGCACCCTGGACGACGTCGCCGGACGCGTCGACCGGCTGGTGGCGCTGCGGACCATCGAGGGGCCGCTCAGCATGTTCAACGTGGCCGTGGCCGCGCGGGCGGCCGAGCCGGTCCTCTTCCCCAGCGACCCGGCCGGTCTGCCGGACCGCTACACGGCGGGCCTGTTCCACACCTCCTCCGTCCTGACCTCCCGGATGCTGGAGTACGCCAGGACCGACGCCGAACGGCACGGCCAGCCCCGCCCCGGGGAGGGCGCGCGCGGGTTCGTCTGCAACGCCGACCTCGCGGCCGTCGTCAAGGCGCTGAACGTCGGCACGCTGTGAGCGAGGCCGGGGTGGGCGTGGGGGCGGGCACCGGCGTGGACGTACATGTGTACCGGGTTCCCGCCACCCCGGAGTGCCCGGAGGAATGGCGGGACGCGGTGGCCGTCTCCGGCGACCGGCGGGCCTTCGCCCTGTGCGACGGCGCCAGCTCCGCCTTCCGGGCCGGACCGTGGGCCCGGCTGCTGGCGCGGGAGTATGTCACCGAGGGCCCCGACCACTCCCCGGAGTCCCTGGTGCACTGGGTGGACCGCTGCCGCGAGAAGTGGAGCGAGCGGGAGGCCGAGCGGCGCAAGGGGAACGCGGCCGCCGCGGTCATGGGCGCCGACGGCCAGGAGACGCATCGCAGGCCGGCCGACTTCTGGCTGGAGGACGCCGAGGCCCGGGGCGTCGCCAAGGCCACCTTCCTGGGCATGCGGCTGCGGCCGGCGCCCGAGGGCTGGAGCTTCGAGGCGGTGGCGGTCGGCGACTCCTGTCTGCTCCACCTCCGGGGGGACGCGCTGCTGCGGGCCTTCCCGCTCGGCGACGCCGCGCTGTTCGGCTCGCACCCCGACCTGCTCAGCGCCGCCGAACCCCTCGCCGCCGACCGGATCCACCACTACCAGGGCCGGCTCGACGGCCAGGACACCGTCCTGCTGGTCTCCGACGCCCTCGCCGAGACCCTGCTCACCCACGGCCACACCGGCGCGGGGCCGGGCGCGGCGGCCTGGTGGCAGGTCGTCCGGCAGGTGGACGAGCCCGCCTTCGAACGCCTGGTCACCGAGTTGCGCGCGGCCCGCGCGATCGAGCGGGACGACACGACGATGATCAGGATCCGCCCGCGGCCCGAGCACTGACCCCCGAGCACCGAAGACCCGGCACCGAAGACCGGCACCGCAGGGATTGGCGTGCCGTACGTTTTACGTATAACCTCTCCCGTCAATCACCTCAGTGCACGCACTGCCGCAGGCTCACGGAAGGCCCCGATGTCACGCATCGCCCTGGTCACCCTTGTCGTCGACGACTACGACGAGGCGATCCGCTTCTACACGGAGGCGCTCGGGTTCGCGCTCGTCGAGGACGAGCCGCGGCCCGACGGCTCCCGGTGGGTCGTCGTGCGCCCCGGCGCGCACCAGGAGGGCACCGGTCTGCTGCTCGCCCGCGCCAAGGACGACGCCCAGCGGGCCAGGGTCGGCGACCAGACCGGCGGCCGCGTCGGCTTCTTCCTGCACACCGGCGACTTCGCGGGCGACCACGCCCGGATGCTCGCCGCCGGGGTGACCTTCCTGGAGGAGCCCCGGCACGAGCCGTACGGCTCCGTCGCCGTCTTCCAGGACCTGCACGGCAACCGCTGGGACCTGCTCCAGCCCGCCACCGCCTGACCGGCCCCCGCCCCCGCGCCGTCCGCCCCACCCGCACCACAGCCCAGCACCACTGCCGAGGAACACGTACATGAGCGCACCGACTGCCCCCGCCGCCCCGACCGCACCCCGTCTCGACGCCGACACGCTCCGCCGGCTCCCCAAGGCCGTCCTGCACGACCACCTCGACGGCGGCCTGCGCCCCGCCACCGTCGTCGAACTGGCGGAGTCCGCCGGGCACACGCTGCCCACCACCGACCCCGGTGAGCTGGCCGCCTGGTACGTCGAGGCCGCCAACTCGGGCGACCTGGTGCGCTACATAGCCACCTTCGAGCACACCCTCGCCGTGATGCAGACCCGCGAGGGCCTGCTGCGCACGGCCGAGGAGTACGTGCTCGACCTGGCGGCCGACGGCGTGGTCTACGGCGAGGTGCGCTACGCCCCCGAGCTGATGCTGAACGGCGGGCTCACCCTCGCCGAGGTCGTCGAGACCGTGCAGGAGGGCCTGGCCGCCGGTATGGCGAAGGCCGCCGCGGCGGGTACGCCGGTCCGGGTCGGCACCCTGCTGTGCGGGATGCGGATGTGGGACCGCACCCGGGCCACCGCCGACCTCGCGGTCGCCTTCCGGGACGCGGGCGTCGTCGGCTTCGACATCGCCGGCGCCGAGGACGGCTTCCCGCCCGCCGACCACCTGGACGCCTTCGCGCACCTGCGCCGCGAGAACGTCCCCTTCACCATCCACGCCGGCGAGGCCCACGGTCTGCCCAGCATCCACCAGGCCCTCCAGGTGTGCGGCGCCCAGCGCATCGGCCACGGCGTGCGCATCACCGACGACATCGTGGACGGCAAGCTCGGCCGCCTGGCCGGCTGGGTGCGGGACCGCCGGATCGCGCTGGAGATGTGCCCCACCTCCAACCTCCAGACCGGCGCCGCGACCTCCATCGCCGAGCACCCGATCACCGCGCTGAAGGACCTCGGCTTCCGGGTCACCCTCAACACCGACAACCGTCTGGTGTCGGGCACCACGATGACCCGCGAGATGACCCTGCTCGTCGAGGAGGCCGGCTGGGGCGCCGAGGACCTGCGCGCGGTCACCGTGAACGCCGTGAAGAGCGCGTTCCTGCCGTTCGACGAGCGCAAGGCCCTCATCGAGGACGTCGTCCTGCCGGGCTACGCGTCCGCGCTCTGAAGCAGCCCGCGCACATAGGCGGCCTGTCCGACGTGCTGGAGATCGTCGGACAGGACGCTGACCAGCCGTACGCCCAGCGTGACCGGCGGATCCCAGCGCTCGTCCACGACGCGTTCCAGGTCCGCCGCGGTCACCGCGCGCAGCGCCTGGAGGCTCTGGGCGTGCACGGCGTCGTGGTAGCCGGTCAGCAGGGAGCCGTCGCCGACCCGCACCGCGGCGACCTGCGCCGGGGTGTGCCCGTAGCCGGTGTCGCGGCGCGGCAGGTCCAGTCCGAAGCGTTTCTCCCAGTCCTGCGCGAGCCACACCTGCTCCAGCCCGAAAGCGTCGGCGATGTGGTCGTCCTGGACCCGGGTGAGATGCCAGACCAGCCAGGCGACGGAGTTCGCGTCGGGGGCGGGCCGGGCGTCCAGGACGTCGGGGCCGAGGCCCTCGACGACGGCGTGGACTTCTTCCTGGATGCGGCCGTACCCGTCGATGAGGATGTCCTTCGCATGCATACGTCCACCATCGCGCAGCCCCCGCCGTCCCGCCGCCCGTTCCGCCCGCTCCCCGACGGGACTTCTCACGCCTCCCCGGTCTCCAGCAGGGTCATCAGGGCGCGGGCGGCCGGGCTGGTGGAGCGGGCGGGCGGCAGCAGGGCGACCGTCTCGTAGACCACCTCGTCGGTCCCCTTGAGGGGCAGCGCGGTGAGGGTCTCGCGCTTGTGCCGGAAGTGGCGCGGTACGACGGCGATGCCGAGGTTCTCGCCCACCAGGTCCAGGAGACTGTGCACGTCGTTGACCTCCAGGGCGACCGTCCGGCGTACGTCCGCCGCCGCGAAGGCCGCGTCGGTGGCCCGGCGCGGCCCCCAGTCCGGGTGGAAGTCGACGAACACCTCGCCGGCCACGTCGGCAGGCGCCGGCGCGACGGCCCCGCGGGCCAGCGGGTGCCCGGGATGGCACAGCACGTACATCGGCTCGCCGGCCAGCGGTACGCACCGCAGTTGGTCGGTGTCCGCCTGGGTGCGGTAGGCGAAGGCCAGGTCCAGCCGGCCCGCCGCGACCTCCTCGCCGAGCGCGCCCGAGCCGGTCTGCCGCAGCCGGATCTCCACGTCCGGATGGCGGCGCCGGAACGCCGCGAGCAGCCCCGCCACGTCCACCCCGGCGATGCACTGCTCGGTGCCCACCGACAGCGTGCCGCGCACCACGCCTTGTACGGCGGCCACCGCCTCGTGCGCCGCCCTGACCTGCGCCAGGATCCGCTCCGCCTCCGCCAGCAGGGCCCGGCCCGCCTCCGTGAGCGTCACCCGGCGGGTGGTCCGTACGAACAGCGGCGCGCGCAGCTCGCGCTCCAGCGCCCGGATCGACGCGGACAGACCCGACTGGGACACCATCAGCCGTTCGGCGGCCCGGGTGAAATGCTGGTCCTCGGCGACGGCGACGAAGTGCTGAAGATGGCGTAGCTCCATGATTGAGAAGAGTATCCGCTGAATATCATCGGATTCTTCTGTTGGACCACTACCCGCAGGTGGGGCCAGAGTGGTGAGCGGTTCCCTCCGTGCCAACCCCCCTGGAGTCGCGTTGTACACCGCCCACCCCGACCGTTACGCGGACATGCCCTACCGGCGCACCGGACGCAGCGGTCTCAAGCTCCCCGCGCTGTCGCTCGGACTGTGGCACAACTTCGGACCGGACCGCCCGGTCGAGACGCAGCGGGCCATCCTGCGCCGCGCCTTCGACCTCGGCATCACCCACTTCGACCTGGCCAACAACTACGGCCCGCCGCCCGGCGCCGCCGAGTCCGCGCTCGGTGAGTTCCTGAAGACCGACTTCGCGCCCTACCGCGACGAACTGGTGATCTCCACCAAGGCCGGCTATCTGATGTGGCCCGGCCCGTACGGCGAGTGGGGTTCGCGCAAGTACGTGCTGTCGTCCCTGGACCAGAGCCTGAAGCGCCTGGGCCTGGACTACGTCGACGTCTTCTACTCGCACCGCCCCGACCCGGAGACCCCGCTGGAGGAGACGATGGGTGCGCTGCACTCCGCCGTCCAGCAGGGCAAGGCGCTCTACGTCGGCGTCTCCAACTACTCGGCGGAGCAGACGCGGGAGGCCGCCCGGATCCTCGGCGAGCTGGGCACCCCGCTCCTCATCCACCAGCCGCGCTACTCCCTGCTCGACCGCCGCCCGGAGAGCGAGGGCCTGCTCGACGCGCTGGACGAACTCCAGGTCGGCTCGATCGTCTTCTCCCCGCTGGAGCAGGGCGTACTGACCTCCCGCTACCTCGACGGCATCCCGGAGGGCTCCCGCGCGGCGAGCGACAGTCCGTTCCTGAACTCCGACGCGCTCACCGAGGAACTGGTCGGCAAGCTGCGCGCCCTCGACGACATCGCGAAGTCCCGCGGCCAGTCCCTCGCCCAGCTCGCGCTGGCCTGGGTGCTGCGCGGCGGCCGGGTGACCTCCGCGCTGGTCGGCGCGAGCAGCGCCCGCCAGATCGAGGACAGCGTGGGCGCGCTCGCCCACCTGGACTTCGAGGAGGACGAGCTGGCCCGGATCGACGCGGTGATCAACGGCTGAGACGGCTGAGACGGCCGAGACGGCTGAGACGGGAGAGCGGGGGCGTCGGCCGGTGTCACACCCCGGCCGCCGCCCCCTTTCTCACGCCCCGGCCGGCACCCGGTCCAGGAAGCCGAGGACCGACGTGATGCGGCCGTCCGCGTCCAGCGTGACGACGTCGGACCCGGCCACCGGCGCCGAACCGTCGGCCTCGTGCACCAGCTCCCAGGAGAAGCGGGCGGTGTCGTGGTGCCCGTCCACCCGGCCGGTGAGCCGGAAGGCGAAACCGGGGAACTGCGCGTGCGCCGCCGACACCACGGCCGCGATCCCCTCGTGCCCCCGGACGTCGGCCAGAGGGTCGGTGTAGCCGCCGTCCACCGCCCACGCGGCGGCGACGGCCCCGGCGAGGGCCTCGGGCTCCCGAGCGTTCCAAGCCTCGAAGTAACGGGCGACGGCGTTCTCGTAACGGTCGGTGGTCGCGGACATGGTGAATCAGCCCCCAGAGAGGTCGTCGGTACTGGTCAGGACCCGGATCGCGGTCGGTGCCGATCCGGTGCGACCACCTTGCCCGCCCGCCGCCGCGCGGGTCGATTACCCCTCGGGTAATGAAGACGGGCCACGGGCCCGCCGCAATCCGGTCATGAGCGTCGATGGAATATGCCAACAGACTGGCCGGAAAGTCATGGTGACAGTGTTTCAGCAGTCAACATACTCGAAGGTCAGGGGCAGTTCGTCCCCCTCAGTACGTCCCGAAAGCGAGGCCCGGCCGGCAGAGCGGACAGCGGGGGAGAGAGGCGTGCACGACGAATTCCTGTGCCATGTCACCGCGTACGGTGTCTGCGACGGCCGGCGCATCGGCGTACCGCTCGGCACCTATCGCGCGCCCACCCTGGCCCTCGCCCTGTGGTGGCTGCGCGACCGGGCCTCGTGGATGGCCGAACGCCTCGATCCACGGCCCGAGAACGAGCACTTACCGCCCAACTCCCTGGTCCCCGTGTCCCCCACGGTGCCGGACGTCCCCGAACTGCTCCGGGCCTGGTGCGCCGACCTGGGACAACAGGAGCTGGTGGCCGACGAGTTGGCGGGCGGCCGACTGGTCCGGATCGCGGTCAGCGACGACACCACCGAGTACGAACTGCTCGCCGAGTCCGTCGACGCCCTGCGCATGCAGCGCACCCTCCCGGCACTCGTCCTGCCCGTCGGCTGAGACGCCGCCGACGAATACGTCATCCGCCGTAGAGCGGGCAAACGGGTGAATCTATAGAATTCGACCATGGTGGACCGATGGCCCGCTGCCCCGACGGCGCCCGAACTCGTGCTGGAGACCGATACGGGCTCCACGGTGATCGACCCGACTCGCGCCTATCGCGTGGGACGGGACCCCAACAGCGACATCGTCATCGAGGACGCCCGCGTGAGCTGGCACCACGCGGTGCTCAGACCCGACGGCGACCACTGGACCCTGGAGGACGCCCAGAGCACCAACGGCACCTGGGCCGACGGCCACCGGATCCGCCAGTGGACCGTCGGCCCCGGCAGCGTCATCCGGTTCGGCAGCCCCTCCGACGGCCCGTGCGCCGTCCTCGCCGACCGCCCCGCCCCGGCCCCGCAGCGCCCCGCCTCCGTGTCGATGCCCGCCCACACCGTCACCTTCCGCAGCCCGGCCACCGTCCACCCGCTGCCGACCCGCACCGTCCGTATCGGCCGCGCCGCCGAGAACGACCTGGTCGTGGACGACCTCGTGGTCTCGCGCCGGCACGCCGAACTGCGCGCCCTGCCCGGCGGCGGCTACGAGATCGTCGACCTCGGCAGCCACAACGGCACCTACCTCAACGGCCTGCCCGTCGGCCGCGCCCCCGTCGGCCCCGGCGACATCGTCGGCATCGGCCACTCCGCGTTCTCCCTGGTCGGCGACGAACTCCAGGAGTACGTCGACACCGGCGAGGTCTCCCTCGACGTCCAGGACCTCACCGTCGCCGTCGACCGCGGCCGCAAGGTCCTGCTCGACCACGTCTCCTTCCCCGTCGGCGAGAAATGCCTCCTCGCCGTCGTCGGGCCCAGCGGCGCCGGCAAGTCCACCCTGCTCAACGCCCTCACCGGGCTGCGCCCCGCCGACCAGGGCACGGTCGTCTACGACGGCCGCGACCTCTACCGCGACTACGCCGAACTGCGCCAGCGCATCGGCCTGGTCCCGCAGGACGACATCCTGCACGCCCAGCTCACCGTGCGCGCCGCCCTCGGCTACGCCGCCGAACTGCGCTTCCCCCAGGACACCGCCAAGGCCGAACGCCGTGAGCGGGTGGAGGAGGTCATCCGCGAACTGGGCCTCGAACAGCGCGCCGACCAGCATGTGCACAGCCTCTCCGGCGGCCAGCGCAAACGCGTCAGCGTCGCCCTCGAACTGCTCACCAAGCCCTCGCTGCTCTTCCTGGACGAGCCGACCTCCGGCCTCGACCCCGGCATGGACCGCTCGGTGATGCACATGCTGCGCGACCTCGCCGACGACGGCCGTACGGTCGTCGTCGTCACCCACAGCGTCCTCAGCCTCGACGTCTGCGACCGGCTCCTCGTCCTCGCGCCCGGCGGCCGGATCGCCTACTACGGCCCGCCCGGCGAGGCGCTCGAATTCTTCGACTGCGAGCACTGGCCCGAGGCGTTCGAGGCGTTCGAACGCGACCAGGGCCGGGACTGGGCGGGGGAGTACCGCCGCTCACCCCAGCACCGGCAGTACGTCCTGGACGACGACGCCCAGCCCCGGCTGACCCGGTCGGGACCGGTCGTCATGCTGCCGCCGGCCCGGCCCCGCAGCCGCGGCGCCCAGCTCGGCACCCTGGTCCGCCGCTACGCGGCCGCGCTCGCCGCCGACCGCACCTTCCTGGCCGTCATGATCGCGCTGCCGTTCGTGATGGGCGCCATGGCCCGCGCCCTGGCCGGCGGCGAACTCACCCGGGAGACCGCGCTGAACGCCCTGCTCATCCTGTGCGTCGGCGGTGTCCTGACCGGCGCCGCCAACGCCGTGCGCGAACTCGTCAAGGAACGGGTGATCTACCAGCGCGAACGGGCCGTCGGCCTCTCCCGGTCGGCGTATCTGATGTCCAAGGTGGTCGTCCTGGGCGCCGTGACCGTCGTCCAGGCGGTGGTGCTCACCCTCGTCGCCCTGCTCGGCGTCGACCTCGGCGCACCGGACGGGAAGGGCGTCCTGCTGCCACCCCTGATCGAGATCGCCGTCGCCGTGGCCCTGCTGGCGTTCACCGCGATGATGCTCGGCCTGGTCATCTCGGCGCTCGTCCGCAAGGAGGAGGTGACGATGCCGCTCCTCGTGCTGCTCGCCATCGTCCAGGTGGTGTTCTGCGGCGCCCTGCTGAAACTCGACGGCGTGGTCGGTCTCGAACAGGTGTCCTGGCTCGTGCCGTCCCGCTGGGCGCTCGGCGCGATGGCCGGCACCATCGAGCTGTCCCGGACGGTCCCCGGCGACCTCACCGCGGACCCGATGTTCCGGCACGCGACCGACGTCTGGCTGCTGAACATCGCGATGCTCGTGGTGCTCTCGGCGGTCCTCGGGTTCGTGGTCTCGCGGCTGCTGCGCCGCCGCGAACCGGCGGTCATGCGCAGGTCGTGACCGGCCCGCCCCGGCGCCCGTCAGGCCGGAGGGACCTCGCCCCGCCGCCGCACCCGCCGGGCCAGCAGCCCGCCCAGGAAGCCCGTGACCAGCCCCCACAGCACGGCCAGCCCCAGCATCGGCCACACGTCGGGGCGCAGCACCAGTTCGCCGGAGAGCCCGCCGACCTCGCTGATACCCAGCACGGTCAGACCGTAGTGCGCGGAGATCCGGCAGATCAGACAGATCATCAGCACCGTGAGCAGCAGCGCCGTCGCCATCCGTACGGCGTGCTCCCACAGCCGGGTCCGGGCCGGGGACCGCGCCGCCGTCACGAACCCGGCGGCCACCAGCAGGACGGCGTTCACGGCGACGAGCCACCACACCCGGCCGTCCTGCTCGGCGAGCGAGCGCAGGTTCACCGCGGCGGTGTCCTCGCCGCGCAGCACCTCGTCCAGGACATGCGGCATCGGCAGCCCGAACGGGCCCTCGACCCTGCCGTTCCAGGTCCCGCCCATACCGATCGTGAGCGCCGGCCACACCACGTTGGGCAGCCCCAACAGCGCGACCGCGAAGGTCTCCGCGACATGCCCGCGGGTCGCCGCCACCACCAGCGTGACGACGATCCCCAGCACCACCCAGGCCAGCAGCAGCGCGACCATCGCGTACGCGGCCGGCCGCACCGACTCCTGGAGGCGCAGCAGCCCGCCCGGCAGCGGGGCCCCGCGCGCGACCAGCAGCGCCAGCAGCAGGACACCGGCGAGCCACACCAGCCCCACCACGAGGGTGAGCGGCACGTCCGCGGCGAAGCCGACCTCCGGGTTGATCCCGAAGAGTTCGCCGAGGCTGTTCAGGGCGTCGTCACCGAGGGAGACCGCGAAGGTCTGCCGGGCCGCGAGCGCCAGGGCCAGCAGACCCAGCAGCCACAGCACGGCGATCCGGGCCGCCCAGCCGGCCAGCTCACCGGCGCCCGCGACCGCCCGGTGCCGCAGCGGCCGCAGAAAGCCGGCGCCGACGACGAGCGCCCCGGTGAGCGTGACGGACAGCGGCAGCAGCGTCATCCCGGTGTCCGCGCCCGCGAGGTCACCCGCGTCCCCGGACAGCTCCACCGTGCCGCCGACGGCCGTCACCACGGTCGCCGCGACCACCCGGGGGAAGGCGCCGTCGGGCAGATCCGCGGCACCGGCCGCCCACAGGCCCAGCGCGGCCACGACCAGCATGGCGAGGAGTGCGGCCAGCGCCGTACCGAACGCCGCGACCCAGCCGTGCCGGGCGAAGAGGGTGGTGCGGGTGGTGCGGGCCTGGCCGGAGGGGCGGTGGGGGCTCACCCTGCCACGCTAAGCAGCACCGGGCCCGCCCGCCCGCCGGGCGCGGCCTTCCGCGTCCGCACCACCCGTCCTCGGCGGCCCGCCACGCCCGGGGTGAAGGTGACGGGACTGCCGGGCGCGGCACGGGGTACGAGGACAGATGCAGAGACGTCCGGCCAGACGTCCGGCCAGTCCGGCTTCGGAGAGAGAACAGCATGACCGACCATCTGGACGGGGCAGTGATACCGACCGGTTTCGACGTCCCCGTGGAACCGCTCCGGCGGGCGGCCCATTTCACCGGCGAGTCCGGTTCCATCGCGGAGGCCCGCGGCTTCGCCGCCCGCTTCGTCGAACAGCTCAGGACCGAATGGTGCGCGCGCATCGGCGACCGCGAGAGCGGCGCGGTACTGCTCGTGGTGAGCGAACTGGTCACCAACGCCGACCGGCACAGCAACGGCCCGTACATCCTGGAACTGGAGGGCACGGCCGAGTCCGTCACGGTGTGCGTCTACGACAGCAGCGACGCGCTGCCCCTGCGCTTCCCCAAGGACCCCGAGCGGATCGGGCGGCACGGTCTGGAGATCGTGCACGCGCTGGCGGAGGAGGTCACCGCCGAGCGCGTGCCGGTCGGCAAGCGGGTCCGGGCCCTGCTGCGGCTGACCGGGTGACCGGGCCCGTCGGACCCGTCAGACCCGGTCCAGCTCGCCCAGCATCCCTTCCCGCAGCCGGGCGATGATCCGCTTGATCAGCCGGGAGACATGCATCTGGGAGCAGCCGAGCCGCTCGCCGATCTCCGCCTGGGTGGCCTCCTCGACGAACCGCAGATGCAGGATCTGCCGGTCGCGCTCGCTCAGCCCGGCCATCAGCGGGGCCAGCGCGTGGAAGTCCTCGACCAGCCGCAGCCCGTCCTCCTCCACACCGATGAAGTCGGCGAGGACCGACTCGCCGTTCTCGGGGCCGTCGCCGGTGAGCGCCGCGTCGAGGGAGGAGGAGTTGTAGCCGTTGGCGGCGATCTGCGCCTCCACGACCTCCTTCTCCGGGATGTTCATCAGCGTCGCCAGCTCCGTCACCGTCGGCTCCCGGTCCAGCCGGCCGGCCAGCTCGTCGCGCGCCTTGGCCAGCTCCACCCGCAGCTCCTGGAGCCGCCGCGGCACGTGGACCGCCCACGTGGTGTCCCGGAAGAACCGCTTGATCTCACCGACGATGTACGGCAGGGCGAACGACGTGAACTCCACCTCGCGCGAGATCTCGAACCGGTCGATCGCCTTGATCAGGCCGATCATCCCGGTCTGGACGATGTCCTCCATGTCGTCACCGCGGTTGCGGAACCGCCCGGCGGCGAACCGCACCAGGGACATGTTCATCTCGATGAGCGTGTTGCGCGCGTACTGGTAGTCGTGGGTGCCCTCTTCGAGGACGGCGAGCCGCTGGAAGAACTGGCGGGACAGCTCCCGGGCGTCGCGGGGCGCGACGGTCCGCGGGTCGTCGACTCCCGGCAGTGGTGCGGTGTGGACGACGGCCTGTGCCTCCGACCGGATCACGGCGGTCTGCATTGCCACTCCCAAGAAAAGTCACGGTGCCACGGCTACTGCTCTCAGGGGGCGCGTACCCCGGGTCGGCCGGGGCATGCCTACGAATCCCGACCGATTCCACCGAGAGCGCAACGCCGGGGACTTTCGGTGACGGCGGGGACTCCTAGGCTGGGAAGGTGACCGAACCGACGACGAAGCCGAACACCCCGAGAGAGCCGCTCTGGCGCGACCTGGTCGGAGACGTCCTGCGCCGTGAACGCCAGGCGCAGGACCGCACGTTGAAGGACGTCGCGGACGAGGCCCGGATCTCGCTGCCCTATCTGTCGGAGGTGGAGCGCGGCCGCAAGGAGGCGTCCTCGGAGGTCCTCGCGGCCGCCGCCCAGGCCCTCGGCCTGAGCCTCGGCGACCTGCTGGCCCGGGCGCACGGCGAACTCACCCGCGCAACCGGCCGCCGGCCCGCCCGGATCCGTACGACGACCGCCGTACCGCTGCGTACGACGACCGCCGTGCCGTTCCGTACGACGACGACGCGCGCGTCGCACGACGGGCTGTGCCTGGCCGCCTGACGACAGCCCGGCCCGGCTCGTCCTGGGGCGAGCCGGGCCGGGTCCACCCCGAGGTGGACGGGACGGGTGGACCCGGCCCGGCGGTCTCAGACGCCGCCCGGACGCCGTTTCAGCACCTCGTCGGCCAGTCCGTACGCCACCGCCTCCCGCGCGGTGAACACCTTGTCGCGGTCCATGTCCGCGCGCAGGGTGGCGATGTCGTGGCGGGTGTGCCGGGCGAGCACCTCCTCCACCTGGGCGCGGATCCGGATCATCTCGTGGGCCTGGAGGGCCAGGTCGGAGACCGTGCCCCGGCTGCCGCCGCTGGCCGGCTGCCCCAGCAGCACCCGCGCGTGCTCCAGCACGAACCGCCGCCCCGGGTCACCGCCCGCCAGCAGGACGGCCGCCGTGGACGCCGCCTGCCCCACACAGCAGGTGGAGACGGGCGACTGCACGAACGTCATCGTGTCGTAGATCGCCATCAGCGAGGTGAACGAGCCGCCGGGGGAGTTGAGGTAGATGGCGATCTCCTGGTCGGGTGCCTCCGACTCCAGATGGAGGAGTTGCGCGATGACGACATTGGCGACGCCGTCGTCGATCTCGGTGCCGATGAAGATGATCCGCTCGGACAGCAGCCGGCTGAACACGTCGTAGGACCGCTCGCCCCGCGGGGTGCGCTCGACGACGTTCGGAATCGTGTAGGTCCCCATGTCACAGCCCCGCCCGTCGCCGCGCGGAGGCCGGGCGGACGTCGGCGAGCGACTCCACCACCCGGTCCACCATGCCGTACTCCCTGGCCTCCTCGGCCGTGAACCAGCGGTCGCGGTCGCCGTCGCGGGAGACGGTCTCCGGGGAGCGGCCGGTGTGCTCCGCGGTGATCCGCTCGATGGTCCGCTTGGTGAACTCCAGGTTCTCCGCCTGGATCTCGATGTCCGCGGTGGTGCCGCCGATCCCGGCCGACGGCTGGTGCATCATGATCCGCGCGTTCGGCAGCGCGAACCGCTTGCCCGGCGTGCCGACGCAGAGCAGGAACTGTCCCATGCTGGCCGCGAACCCCATGGCGAGCGTCGAGACGTCGTTGGGGATCAGCCGCATGGTGTCGTAGATGGCCAGACCCGCGTGGACCGACCCGCCCGGGCTGTTGATGTACAGGGCGATGTCGGTGCGCGGGTCCTCCGCCGACAGGACGAGCAACTGCGCGCAGACCCGGTTGGCGGAGACCTCGTCGACCTGGGTGCCGAGCAGGACGATGCGCTGCCCGAGCAGTTGGGCGGCGAGATGGTCGTCGAACCGGGTGGGCGCGGTGTCGCCCTCCTCGGCCCGTGGCGCGAGCGGGGTCGTGGTGGTCATCGGAACTCCTTGTCGTCCGGGGAACGTCGTCGGATCCACTGTTGGCCCGGCGTGGCGTCCGGACGCCGCTTCTCTGCCCGCGGCAGATTCGCCACGGGCGAAGCGATGAGTTCCGCGCCGCCCCGGAGTCGACATTGACGACCGCATCAGACCGCGGCGCACGACCGCGTCCCGCGCACAGGAGGTACTCATGAGCACCGACGGATTCACCACGTGTCTCTGGTTCGACGGCCAGGCCGAGGAGGCCGCCCACCACTACGTGTCGATCTTCAAGAACTCCCGGATCGGGGACGTGACCCGCTACACCGAGGCCGGACCGGGACCCGCCGGCACCGTGCTCACCGTGGAGTTCACCGCGAACGGCCAGAAGTTCGTCGCGCTGAACGGCGGCCCCGAGTTCACGTTCAACGAGGCGATCTCCTTCCAGATCGACTGCGCCGACCAGGCCGAGATCGACTTCTACTGGGACCGGCTCCTCGACGGCGGCGGTGAGCCCGGCCCCTGCGGCTGGCTCAAGGACAAGTACGGCGTGTCCTGGCAGGTCGTCCCCACCGCGCTCATGGAGATGATCACCGGCGGCGACCAGGAGAAGGCGGCCCGCGCCATGAAGGCCATGCTCGCCATGGGCAAACTCGACCTGGCCGCCCTCCGGAGCGCCTACGACGGCTCCTGACCGGCTGCGTCAGATCCGGTCCGCCGCGATCAGCAGATACTGGAAACTGCCGTTCCGGTACGCCGTCAGGAACGTCTCCTCGATGCCCGTGACGAGATGCTCGGCCTCGCTGCGCAGCTCCCAGTACGGGATCGTCGCCTCGGTGAGGTCCTCCACATGGACCGGCACCAGCCGGTTGCGGGCCATCGCCCTGAAGTACTCCGACCGCGGGTGGATGTCGCAGATGTAGTGGGCGTTGATCTGCGACACCTCCCGCGACGCCCGCCCGTAGGTGTCGTTGTAGCAGCCGGTGACGACGACGTACCGACCGCCGCGGCGCAGCAGCCGGGCGTGCTCGGCGAAGAGCAGGTCCAGCTCGACGTACATGCTCGACTCGTTGTTCCAGGACGCCGCGTACGCGCCCGTCTCCAGGCCGGTGTCCAGCATGTTGCGATGGTGGTAGCGCACCTTGTCGTCGATGCCCCGCTTGCGCGCCTGCTCGTCGGCGAACGCCGCCTGCTTGGCGGAGATGGTCACCCCGTCGGCGTGGCAGCCGTACCGCAGATGGGCCGTGACGCTGCCGCCGCCGCGCCCGCAGCCGGCGTCGAAGACCCGGTCGTCCGGGGTGAGCGGGCCGAGCCGGGAGGCGAGCACCTCGGCCTGGGCATGTTCGAGGCGGTGCAGTTCGGCGGTGACCCGCTCCTTGCGCAGAGCGGGGTCGGGCTCGTCGAGCACCGTCCGGTCGGCGGCGCCGATGCCGTAGTGATGGTGGTACAGGTCGTCGATCCGGCCCAGTTCGAGGTTGACCGGGTTCTCCTCCGCGTTCCAGTAGTCCGCGACCCGGTTCTGGTAGACGGACTGGGTCGGCACCTGCACGGTCGCGGCGAGGGCGTCGGGGGTCAGGGTCAACGGTTGCTCCTTGCGTGTTCTGTGGGACAGGTCGTGGACAGGTCGTCGGTGACGCGCTGGTCACCAGTAGTCGGGCAGGTGGTAGCGGTGGGTGTTGGTCGCGTGCCACTCGTGGTTGCCGGCCACCCAGTCCGACAGACCGCGCAGATAGCGCTCGACGAGCGGCGAGAGGGCGGCGAGGACGGCGGACTCCTCCTCGAACGCCGCCATGATCTGGTTGTGGATCTCGACCGACCGCAGATAGGCGGCCTTCAGACCGCAGCGGTCGGCGGCGGCGACGACCTGCGGCAGGTTCAGATGGGTGGGGTCGGACGCCAGCTCCTTGGTGAAGGAGTACAGGTCGTTGACGATCGTGGTGGCGTTGCAGGCGAGCGCCGTCACCCGCTGGATCTCCGGGCGGGCGTAGAGCTGCTCGGGCAGTTCGTAGCCGTCGACCGCGTCGACGATCGACAGACACGGCCGGAAGTTGTTGAACTGCCGCATCACCAGGTACTCCCAGATCCACGGCACGTACCGGGTCTCGCTCCAGGCCGCCTCGGCGAGATAGCCGAGGTGCAGCCGGGCGATGTCGTGCACGAACCGGTCGGTCTGGCTGGGCGTGGCCAGCGCGGCGAAGTCCTTCAGCGCCCAGTGGTACGAGCGCAGCGGGCCGTCGGCCTGCATGCCCCGCGCCCACTCCTCCTGGAACCCGGGCGGACCCTGGTACGGGTCGAGCGCGGACTGCGCGAGGACCAGTCGGCCGCCGAGTCCGCTGCGGGACGCGCCCCGGCCCTCGTCCTCCTCGCAGTAGCAACTGTCGACCATGTTCTCGGCCAGCAGCAGCCTGCCCGCCGCCGTGAGCCGCTCCAGGTCGGCCGCGCCGGGGTGCTGGAGCACCACGGCCCGCCCGAACTGGAACCCCGCGAAGTCGCCGTTCCACGCGGCCGGGAACAGGTCGAGGCCGCGCGCCCACTCCTCCAGCCGGCGGTCCACCTCCGCGGCCTTCTCCGGGTCGGCCGGGGCGACCTCACGGTGGTGCAGCCCGGGGATCGCGCCGCCGCGCCGGACCCCGGCCCGGGCCCGCACGCTCGCGGCGAGATTCGGCGGGCCGGGCAGGGCGGCCCCGCCGGTCGTGTGTCTGCCGGTCGTGTGACTGCCGGTCGTGTCCGCTGTGCTCACGGGCGTCACTCGGCCGTCCGGCCGAGCTGGACGTTCTCCAGCACCCCGGCCGCGTCGGGCACCAGCAGTGCCAGCGAGTAGTACGCGGTGACGAGGTAGCGGACGATGGCGGTGCCGTCGATCCCCATGAAGCGCACGTTCAGACCGGGCTGGAACTCCTCCGGGATGCCCGTCTGGTACAGGCCGACGGCGCCCTGGGAACTCTCCCCGGTGCGCAGCGCGATGATGCTGGTGGTGTGCCGCTCGCTCACCGGGATCTTGTTGCACGGGAAGATCGGCACCCCGCGCCAGGCGGGGATCTCGTGCCCCTCGACGTTCGCCGTGCCCGGCGTCAGACCGCGCCGGTTGCACTGCCGGAAGAACGCGGCGATCGCCTTCGGATGGGCCAGGAACAGCTTGGTCTTCCGCCGCATGGACAGCAGTTCGTCCATGTCGTCCGGGGTCGGCGGGCCGGTGAGGGTGCTCACCCGCTGGCCGTAGTCGATGTTCGGCAGCAGCCCGAACTCCCGGTTGTTCACCAGCTCCCACTCCTGGCGCTCCCGGATCTCCTCGACCGTCAGGCGCAGTTGCTGCTGGGTCTGGTTCATCGGGTCGTTGTAGAGGTCGGCGACCCGGGTGTGCACCTTCAGCACGGTCTGGGTCAGCGACAACTCGTACTCGCGCGGCGAGAGTTCGTAGTCGACGAAGCCTCCGCCGATGGTCGGCTCGCCCACATGGCCCGCCTGGAGCGGCAGTTCGGCCTCACCCTTGCGGTTCATCGGCCGCCGCTGCCGCGCCGCGTACGCCGTCAGATGCGCGGCGAGGGACGGCACCCGGGCGACGAACGCGCGCAGTTCGTCCCAGGGCACCGCCAGCAGCACCCCCGCGGTCTCGGCGCGCACCGAGGCGGGCCAGAGCGGATCGTCCCGGCCGATCGCCTCCTCGCCCACCTGGTCGCCGCCGGAGAGGACCCCGGTGATCTCCTCCTCGCCGTAGGGTCCGGCGGTGAAGCGGGTGAACCGGCCGTGCGCGACGAGATACGCCTCGGTCACCGGCCGACCCGCCTCGGCGATCACCTGACCGGCCCGGACCTCCCGCGCCCGGAACCGTGAGGACAGCTCCGTGAGGGCCTCGTCGTCGGAGTAGCCGCGCAGGGCGGGCAGTTCGGTGAGGGTGCGCGGGACGACCCGGACGTCGTCCCCGCCGTTCTGCTCGAACTGCACCCGGTCCCGGCCGACCTTGAGCTGGAGCCGGCGGTTGACCCGGTACGTGCCGCCCTTGACGTCCACCCAGGGCAGCATGCGCAGCAGCCAGCGCGAGCTGATGGCCTGCATCTGGGGCTCGGACTTGTGCGTGGTGGCGAGCTGCCGGGCCGCCTGGGTGCCGAGGCTGGTGAGCTGTCGGTCGGCGGCGGGCTCGGGGGCGGGTTCGTCGAGGGCGGGACCGGTGGCGCTGTCCACTGTGGACACATTCCCTCCAGGGAGATCGGTTCGCTGATCCGCGGCATCAGCCAAACACCCTCCGTGACGGACGGGTACGGCGTGCGAGGGGCGGCTTCGTGCGCCGTGAGGTGCGGTCCGGGCGGACGGGGCGGAGGGTGCACCCTGGGCACAACCACGGCCGTCCGGTGCTTCCGCACGCCCGCGATCATGGGCATGGCCCGGCGTTCACCTGTTCGGGGGAACGCGGCCTCGAAACCCGGACAGCGCGTGCCGTGGTTCGGCGCGCGGCCCGACGGGCGGGTGACTAGCGTGAGGAACCGGACACCGTCCACTCCGAACCGGACGCAGTCCACTCCACAGAGTCATCACGAAAGTCATCTCAGCGGAAGGCGCGGTCATGGCCGTACAACCAGAGGGAACCCCTTGCTGGGCCGACGCGATGTTCAGCGACGTCGAGGGCGCCAAGAGCTTCTACGGCGACGTCCTGGGCTGGACCTTCGGTGAGTCGTCGTCGGAGTACGGCAACTACACCCAGGCGTACGCCGACGGCAAGGCGACCGCCGCCGTCGTCCCGCCGATGCCCGGGCAGGAGGGGCAGTCGCAGTGGTGTCTGTACTTCGCCTCCCCGGACGCCGCCGCGACCGCCGCGAAGATCCGCGCCGCCGGCGGCGAGGTGCTGATGGAGCCGATGCAGGTCGGCGACTTCGGCACGATGTGTCTGGGCCGGGAGCCCAGCGGTGCCGTCTTCGGCGTCTGGCAGGCCGGCACCCACGAGGGCTTCGAGACGGAGCAGACCCCGGGCGGCTACGCCTGGGCCGAGGTCTTCACCCGCGAACCCGAGCGGGCGGACCGCTTCTTCAGCACGGTCTTCCCCTACACGGCGCGGCAGATGGAGGACGACGCGATCGACTTCCGCATCTTCGACGTCGGCGAGAACACCGTGCTGGGCCGGATGAAGATGACGGACGAGTTCCCGCCCGAGGTGCCGTCGTACGTCAACGTCTACTTCGCGGTCCCCGACTGCGACGACGCCGTGGCCAAGGCGACCAAGCTCGGCGCCGTCCTGCGGTTCGGGCCGATGACCAGCCCCTTCGGCCGGTTCGCCGCCCTCACCGATCCGCAGGGCGCGAACTTCTCGGTGATCGACCTCACGACGACGGAGGGCGACCTCCCGAAGATCACGCCCGTCTGAGACCGGAGCCCGTCCGGGACCGGAGCCCGTCCGGGACCGGAGCCCGTCCGGGACCGGACGGCCGGAGCCCCCGCGCGGCCATGGCATGATCGTGCGCATGCGTGAACGTGTTGTGGCCGCGTGCGACGGGGCTTCCAAGGGAAACCCGGGACCGGCCGGCTGGGCGTGGGTGGTCGCCGACGACGCGGAGGCACCGGCCCGCTGGGAGGCGGGGCCGCTCGGCCGGGCCACCAACAACGTCGCCGAACTCACCGCCCTGGAACGCCTGTTGGCGGCGACCGACCCCGCCGTACCGCTGGAAGTGCGGATGGACTCGCAGTACGCCATGAAGGCCGTCACCACCTGGCTGCCCGGCTGGAAGCGCAACGGCTGGAAGACCTCCGGAGGCAAGCCCGTCGCCAACCAGGAGCTGGTGGTGCGGATCGACGAGCTGCTCGACGGCCGCTCGGTGGACTTCCGGTACGTCCCCGCCCACCAGGTCGACGGCGATCCGCTGAACGACTTCGCCGACCGGGCCGCGAGCCAGGCGGCCACCGTCCAGGAGACGGCGGGCAGCGAGCACGGCTCGCCCGCACCGCCGCCCTCGCCGGACACCCCGAAGCGGTCCACCCGCCCCTCCGGGTCCAAGGCGCCCCGCAAGAGCGGCGGTTCGTCGTCCCGCACGATCAAGGCCAAGTTCGCCGGGCGCTGTGTGTGCGGCCGCCCCTACGCGGCCGGCGAGCAGATCGCCAAGAACGCCCAGGGCTGGGGCCACCCGGAGTGCCGTACCGCGGACGCCTGATCAGACGTCGAAGGTGTAGTGCCGGGTGTGGTCCAGCAGGGCCGCCGGGGTGGTGTCGTTCCACGGCTTCATCGTCTCGTTGAGGTCGACGACGTTCGGCGTGCCGCCGCCCGGCAGATACGGGGACGAGGGGTGCCGCCGCTGCCACTCGGCCCACAGCTTGTCGATGTAGGCGTGGTGCAGCCAGAACACCGGGTCGTTGGGGGAGACCCCGGTCGCCATCTGGCCGCCGACCCAGACATGCACCCGGTTGTGCAGATTGACCCCGCGCCACCCTTCGAGATGGTTGCGGAAGCCGTCGGAGCCGCTGTTCCAGGGCGCCATGTCGTACGTCGCCATCGCCAGCACCGAGTCGACCTCGGCACGCGTGGGCAGTTCGCTCACGCCCGCGCCGAGCGCCCGCCGCAGGAACGTACGGCCGTCCACCCGCACATTGATCGGCCAGTTGCCGGCCGACGCGGCGAACGGCCCGTCCATCACCTGGCCGTCCCGGCTGCGCCCGGTGCCGCCGAGGAAGTCCGGCGCCCACAGCGAGGACCGGGTGGACCGGTCGGCGGACCAGTCCCAGTACGGCAGCGCCACCGACGCGTCCACCGACTGGAGCGCCCGCTCGAACTCCAGCAGAAATCTGCGGTGCCAGGGCAGGAAGGACGGCGAACGGTGGCCGGTGCGCTCGCCGTTGTCGGTGTCGCCCAGGATGAACGCGTTGTGCGTGGTGACGAAGGCGTCGTAGCGGCCGGTGCGCTTGAGTTCGAGCAGGGCGGCGACGAAGCGGCGCTTCTCCTCGGCGGTCAGGGACGCCTGGTTCTTGCGGACGGTCATGTGCGGGTGCTCCAAAAGTGCGGGGGAGAAGGTCAGTTGGAGGGGAAGGGGAGGAGCCGGGCGCCCTGGAGCTCGTCGACCGCAGCGCGGGCCGCGGCGCGCGGGGTGTCCACCGGCTCGTAGTGGCTGACGACGCTGATCCACGAGCCGTCGGCGTTGCGCATCACATGCAGTTCGACGCCGTCCACGAACACGGCGTAACCGCCGCCGTGATGGCCGCCGCCGTGACCGTCACCGCCGTGACCGCCGCCGTGGTGGCCCCCGCCGTCGGTGACCGTCCGGCCCTGTATCCGGCGGCCCTTGTAGATCTCGTCGAAGGCGGCGGGGGCGCCGGACGCGGCCGGGTTCCCGGGGACCTCGGGGGTGTGGTGCCCCCGATCGTCCGCGCGGGCGGCGGGAAGGGCGACCAGCGGGACACCGGCGGCGACGACGGCTGCGGCGCCGAGCGCGCGACGACGGGTGAGTTCCGGCATGCGGGACCTCCTGGGGTGCGTTGGGTTGACGACCCCGCATACCTATCGACCGGAGGAGAAGGGGAGAAATCGGCCCGGACCGGTTGGCCGCGATCCGGACAATTAATGATCTGTCGTGCAATGTTGAACAAAGATGATCTTGCTCGCGGCGGTCCTCGCCGACGGGCGGAAGGGGCAATTCCTTTCCGAGCGGACGTCCCTTCCGGTGGTCTTTGGCGCGGGTGCGCCCCGCCGGTGGCGTGGCTCACGTGCGAAAACTGACGTGATCAAGGACCTGGGGCGCGTCGGCGACCTCGCCCGCACTGCTACTCTGCGTCGTCAATCCATCACGTCTGGTAGCTCCTAGGGGTGTCCGTGAAGGTCGCCTGTGTCGGCGGCGGGCCCGCCGGCCTGTATCTCTCGATCCTGCTCAAGCTTCAGGACCCGTCCCACGACGTCACCGTCCACGAACGCGACCCGGAGGGCTCGACCTACGGCTGGGGCGTCACCTACTGGCAGGGACTCCTCGACCGGCTCCACGCCTACGACCCCGAATCGGCCCGCGCCGTCGCCGAGCACTCCGTCCGCTGGAACCAAGGCGTCGCCCACGTACGGGACCTGGCGACCCGTCAGCCCGGTGACGAGGGGCACGGCATCGGCCGTCACAAGTTCCTGGAGATCCTCGCCGAGCGCGCCCGGACCCTCGGCGTACGGCTGGAGTTCGAGCACGAGATCACCCCCGACGCCCTGCCGGACGCCGACCTGGTCGTGGCCGGCGACGGAGTCCACAGCGCCCTGCGCACCCGGCGCGCCGACCGCTTCGGCGCCGAACTCCGGCCGGGCCGCAACTCCTACGTCTGGCTCGGCACCACCAAGGTCTTCGACTCCTTCACCTTCGCCTTCGTGGAGACCGAGCACGGCTGGGTGTGGTGCTACGGATACCCCTTCAGCACCGAGCGCAGCACCTGTGTCATCGAGTGCGCCCCCGGCACCCGCGACGGACTCGGCCTCGGCGAGGGGAACGAGGCCGACGCGCTGGCCCGGCTGGAGAAGCTCTTCGCGCACATCCTCGACGGGCACCCGCTCATCGGCCGCGCCCCGGCCGGCGGCCCCGCCCAGTGGCTGACCTTCCGCACCCTGACCAACCGGGCCTGGTACGACGGCAACCTCGTCCTGCTCGGCGACGCCGCCCACACCACCCACTACTCCATCGGCGCCGGCACCACCCTCGCCCTGGAGGACGCCATGGCCCTCGCCGACGCGCTGCGGGAGAGCGCCGACCTGCCGCAGGCACTCGCCCGCTACCAGCGCGAACGCCAGTCGGCCCTGCTGTCCCCGCAGAGCGCGGCCCGCTACAGCGCCCAGTGGTACGAGAACCTCACCCGCTACATCGACCTCCCGCCGGACCACATGTTCGCCCTGCTGGGCCAGCGCCACTCACCCCTGCTGCCCTACGTCCCGCCGCAGCTCTACTACCGGCTCGACCAGGCCGCCGGCCGCCTTGAGGCACTGCGCCGCCTGAAGCGCTGGCTGGGCCCGAAGATCGCCCGGAGCGCCCACACGCGCGTGCTGACCACCCGCAAGGACAGGTGAGCCGTCCGGCCCCCGGTTGGGTGAATGGCCATTCACTGTTACGGTGAATCGCCATTCACCCTCATTTTTCCGTGCCGGCCGCAGGAGTCCCCATGGCGTCGCCCGCTCCGATATCCGCCCCGGACCGGGGCACCACCGGCCTGCGGGCCCGGCTCACCGTCCCGGCCCTGGCCTACTGCGGCATCCTCATGGCCGTCATGCAGACGGTCGTCGTGCCGCTCCTGCCCGACCTGCCCCGGCTCACCGGCGCCTCCCCGGCCGCCGTCTCCTGGATGGTCACCGCCGCCCTGCTCTCCGGCGCCGTCCTCACCCCCGTCCTCGGCCGCGCCGGCGACATGTACGGCAAGCGCCGCGTCCTGCTGCTCTCGTTCGCCCTGATGACCGCCGGCTCGGTGATCTGCGCCTCGACCTCCCAGATCGGCGTGCTCATCGCCGCCCGCACGCTCCAGGGCGCCGCCGTCTCCGTCGTCCCGCTCTCCATCAGCATCCTGCGCGACGAACTCCCCGCGGAACGCCGGGGTTCGGCGGTCGCGCTGATGAGTTCCACCGTCGGCATCGGCGCCGCGCTCGGGCTCCCGGCGGCGGCCGTCGTCATCCAGTACGCGGACTGGCACACCATGTTCTGGGTGACCGCCGTCCTCGGCGCCACCGGGGTCGCGCTGGTCCGGTGGGCGGTGCCGGAGTCGCCCGTGCGCGAGCCCGGCCGGTTCGACGTGACCGGCGCGCTGGGCCTGGCCGCCGGGCTGATCTGCCTGCTCCTCGCCGTGTCCCAGGGCGGCCAGTGGGGCTGGGGGAGCGCCCCGATCGTGGGCCTGCTCCTGGCCGCCGTCCTCGTGCTGGCCCTGTGGTGGTGGCAGCAACTGCGCGCCGAACGGCCCCTGGTGGACCTGCGGCTGGTGTCCCGGCCGCGCGTCGGCCTCGCCCATGTGGCCGCCCTGCTGACCGGCTTCGCGTTCTACGCCAACTCGCTGGTCACCGCGCAGCTCGTGCAGGCGCCGAAGGCCACCGGCTACGGGCTCGGGCTGTCCATCGTGCAGACCGGCCTGTGCCTGCTGCCCGGCGGTGTCACCATGCTGCTGTTCTCCCCGCTCTCCGCCCGGATCTCGGCGGCCCGGGGCCCCAGGATCACTCTCGCCCTGGGCGCCGCCGTCATCGCCGTCGGGTACGTGGTGCGCATCGCCGACAGCCGCTCGCTGTGGATGATCATCGTGGGCGCCGCGGTCGTGGCCACCGGCACCACCCTCGCCTACTCGGCGCTGCCCGCGCTCGTCCTGCGCGCCGTCCCGGCCGGCCAGACCGCCTCCGCGAACGGCGTCAACGTCCTGATGCGCACCATCGGCCAGGCCGTCTCCAGCGCCGCCGTCGCGGCGGTCCTGGTGCACCACACCGTCCCGGTGGCCGGCCTCCCGGTGCCGACCCTGCACGGCTATCTGGTGGCCTTCGCCGTCGCGGCCGCCGTCGCCCTCGCCGCCTGCGCCGTGGCGCTCACCATCCCCGGCGACCCGGCACCCGGCACGGCGTCCGGGGCCGCGTCCGAGACGGCGCTCGACGCCCCGGCACGCGCCGAGGGCGGCCCCCGGACGGTCAAGGGCGAGGCGATGGAGGGAGCATGAACCCCGTGAGCATCCCACCCCCACCCGGCGCTTCCCCCGCACCCGGCCGCCGTGACGCCGAGGCCACCAAGGCCGCCATCCTGCGCGCCGCCCGCTACTTCCTCGCCCGCCACGCCCACGCCGACATCACCCTCAAGGCGGTGGCGGAGCGCGCCGGAGTGAGCGCGCCCCTGGTGCTGAAGTACTTCGGCAACAAGGACGCCCTGTTCGCCCGCGTGATGTCCTTCGAGGAGGACGCGGAGACGTTCCTCGACGCACCCCTGGAGGACCTGGGCCGGCACATGGTCCGCCAGATCCTCACCGGCCAGCGCGAGCGCGGCGCCGACCCCGTGCTGCGGATCGCCTTCGCCCCCCTGCACGGCGACCACGGCGACGTCCTGCGCGCCAACTTCCGCGCCCAGGTCCTCGACCGCCTCGCCGCCCGGCTGCCCGGCCCCGACGCGGCCGTCCGCGCCGAACTCGCCCTGGCCACCGCCCTCGGCCTCAGCATGATGCTGGGCATCGCGCGCGGCCCGGAACTGCGCTCCCTGCCCGTTGAGGACGTCGTCGACCGCTACGGCCCCACGGTCCAGGCCCATCTGACCGGGCCCGCCCGACCGGCCGGGACCTGACCGGACCCGCCGATTCCGCACCGGCCGCCGGCGGATGATTGACTGACGCCATGGACGAGCGCGAATTCTCCCGGTCAGGTCAGCACGCATCCGTCGTCGGTCTCGGCACCTGGCAACTGGGCGCCGACTGGGGCGACGTCGACGACAAGGAGGCCCTCGCCGTCCTGGAGGCGGCCGCCGAGTCGGGCGTCACCTTCTTCGACACCGCCGACGTCTACGGCGACGGACGCAGCGAGCAGACCATCGCCGCCTTCCTCGCGGGCCGGCCCGATCTGCACGTCCTGGTCGCCACCAAGATGGGCCGCCGCGTCGAGCAGATCCCCGAGAACTACGTCCTCGACAACTTCCGCGCCTGGAACGACCGCTCCCGCCGCAACCTCGGCGTCGACCGGATCGACCTGGTGCAGCTCCACTGCCCGCCCACCCCCGTCTACTCCCGCGACGAGGTGTACGACGCCCTCGACACGCTCGTCGAGGAACAGCGCATCGCCCACTACGGCGTGAGCGTCGAGACCTGCGCCGAGGCCCTCACCGCGATCGCCCGCCCCGGGGTCGCCAGCGTGCAGATCATCCTCAACCCGTTCCGGATGAAGCCCCTGTACGAGGTGCTCCCGGCGGCCCGGGAGGCCGGCGTCGGCATCATCGCCCGCGTCCCGCTCGCCTCCGGTCTGCTCTCGGGCAAGTACACCAAGGACACCGTCTTCCCGGAGAACGACCACCGCACCTACAACCGGCACGGCGAGTCCTTCGACCAGGGCGAGACCTTCTCCGGCGTCGACTACGCCACCGGTGTCGAGGCCGCCGTCGAGTTCGCCGCCCTCGCCCCCGAGGGGTACACCCCGGCCCAGCTCGCGCTGCGCTGGATCGTGCAGCAGCCCGGGGTGACCACCGTGATCCCGGGCGCCCGCTCGCCCGAGCAGGCCCGCGCCAACGCGGCCGCCGCCAAGCTGCTGCCGCTGTCCGAGGAGACCCTCGCGGCGGTCCGCGACCTCTATGAGCGGCGGATCAAGGAGCGGGTCGAGGACCGCTGGTAGGCCCACCGGGCGAACCGGGGGCACACCAGTTTGAACGGCGTACGGCCCGGATACCCGGGCCGTATGGAGCAGGAGAGCCGAAGAACAGGCCGGGACGAGACCGAGGACGAGCGCGCCGACCGGATGTGGGGCGACCTCATCCAGGAGGTCCGCGTCGCCCAGACCGGCGTACAGATCCTCTTCGGCTTTCTGCTGACGGTCGTGTTCACCCCGCGGTTCACCACCCTGAGCGACACCGACGAGGCGATCTACATCGTCACGGTCGTCCTGGGGTCCGCCGCCACCGGCGCGCTGATCGGGCCGGTGGCGCTGCACCGCCTGGTGTCGGGTCGGCGGATGAAACCGCAGGCGGTGGCGTGGGCCTCCCGGCTGACCTTCGTCGGCCTGGTGCTGCTCCTCGCCACCATGACGGCGGCCCTGCTGCTCGTCCTGCGCGTCGCGACCCATGACGACTACGTGCCCTGGCTCGTCACGGGCGTGGTCCTCTGGTACGTGCTGTGCTGGTTCGTACTGCCCCTGTGGACGCGCTACCGCTACACGACGCGGTGACCGGTCCTACGGCTTGGTCGGGACCGGCAGGGCCGCCAACTGCCGGTCGTGCCACCGCCCGAGGGCCAGTACGGACACCGTCGCGCCGATCAGCGCGCAGAACATGTCCCACTGGGTGTCCCACACATCGCCCTGGGTGGCGAGGAAGGCGTCGGCCGCCTGGCCGCCGATCACCGCCGCCGCCCACTCGAACATCTCGAACACCGCGCTGAACGCGAGGCACGCGCACACCGTCAGCGGCGCCAGCCAGCGGCTGCCGCGCAGCGGGGACGTACGGCTGAGCAGCTCCCGCACCAGGATCGCCGGTACGAACCCCTGCATCAGGTGGCCGAACCGGTCGTACGGATTGCGGTCGAGGCCGAACCCGTCGCGCACCCAGTCGCCGAGCGGCACGCGCGCGTACGTGTAGTGGCCGCCGAGCGCCAGCACCAGCGCGTGCGCGGCGAGCAGTACGCACAGCAGGCCGGTGAGCGGGAACCGCCGCCAGGTCAGCAGGATCACCGGCAGCCCCACGAGGACCCACACCGTCTCCAGCAGCCAGGTGGTGGGGTCGTGGGGCCGCCAGGCCGACAGCGCCAGGCCCGCGATCACCAGCCCGGCACACAGGACGGGCAGCGTCCGGCGGGACGCGGGCACGACGGCGGACGGACCGGTGGACACGTCGGCGGACGGACCGGCAGCGGACATCGGGCGCTCCTCGGAGAAAGGGACGGCGTGGAGCACCCATGGTGGGGCCGGCCGCCGGACGGCGGCATGAGTACCGCTACTCAGCTCCCCCTGAGGTGCCGCGGGCCCCGCGCAGGGCCGTGATGCAGCTCCCGATGGCCTGCTGGAGTTCCTCCAACTGCTGGACCATGTCGTCCTCGTAGAACTCCTGGGCGTCGTCGAAGGTCAGCTCCTCGAAGACCTTCGTCGCCCGCTGGAGGCTGCTGTAGAACTTGGTGCGCCGCTCCTGGACCCGCAGTTCGGGGTCGGCCTCCACGGTCTCCAGGACGAGGCTCTTCATCGTGTCGTACGCCTCGCTCGCCCACTCGCCGGCGTCCTCGTGCTCGTCCAGCTCGTCGATCAGCGACAGATGCCGCTCGGCCTCCTGGCGCAGTTCGGCGGGGGCGTCGACGGTCAGGCCCGCGGGCGTCTTGACCTGCCCGGACTCGGCGATCTGACGGACGTAGCCGATCCGGTCGGCCGAGCGGCTCTCGGTGGCGACGGCCTTCTTCAGGTCGTCGGTGCGCACCACGTCCCGGGCCAGCTCGGCCTGGAGCTCCGGGTCCTCCCGGACCCGGTCCAGGAGGGCGGCGCGGGCCGCCCGGGCGGTGGAGGGGTCGGCGAGGATCGCGGCGCGCAGAGCGGTCGGGTTCTCGGCGACCTCCAGTGCCTTCGTCGGGCGGATGCCCTCCGCCTCGGCGGCCTCGGCGATCGCCGTGCCGCGCTCGGACGTGGCGCTGGAGCGGGAGACGTAGTACGTCAACCACACGTCGGCGTCCGGCAGTTCGACCTCCTGGCCGGGCGCCAGCTCCTCGAAGTGCGGGACGAGACCGTCGTCGGCCGCCCGGTCCCACGCCTTGTAGTACCGCAGCACGCGCTCGGGGGAGCAGCCGGCCAGTTCCGCGAACTCCTTCGCCGACACCTTCGGGGTGTCGTCCGCGCTCTGCCCGCCCGGCCGGACGCTGCGGGCCACCAGCAGCCCGAAGGCCCAGCCGCCGGTGCGGGCGTAGACCCCGAACTCCCGCGCGTCCCGCGCGACCAGGTCCGACAGGGCCGACGGTGCCGAGGGCGCCGACGGCGCCGAGGGTTCCGACGGGGGCGCGGGGGGCGTCTCGGGACGGTCGATCGCCAGGGTCACGGCTGACTCTCCTCGGAGGGTGGGGGACACGCGGACGTGCGGACCGCAGCAGCCTATATGCACCATTGGCGCGGCTTTGACGTACCCCGCGCGCCCCGTGCGTCCCCGCGCGCGCTCACGCCGACGAGCCCGTCCCCGGCCGGAACGTGCGCAGGAAGGTGTCCAGGGCCTGGCGGTTGGCCTTCTTGTCCCAGTCCGCGGACGGGGTCGTCCAGCGCAGCGAGAAGCCGCGCGTCCCGCCGAGCAGGAACCCCCGGCCGAAGGTGCGGACCGGGGTGCCGTCGACGTCGGCGACCCACTCCATGTCGGCCGCCTTGTACCCCTGGTACGTCGTGGCCTCGATGGCGCCGATCCGCCGGAAGCCGTCCTGCTTCCGCAGCCCCGGTTCCACGTCCTCGCGCCAGACGGCGACCGGGTCCGGCCCCACCCGCTCGGTGTAGGTCACCGCGAGCGTGCGCGGATCGCCGGACGCCCCGAACGTGACGCGGTAGGCGTTGTCCGTGTCCGTCGCCGTGTCCAGCCGCTTCCAGCCCGCGGGCAGGGCCACCGAGAAGCCCTCGGGGGCGCGGAAGACACGGAAACCGGCCGGCAGACCGCCGCCGGAGGGCGAGGCCGAGGGGGAGGACGGGGTCGGGGACGGCTTCGGCGGAGTGGCGGGCGCGGAGACGGAGGGCGAGACGCCGGCCGTCGGCGTGGCTCTGTCGCCGATGTCGCCCGGGTCCTCCCCGGGGGCCGGGGCCGTCGCCGGGGCGGTCGGTGCCCCGCCCTCCGCGGCCGTCTCCTCGGTGCCCGGCAACTGGTGGGCGACGGCCAGCGCGGCGACCGCGACCGTGACGACCGCGAGCGCCGTCCCGACGGCCATCGCCCGCCCGGTCCAGTGCGGGCCGGCGTTGCGGACCGTGGTGTAGGCGCGCCGCAGCCGGGGCGGCGGCGCGACGGGCTGCTGCGGGTCCTCGTCCAGCACCCGGGTGAGGGACTGGCGCAGGGCGGCCCGGGTCATCCGCTCCCGGGAGTCCTTGCGCAGCAGGCCCAGCAGGGCCGGGGTGAGCGCCCCCGCCCGCACCGGGGTGCGCAGCGGCAGCCGGTCCACGCTCTTGAGCGTGGCCTCGAGCCGGTCCCGGTCCCGGTACGGGGGCCGCCCCTCGGCCATCGAGTAGAGGATCGCGCCCAGGGCCCACAGATCCGCCGCCGGACCGATCCGCTCGTCCCTGGCCTGCTCGGGCGAGGCGTACGCCGGTGCCGCGAGCCGGGGTACGAGCGTGGCGCCGGCCAGCCCGAACCCGGTGACCACCACCGGACCCTTGGCGCGGACGAACACCTGGCCGGGGCTGAGTTCGCCGTGGGTGATGCCCTCGCCGTGCGCCGCCTCCAGGACGTCGAGCAACTGGAGCCCGACCGTCGCCGTCCGGACCGGGCCGAACGAGCCCTTCCGTTCCAGGAGTTGCCCCAGGGGCAGTCCGTCGATCCACTCGGTGACGGTCCACAGCCGCCCCGCCTCGGCGAGGGCGTCGACGACCCCGGCGATCCGGCCGGGGCAGAGCCGGGCCATCGTCGCCGACATGTGGAGGACCCGTTCGGCGGCCCGGCAGGCCACGTCCTCGCCGAGGTCGGGGGGCAGACCGATCCGGGTGACCAGGCACGGGCGGCCCGTCTCCAGGTCCTCCCCGTACCAGCAGACGCGATTGGTCTCCCGGTGGACCACATCGAGGAGCCGGTACCTGCCGGCGACCGCTTCGTGCGTGGAGACGTGCGCCTTGACCATGGTCATCCCTCGCTGAACCCCCGGAGCTCACCCTTTCCCAGGAGTACGGGGGGTGCGCGGGGCTGCGTTCAATGCGACCGTGACTCCGCCATGATTTCTGTCTTTCATTCAAGAGCGGAGGTCAAGCGGAGGTCAAAGAGTCAACCTTTGAGCCGGTCAACGGCCCTGGTATAGAGACGGGGAATGAAATTGCCGTGACCGCGGAAAGGCCCTCGGCGGATACCGGGGACATTCCCCTTTTCGACGCGGTGTCTTATACCCCGTCACAGCTCCCGGTGTACGGCGAACCCGACCAGGGACCGCAGGTCGCGTACGGCACCGGCGGCGAGCGGCACCCCGGCCAGCGCCTCCTCGGCCGCGCCGACGAGCCGGTCCGCCTCGGCGAGCGCCGCCGCCCGGCCCCCGGCCTCCTCGACCAGCGCCGCCGCCTCGGCCGGATCGCCGCCCCGGTCGAGCAGGACGGCCAGCCGGTGCGCCGCCGGGGTCGGCGAGGCGAGCGCGGCCAGCACCGGGAAGGTCTTCTTCCGCTCGCGCAGATCGGCGTGCACGGGCTTGCCGGTGACCGCGGGGTCGCCCCAGACGCCCAGCACGTCGTCGACGACCTGGAAGGCCACCCCGAGCCGTCGGCCCGCCCGGTCCAGCGCGGCCACCGCGGTGGGTGGCGCACCCGCCAGCAGGGCGCCCAGCGCCGCCGAACAGCCCAGCAGCGCACCGGTCTTGCCCTCGGCCATCGCCCGGTACGCCTCCGGGGACACCCGCCGCGGTCCCGCCCAGGGCCGGGTGGCGAACAGCAGATCGTCGGCCTGCCCGCGCACCAGATCGCCCAGCGCCCCGGACAGCAGGCGTACGGCGGCGGGGCCCGCGGGCGGCGGCTGGACGGCGAGGGTCTCCACCGCGAGCGCGAACAGCGCGTCCCCCGCCAGGACCGCGGGTCCCGTGCCGTACGCCTTCCACACCGTGGGGCGGCCGCGCCGGGTGGTGTCGCCGTCCATGATGTCGTCGTGCAGCAGTGAGAAGGCGTGCACCAGTTCCACCGCGACCGCGGCCGGCACCCCGGCCCGCGCGGGCGCCCCGACGGCCTCCGCGCCGAGCACCGCGAGCGCCTGCCGCAGCCCCTTGCCGCCGGAACCGGCGGCGGGCGTCCCGCCCGCCTCGCACCAGCCGAAGGAGTAGGCGGCCATCTCCCCGACCCACGGATGCAGCCGCCCGACCGCCTCCGCCAGCGCGGGGCGCACCAACGCCCGGCAGCGGGTCAGGAGTCGGAGTGCGTCGCCCTGTGCCGCCTCCTCGGTGGTCCCGGCCGCGCGCACCGGCGCGTCGAGCGGGGTCACCGGGTGGCCCCGGCGGCCGCGGCGTGCCCGACGGTCCCGGAAGAGGTGTCCCCGGGCGTCTCGACGCCCAGTTCCACCTGGGCCCGGCTCACCATCTCGCGGGCGTGCCGCAGCCCTATCCGCTCCAACACCCCGGCCAGATCGTCGAGTTCGGCGGCCGTCTCGGCGCGGTCGCGGCCCAGCCGGGCCAGGGACTTGGCGAGGCCGAGCCGGGAGAGGGCCTCGCCGCGCGGCTCCCGCATGGCGCGGAACTCGGCGAGCGCCTGCTCGTACAGCGCCCGCGCCTCGGGGTAACGCCCGGCGCGGTAGAGGACGTTGCCGCGCATCTTGTGGTTGTAGGCCAGCGCGCCCGACAGCTTCATCGCGCGGCAGGTCTCCTCCGCCTCCGACAGCAGGGCGAGGGCCCGCTCGGTGTCCCCGTCGCGCACCGAGACGATGTCCGCCAGACCGCGCAGCGCCCACGCGTGCCCCCGCCGGTCCTCGGCACCCGCGGCGATCTCCGCCGCCTCCTCGAAGAGCGCGAACGCGGTGTCGTGGGAACCGGAGTTGCGGTGGATCTGTGCGATGCCCTCCAGCGCCCACACCGTGTGCCGGGCCTCGCCGCGCCGGCGTGCCTCGGCGAGGAGCTGCTCGTGCAGACGCGCGACCGCCTGGTAGTCGCCCTGGATCCGCCCGGTCTCGGCGAGCCCGGCCAGCGAGTAGCCCCGTACGACGATGTCGCCGCCGTGCTCGCCGAGTTCGGCCGCGAGGCCCAGCAGCCGTCGGGCCAGCGGGAACGCGCCGCGCTGCCGGGCCAGGGTGCCGCCGCTCCACAGCGCCCACGCCATCGCCGCGAGGTCGCCCGCGTCCCGTGCCGCCCGGTAGCTCGCCTTCCACGCGCGGTCCGCCTCCCGTACCTGGCCGAGCCGCCGGTGCGCCTCGGCGACCGCGAGCCCGGAGCGGGCCGCCTCGCCGTGCTCCCCGGCCTCCTCGGCGGCGCGCAACTGCTCGGCGCCGGCGGCCAGGACGTCGGTGAGGGAGGAGTTCACGGACAGGGTGGTGAGGGCGCCCTGGTACTCCGGGGCGAAAGCCTTGCCGTACATGGATTCCTTTCGGCTTCCATGTATACACTCTGTGTATACATGACGCGCATAGTGCCTGCTTGCCGATCAAGACGCGGGTCCCGGGGCCGGGGTTGCCTGTGAGGCGCAGATCACTTCCGGCCCAACGGGCCTCAGGCGCCGAAGAGTTGAGTCCAGTACGTGCCGGACGGGCCGCCGCCCGCGAAGCCGACACCGATGTGGGTGAAGGCGGGCTTGAGGATGTTCGCGCGGTGCCCGGGGCTGTTCATCCAGCCCTCCACCACCTCGGCGGCGGTGCGCTGACCGCAGGCGATGTTCTCCCCGACGGTCCGCAGCGGCGACCCCGCGGCGGCCGTCCGGTCCCAGGGCCGGCCGCCCTCGGGCGAGGTGTGGGAGTAGAAGCGGCGGGCCACCATGTCCGCGCAGTGCGCCTGGGCGGCGGTGGTCAGCCGGGCGTCGACCGCGAGCGGACGCAGTCCCGCCGCCGCCCGCTCGCGGTTGGTGAGCGCGACCACCTCGGCCGCGGTCCTGGCCAGTCCGTCGGCCGTGAACGGGCTCGCCCAGACGGCCGTCCAGTAGATGCCGCCCCGCAGGTCCGGGGCGTGCGCCAGGGCGGCGTGGGTGAACGCCGGGTCGCGCAGGGTGCGGCGGGCCCCGTCCGTGCGAAGACAGTAGGAGACGAACTCGGCGGGGGTGCGCGGCCCGGAGACCAGGTGCTCGCCCACGGCCAGGAAGGCGTATCCCGCCGCCGTGACGCGCTGGTGCAGCGAGACGCCGTCCCGGTCCTGCGCGCCGAGCCGTCCGGCGTCGGCCATCCGCGCCGCGTGCTCCCGCGCCGCCGAGGCCAGCCGGGCGTCGAACGCGACAGGGGGCGAACCGGCCGCCGCGCGGGCGGGGTTGACGAGGGCGAGGAAGCCGTCGGGGTCGGATGCCGTGTCGGCGGGCGCCGTGTCCTCCAGGACGTCCACCCCGAAGTCCCGGGCGAGGCCCGCCAGTCCCTCCGCGTACCCCTGGCCGAGGGCCCGCAGCTTCCAGACCCCGCCGCGCCGGTAGACCTCCGCGAGCAGCAGGACCGTCTCCTGCCGGGGGCGCGCCGGTGCGAAGCGGGCGAGCGGGCGGCCGCGCGCGTCGGTGACCTGGAGCACGGGCGCGGGCAGCCGGCCCAGGGGAGTGCCCGGCTCGGCGGCGCCGACGACCACGGTGACCCGGGTGGCCCCGGCGCGCAGCCGGCCGGGGTCCAGGGTGAGCGTGTCGCCGTCCAGCCGCAAGCCCGGTGCCGACGGCTGGTTGTAGAACACGAAGTCGGCGTCGCCCCGCACCCTGCCGTCGTCGTCGGTGACGAGCGCGCACACGTCGAACGGGCCGGGGACCCGGACGGTCAGGGTGCCGCTCGGCAGGGGCAGATTGCCGCCGGGGACCAACTCGCTCACCCCACGACAACGCGCAGCGGCGCCCCCGGGGTTCCCGACCCGGCCGGGCGCGGCGTCAGTGCCGGACCAGGTCCGGGGCGCCGTCCTCGGAGTGCTCGTAGGGCGCCCTGATCTCGCGGGTGCTCGTGGTCCTGCCGCAGAACGCCGACTCCAGGGTGCGCAGCATCGTGTTGTGCACGGTGCCGCTGTTGGAGGCGTTGGCCAGCGCGGCCAGGGTGCGCTTGCCGTCCTGCGTGGTGAACGCGTAGGTGTAGTAGCCCTGGACGGCGCCCGTGTGGCCGTACACCGACACACCGCAGGACAGGTCGCGCCGGCGCAGTCCCAGGCCGTACGCCTGCTTGGTGCCCGCCGGGACCCAGCGCCGCATCTGGGCCAGCGCGTCGGCGGAGGTGAGCTTGCCGCGCGTCAGCGCCGAGAGGAAGACGCCGAGGTCCCTGGTGCTGGAGACGAGCGCGCCCGCGCTCTGCGCCCAGGAGGCGGTCTGCCGGGTGGCGTCGACCAGGGCGGCGCCCCGGGTGTCGGGGGTGAGATAGCCGCGGGCGAACCGGCCCGGGATCGCGGTGTCCGGGTGGACGTAGAAGGTGTCGCGCAGCTTCAGCGGCTCGATGATGCGCCGCCGGTACTCCGCGCCCACGCTGCGGCCCGTCAGCTTCTCGATGAGCAGTCCGGCGACGACGAAGTTGGTGTTGGAGTAGGAGTAGGCGCCGCCGGGCGCGGTCGTGCGCGGACGGCTCAGCGAACGGGCCACCAACTGGCGGTAGGTGAACACCTTGGTGCGGACCGCCTCGAAGCCGGAGACGGACGACGCGAACATGTCGTTGCTGTAGTCGTACAGCCCGCTGCGGTGGCTCAGCACATGGCGGACCGTGATCCGGTCGTCGGGCAGCAGCCCCGGCAGATAGCGGTTGACCGGCGCGTCCAGGACGAGCTTGCCCTCGTCCAGGAGCTGGAGCAGCACGACGGCGGAGAACGTCTTGGTGACACTGCCGATGCGGAACCGGTCCTTGTTGCTCAGCGCCTGCCCGGTCCGCCGGTCGGAGGTGCCCACGGTGAGGTGGTGCAGGGTGCCGTGGTCGTCCAGCCGTGCCATCGCACCGGGCGCGCCCTGACCCACCGCCGTGCGCAGCACACCCTTCAGCCCGGTGACATCGGGCTTCGGCGGCGCGACGACGGCGGCGGGGGCGACCACCTCGGTGGGGGCGACGACCTCGGTGGGCGCGAAGGCGGCATCACGCTCGTCGGGCGCGGCGGCCGTAGGGGGCGGTGGCGCCGTCTGCGCGGCGGCCGGGAGCGGCAGCAGGGCCAGCAGCGCCGCGCCCGCGCCGACGGCCGTCGCGGCCCGCAGCCACCGGGCCCTGGGTGGCGTCGAGCGTCTCGGCAGGTCGGGCGGCGCTGCGAGATCGGTCACATTCACGCGAGGCAACCTACTTCCGTCACGTCACATCTCCACGAACGACGCACAGTTGGCCGCTCCGCGGCCACCGTGCGTCGAGGACGTGCCCAGTATCGCGACGAATGCCGCACAAGCCGGTGATTTCCGCTTTACGTGCACATGCCTCATCCGTAAGGGTCGTCGGCGGGGCCCGACCAGCCCCCTCGGCGCCCGACGGAGCCTCCCGAACGACGCCTCCCGAACGAAGGAACCCTCACCAGTGCGCAGAGCACACATACGCACCCTGGCGATCGCCGTCGCCGTGACGACGGCCGCCACGGGTCTGACCGGCACGGCCCTCGCGGGGGAGGACCGGGCCACGACCACGGCCACGACCGGCGCCACGTCCGGTGCGCGGGCCACCGACATCGTGCGGGCCGCCCGCGCCGCCGCGTTCGCGCACGGCGCCGCGACCGGCGTCGGCCGCGGCGACGCGCTCCAGGCGCAGGACGTCCTGATCGACCCCGAGGGCGCGCGCCACGTCCGCTTCCAGCGGACCCACCGGGGCATGCCCGTCCTCGGCGGCGACCTCGTCGTCCACCTCACCGCCAGGCTCACCTACGCGGGCGTCACCCGCGCCGCCGGCCACACCGTCGCCCCCGCCCCCGCCGAGGCCGCGCTGACGGCACGGCAGGCCGAGGCGAAGGCCGCCGCCGTGGCACAGGGCGACGCGCGTGACGCCGAACTCGTGGTCGACGCCCGCCGCGGCGCCTCGGCCCTCGCCTACCGCATCCAGGTCACCGACAGCGCCACCGCCGAGGGCGCCGGCTCCCGCACGGTCGTCGTGGACGCCCGCACCGGCACCGTGCGCAGCAACCTCCCCGACAGCGACGAGTTCCTGTCGCCCACCCTGGTCGACGAGCTGCGCGAGCGCGGCGAGAGCCTCGACCCGGCCACGCACAACGCCCCGGTCCCCACCGGCCTCATGGGCTCGTCGGCCGCCGCGGCCGCCGCCCGCTACCCGGCCACCGCCAAGGGCACCGGCAGCTCCCTGTTCGCCGGGAAGGTGCCCCTGACCACCACCCGCACCGGGCGGAACAGCTACCTGCTCAAGGACCCCACCCGCTGGGGCACCGAGACCCGCGACGCGAAGAACCTGGAGCTGGAGAACTTCTCCCGCGGCAAGAAGTTCACCACCAAGAACAACAAGTGGGGCAACGGCGCCGTCTCGAACCGCACCAGCGCCGCCGTCGACGCCCAGTACGGCATCACGAAGACGCTCGACTTCTACAAGAAGAGCTTCGGCCGCAAGGGCATCGCGAACAACGGCAAGGGCGCCCGCGCCATGGTCCACTTCGGCAAGAAGGTCGACAACGCCTTCTGGGACCCGGCGTGCGGCTGCATGCTCTACGGCGACGGCGACGGCCGCACCATCAAGAAGCCGCTGGTCGTCCTCGACGTCACCGGCCACGAACTGACCCACGGCATCGTGGACGCCACCGCCCGCCTGGAACCGACCTACGTCGACGACGACGGCAACCAGTACGGCGAGCCCGGCTCCCTCAACGAGTCCCTCGCCGACATCTTCGGCTCAGCCGTCGAGTTCAGCGCCAACAACCCCAAGAACCCGCCGAACTACCTGATCGGCGAGAAGCTGGGCCTGCGGCAGAAGTTCCTGCGCCGCCTCGACAAGCCGTCCCTCGACGTCCTCGAAGGCGCCATCGACTACTGGTCGCCGCGCACGGACGACGCCGAGGTGCACGCCGGCTCCGGCGTCTCCTCGCACGCCTACTACCTGCTCGCCGAAGGCAGCGGCCGCAAGAAGATCGGCAGCGTCACCTACGACTCGCCCACCTACACCGGGGCGCCCGTCAAGGGCATCGGCCGCACCAAGGCCACCGCGATCTTCTACCGCGCCCTGACCCGCTACATGGTCTCCTCGACCGGCTTCCACGACGCGCGCGTCGCGACGCTGAAGGCCGCCCGGGACCTGTACGGCCAGAACAGCACGGAGTTCACGACGGTCAACAAGGCGTGGGCCGCCGTCAACGTCACCTCCGCGAACGTACCGCCCCGGCGCTGACGTCCCGCGACCCCGGGTGACCGGCACCGCCGGTCACCCGGTCAGCAACCCCTCCCGGTAGGCGATCGCCACCGCCTCCGTACGGCTCGCCGCGCTCAGCTTGCCCAGGATGTTGGACACATGGACGCTCGCCGTCTTCCCGCTGATGAA
Source organism: Streptomyces antibioticus (assembly GCF_002019855.1). NCBI lineage: Bacteria > Bacillati > Actinomycetota > Actinomycetes > Kitasatosporales > Streptomycetaceae > Streptomyces > Streptomyces antibioticus. The sequence continues at coordinate 651,754 of NZ_CM007717.1, read as the reverse complement.
CAGCTCCTCGCCGATCTGCCGGTTGCTGCGCCCCAGCGCCAGCAGCCGCAGCACGTCCCGCTCCCGGGCGGTGAGCGCGACCGCCCGGTCCCCGGCGGCCGCCGCCGGGGCGTCCCCGAGCCGGCCCCGCCGGATCAGCGCGTCCACGCTCTCCCGCAGCGGAACGGCCCCCAGCCGCACCGCCGTCTCCCGGGCCGCGCGCGCCTCGGCCGCCGCCTCCTCGCGGCGCCCCGCCGCGAGCAGCGCCTCCGCGAACCGCGCCCGGCAGCGCGCCCGTTCGTACACGTCCCCGAAGCCGAACGCGGTCACCGCCCGCTCCCACGCCACCGGGTCCGGGCCCGTCGCGGCCCGCGCCACCTCCGCCTCGGCCCGCGCCAGCCACGCCCGGCCCTCCGGCCCCTGCGGCGCCCCGCTGCCGCCGCGCAGCGCCACCGTCCGCGCGGTCTCCAGCAGTTCGCCCGCCACCTCCGACCACCGGCGCACGGCCGCGTCGTCACCGTCGGCCCGGGCCGCGACCGCGGCGTCGGCGACCCCCGCCAGGGCGAGCCCGGCCAGCCGGACGGTGACGTCCGGGGGCGTGCCCGCGTCGTCGGTGAGAACCTCGACGAAGGAACGGAACCGGGCCACCGCCTCCTCGGCGTCACCGCGCCCCGCCGCCTCGTCCGTCAGCACGATCGACGCCACCAGCGTCGCCATCCAGTCGAAGCGGCCCGACGTGAGCGCCCGCGCCCGCTCCACCGCCTCCTCGGTCGCACCGCGCGCCAGCGTCACGTACAGCGCCGGGCCCACCGTGTACCCGGCCGCGGCCGGCAGGACGGCCAGGTCGGAGGCGGCCGTGCGCGCGCACTCGTCCCAGTGGCCCAGCGTGTAGAGCAGCACCAGATGCAGATAGCGCATCTCCAGCGGATACGGCGACGACAGCAGCCCCGCGCGGCGCGCCCGGTCCAGGCCCTCGCTCAGCCAGGGCAGACACTCCTCCAGCTCCCCGGCCTCGTAGCAGCCGATCGCCAGCGAGAACAACGCCCGCATCTCCACCGGCGCGTTGCCCGCCCCACGGGCCAGCTCGCGGGCCTCCTTCAGCCGCTCCCGGGCCTCGGGGGAGCGGCGGCCCTCGCCCTCCATGTTGGCCAGCGAGATCAACAGATCCGCCCGCGCGTCCGCCAGGTTCAGCCGCTCGGCCATGCCCAGGGCCCGCCGGGCGACGCTCAGGGCGGTCGCGTTGTCACCGACCTGACGGGCCGCCAGGACATGGGTGGCCGCCGCCCACACCCAGGTCGGCGACGGCGGCTCGGCGGGGATCAGCGCCAGCGCCTCACTGCTGTAGGAGAACGCGGAGGTCAGGTTGTCGACGTTCATCAGGGTGCCGGCCAGGGTGTAGCGCACCCGGGCCGCGAGTTCGGAGTCGGCGTCCTGGCCTATGCCGGCCAGCGCGGCCCGGGTCAGCGAGACCGCCCGGTGCGCCTCACCGGCGTGCGCGGCGGCCGCCGAGGCCCGCAGCATCAGCGTGACCCGTTCGCAGCCCTCGCCCGCCGGGCGGGCCGACGGGTCGACCGCCGCCCACAGATCGAGGGCGGCCTCCAGATGCCGTAGCTCCTCGGCCGGTGCCCGCAGCCGCTGGGCGTGGTCGGCGGCCTCCAGGGAGGCGGCGAGGGCCTCCGCCGTGTCATGGCTCTCGCGGTAGTGGTGGGCGCGCTCCGCGGCGGTCTCCGGACGGCGGCCGCGCTCCGCGAGGAGCCGGGCGAACGTGCCGTGCAGCCGCGAGCGTTCACCCGGGAGGAGATCCGCGTACACCGCCTCGCGCGCCAGCGCGTGCCGGAACGCGTACGTGCCCCCGTCGCCCGCGACGAGCAGTTGCCGCCCCACCGCCTCGCGCAGCACCGCCTCCAGCTCCGCCTCGGGCAGGTCCGTCGCGTCCCGCAGCAGATCGTGCTCCACCCGCCGCCCGGCGACGGCGGCCGTGCGCAGCACCCGCTGGGCGGTGTCGGAGAGCTGCTCGACCCGGATCAGCAGGACGTCGGCCAGCCCGCTCGGCACCCCGCCCGCCTCCGCGTCCGTCGCGGCGACCAGCTCCTCCGCGTAGAAGGCGTTGCCCTCGGCGCGCTCCACGATCCGGCGCACCGTGGACTCCGGCAGCGGCCGGTCCTCCAGGGAGCGCACCAGCCGGGTCACGTCCGCGTCCGGCAGGGGCCGCAGGTCCAGCCGGCCCACGGCCGGCAGCCGCACCAGCTCGGCGAGGAGGGGGCGCAGCGGATGACGGCGGTGCAGATCGTCGGCGCGGTAGGAGGCGAGCACGGCGAGACGGCGGGCGGGGGCGCCGCCCGCGGGGCGTTGCAGCAGGCCCCGGCTGAGCAGGAAACGCAGCAGGTCCCGGGAGGACTGGTCGGCCCAGTGCAGATCCTCCAGGACCAGCAGCAGCGGCGCGATGTCCGACAGGTCGGCGAGCAGCCCCGCCATCCCCTCGAACAGCGTCAGCCGGCCGTCCCCGCCGGCCGCCCGCGGGCCGGGGCCCGGGTCCTCGCGCCCGGCGTCCGGGCCCGCGCCCAGCAGCCGGTCGGCCACCGGATGCCCGGCGACGGCCTGCGCGAACCGCTCGTCGGCGGCGAGCGCGCCCAGGATCTCCGTGAACGGCAGATACGGCAGGCCCACGTCACCGAGGTCGACGCAGTGCCCCGTCAGCACCGTCATGCCCAGCCGGGCGCCGCGCGCCGCGACCTCGTCCAGCACACGGGTCTTGCCCACGCCCGCGTCCCCGGCGAGGAGCACCGCGCGGGACTCCCCGTCCCGGGCGCGCTCCAGCACCCCGGAGAGCCGGGCGACTTCCTCTTCCCGGCCGACGAACGGGCCGGCGAACACAGTCTGCGACACACCTCCATCCTGGCACGCGTCACCGACAACGCGGCCTGCGACCAGGGCGGAAGCGCCCGCGCACGATCACGGGACGCGCGGGATCACGTGATGCGCGGGCTCACTTGTCGCGCCGGCTCACGTGACGCGCGGGATCACTTGTCGCGTCGGCTCACTTGTGCAGGGCGCGCGCCCAGTCCGCCGGGACCCGTTCCGCCGGTCCCGGGGCAGGCTGGTTCGCCGGATGGTGGGCCGGAGGCGTCAGTTCGGGGCCCGACTCGTACAACTCGTCCCGGGAGTAATCCCAGAACCACTCCTCGCCCGGCTCGAAACTGCGCACGACGGGATGGCCGGTGGCCTTGTAGTGGGCGGTGGCGTGCTGGGCGGGGGAGGAGTCGCAGCAGCCGACATGGCCGCAGCTCGCGCACCGCCGCAGATGGAACCACCAGCCGCCCACCGCGTCGCACTCGACGCAGCCGGCGCCGCTGGGCGGGACGTTCGGGTCGATCGCGTCGACGTCGGTCATGCCGTCTCCTCTGCCGGGTCGGGGGGTGAAGCGTCTGTCTCGGTCTCCGCGTCGGGTTCGGGCGCGGTCAGCGGCAGCAGGACCTGGAACCGGGTGTCGCCCGGCACCGACTCGACGTGCAGGCCGCCGTGATGCTTGTTGACGACGATCCGCCAGGAGATGTCCAGGCCCAGACCGGTGCCCTCGCCCACCGGCTTGGTGGTGAAGAACGGGTCGAAGATCCGGCCGCGCACCTCCGGCGGCACCCCGGGCCCCGTGTCCCGGAACTCCACCAGCAGCCGGTCGCCCTCCCGCGCCGTCCGCACGGTCAACGTGCCTTCCCCACCGGCGCTGTTGATGGCGAACACGGCGTTGTCGACGAGGTTCGTCCACACCTGGTTCAGCTCCGCCGGGTACGCCGGCACCTCCGGGAGCGTCCGGTCGTAGTCCTTCACGACCTCGATGCGCCGCCCGATCTTCCCGGAGAGCATCAGCAGGGTGCTGTCGAGGAGTTCATGGACGTCCACGACCCGGAAGGGGGCGCGGTCGAGCTGCGAGTACTGCTTCGCCGCGTCCACCAGCCGGGAGATGCGGTTGGTGGAGTCGTCGATCTCGTCCATCAACAGCTCGGTCTCGACGGTGTAGTTGAGCCATCCGATCGCGCCCGGCAACATATCCGCGTCCACGGTGTCCGCGACCTGCTCCAGCCAGTCCACGTCGAGCCCGGCCTGCACGAACGTCGGGGCGATCCGCCAGCCCTCCTGGATGCCGTGGTCGTCCAGCCAGTCGCCGAGCGCGTCCTCCCGGTCGGAGGCTTCCAGCGGGCTCAACACCTGTGCCTTGGCGACGAGTTCGGCGGTGCGTTCCTGGATCTCGATGAGCCGGGTGAGCGCCTGCGGGTCGTAGCCGCCCCCGGCGATCACGGAGAGCTTGTGCCGCATCTTGGCCACCCGTTCGCGCAGCGTGGCCGTCGCGCGCACGGCCGCCGCCGCCGGGTTGTTCAGCTCGTGCGTGAGCCCCGCCGACAACGAGCCCAGGGCGAGCAGCCGTTCACGCTGGCCGATGGCCCGCTGGGTGTTCTTGGAGCCGAAGAACAGCCCCTCCAGCAGATGCGCGGCCATCGGGAACCACTCCCGCATGACCGCCGCGAACGACTCGGCGGGCAGCACGAAGAACCGCGTCGGCTCCGTCACCCGCATCGAGTTGGTGTAGAGCTGCGGCACCCGGTCCCCGAGGTACGCCTGCATCGCGCCCGCGTACACCCCGCGCTGGGAGGTCCTGCTGACCTCGACGTCGTCCCCGCCGACCCGCCGGTACAGCACGACCGTGCCCTCCAGCATCACGTAGAAGCAGGTGGCCGGCTCGCCCTCGGTGTACACCGGGCCGGGCTCGAACGCCTCCACGCCGCCCTCGCCGCACAGCCGTCCGAGCTGCTCCGGGGTGAGCTTCTCGAACAGGAACAGCGAGCTGATCTCCGCCGGGCTGCACGGCATCGCCCGCCCGCTCACGACTGCTCCAGATACCGGTGGACGAGCATCACGGCCATCGCTCCCTCTCCTACGGCGGACGCGACCCGCTTCGCGGACTCGGCGCGCGCGTCGCCCGCCACGAACACGCCCGGCACACTGGTCTCCAGGTGGTACGGCGGCCGGTCCAGCTCCCAGTCGCCCGGTGGCCGCCCCTCCGGGGTCAGATCGGGCCCGGCCAGGATGAAGCCGCGCCCGTCGCGCAGCACGGTGCCGTCCAGCCAGTCGGTCAGCGGGGCGGCACCGATGAACACGAACATCCACTGCGCGTCGACCCGTTCGGTCTCCCCGGTCGTCACGTCCCGCAGTGTCAGATGCTCCAGATGCCCGTCGCCGTGCGCCGACTCCACGACGGTGCGGGCCCGTACGAAGATGTTGGACGACTCCTCGATCTGCTGGATCAGGTAGTACGACATGGATGCCGCCAGCGACTCCCCGCGCACCAGCAGGGTCACCGACTTGGCGCCGCGCGCCAGGTACATGGCCGCCTGTCCGGCCGAGTTGGCGCCGCCCACGATGTACACGTCGTGTCCCGTGCAGGCGGGCGCCTCGGTGAGCGCCGAGCCGTAGTAGACCCCGCAGCCGGTCAGGTCGTCGCAGCCGGGCGCGGTGAGCTGCCGGTAGGACACGCCCGTCGCGAGGATCACGCTGTGCGCGGCCACCGCGGAGCCGTCCGAGAACCGTACGACCCGCGCGGAGCCGTTGATCTCCAGTCCGGTCACCTCGCGCGCGGTGAGGATCTCCGCGCCGAACTTGGCCGCCTGGCGGCGGGCCCGCTCGGTGAGCTGGGCGCCGGACACGCCGTCGGGGAAGCCGAGGTAGTTCTCGATGCGGGAGCTCTGTCCGGCCTGTCCGCCGGTCGCCGACCGCTCCACCAGCACCGTGCGCAGGCCCTCGGACGCCCCGTACACCGCCGCGCCGAGCCCGGCGGGGCCGCCGCCGATGACGACGAGGTCGTAGAACTCGGCCGTCGGTGTCGTCGCGAGGCCGACCTTCGCGGCCAGTTCGGGCGGCTCCGGCGCGACGAGCGGGGTCCCGTCCGCGGTGATCACCAGCGGCAGCCGCCGTTCGTCCTGTCCTGCCGCGGCCAGCAGTCGCTGTCCCTCGGGCTCGTCGGCGGAGTACCAGCGGTACGGCACCTGGTTGCGGGCCAGGAACTCGCGCACCTCCGACGAGCGCGCCGACCAGCGGTGCCCGACCACCTTGGTGGCCGGCACCGGACGGTGATCGCTGGACCGCCATGCCTCCAGCAGGTCGTCCAGGACCGGGTAGAGCTTCTCCTCGGGCGGGTCCCAGGGCTTGAGCAGATAGTGGTCCACGTCGACCACGTTGATCGCGTCGATCGCCGCGTCGGTGTCCGCGTACGCGGTGAGCAGGACGCGCCGGGCGCCGGGGTAGACGTCCAGCGCCTGTTCCAGGAACTCGATGCCGTTCATCTGCGGCATCCGGTAGTCGGCCAGGATGACGGCCACCAGGTCCCCGCGCAGCTTCAGCTCGCGCAGCGCCTCCAGCGCGGACTCCCCGGACTCGGCCCGCACGATCCGGTACGAGCCGCCGTAGCGTCGCCGCAGGTCACGGGCGACGGCACGGGAGACCCCCGGATCGTCGTCCACGGTGAGGATGACACTCACGGATGATTGGGGACCACCAGCCATACAAGAACCGTACGGGGCGGGAGGAGCCATGGCCACGGCTGGCCGTACCGAGGTCCCTTCCCCGCCTCACGCGGGCAGCCACCCGGGCCACCACGGCGGGACGTTGTCCGGGGGACAGGTGCCGTTGGTGTCGTTGCCCACGCCGAGCGGGGTCCCCAGCCAGGCGAAGTGCACCAGCGTCAGCGCGATCAGGGTGGCCAGGAGGACCGCGGACGGTATCAGCACCCTCACGGACCGGGGCTCGCGGCGCCGCAGGGCGGCCGCCGGCAGCGCCCACGCGAGGAGGCCCGCGAAGGCCCCCGCGAGGACCGTCAGCGGTGCCTGCCAGGTCCACAGGTCGAACAGGCTCGGGTGTTCCCGCGCGATGACCGCGCAGGTCCGGCGTGCCGCACGGGACAGCCGGTGGGCGCCGTAGCCCGCGAGCGCCCCCGCGTGCAGCGTCGAGCAGCCGGCCGCCCAGGGCGGGTTGGTGCGTCGTTCCATGTCAGGGCCAGACGCGCCGCGCCGCCGTGAGGTTCCTCCACCCGACCGGTCAGGCCGGGCGGCGGCCGGACAGGACGCAGAACTCGTTGCCCTCCGGGTCGGCCAGGACGACCCAGCTCTGCTCGCCCTGGCCGACGTCCGCGCGGCGGGCGCCCAGGGACAGCAGCCGGGAGACCTCGGCGGCCTGGTCCTCGGGGCGGAAGTCCGGATGGAGGCGGTTCTTGACCTTTTTGCCCTCCGGGACCGGGGTGAAGAGCAGGCCGGGGAGACGGTCCGGGGCCGGCCGGATCTCGTACTCGTCGGGCGCGTCGTTGACCACGACCCAGCCCAGCGCGGCAGCCCACCAGCGGCCCAGCGCCACCGGGTCGGCCGCGTCCACGACCACTTGTTCCCATACCAACGCCATACCGTTCAGCGTAGTGGTGAAGACTGGGCCGGGTACGAAGTGATCACGACAAGCGGGAGGCAGCGAGATGACGGGCCCGATCACGGCAGGGGTCGACGGGACGGACGAGAGCCTCGCGGCGCTCGCCTGGGCGGCCAGGGAGGCCGTCCGGCGGGATCTGGCGCTGCGGGTGGTGCACGCCTGGCGGTTCCAGCCGGACACGGCGCCGGAGGTGGCGGACCGGGAGGCGCAGGAGCGGTGGGTACGGGACGCGGCGGAGCAGGCCGTCGCGACGGTCACCGAGCGGCACCCCGGACTCGCGGTGACCACCGACGTCCTGGAGGGCAGGCCCGTCGAGACGCTGGTCGAGGCCGCGGCGGACGCGGACACGCTGGTCCTCGGCTCGCGCGGCCACGGCTCGGTCGTCGGGTTCCTGCTGGGCTCCGTGGGCCAGCAGGTGCTCGCCGAGGCGACCTGCCCGGTCGTCCTGGTCAGGGCGGGCGACAAGGCGTCCTCGGAGGTCGCCGGGCACGAGATCGTGGTCGGCCAGCAGGGCGACCCCGAGGACAGCGCGGCCACGCTACGGTTCGCCTTCGAGACGGCCGCCGCGCGCGGCGCGACCGTGCGCGCCGTGCGGGCCTGGACGCTGCCGCCGGTCTTCGCCTACAGCCCCGCCTCGCTCAAGCTCCTCGACGACGCGGGCGGCCTGGAGCCGTACGAGAAGAAGGCGCTCGCCGACGCCCTGCGGCCCTGGCGGGAGCGGTTCCCGGACGTGCACGTGGTGGAGCACGTCGAGATGGGCAGCGCCGGACAGGTCCTGCTGTCGGTCTCCGGGCGGGCCCAGCTCATGGTGGTGGGCCGCCGCGCCCACCGGACCGCGGTGGGCGCCCGGATCGGCTCCGTGGCGCACGGCGTCCTGCACCACGCGGACTGCCCCGTGGCCGTCGTCCCGCACGACTGACGCCCGCGCCGCCCGCGCGGTCGGTCACTCGGGCACGGTGGGCTCCAGGGTCTCCCGTGCCCGGGGCAGGATGTTGACGATGTAGTCGGCGACCACCGTGTCGAGGTCGATGTCGTGCTGCGCGCGCTCCGACAGGTACCAGCGGTGCTCCAGCAGCTCGTGGTAGATCTCCGCGGCGTCCATGGAGCCGCGCAGCTCGAACGGCACCGACCGCACGGTGGGCCGGAACACGTCCCGCACCCAGCGGTGCGCGAGCACCTCGGGGCGGGCGGCGAGCGGATCGCCCGGCGCGTAGTCGTCCTGGGTCGCCATCCAGCTCTCCAGGTCGTTCAGCAGCCGCCGGGCCTGGTTCTCCTCGGTGTCCAGACCGGTCAGCCGCAGCAACTGGCGCTGGTGGTGCCCGGCGTCGACCACCTTCGGCACGAAGGTCACCGTGTCGCCGTTGGAGGAGTGCTCGATCTGCATCTCGGCCACGTCGAAGCCGAGGTCGTTGAGCCGCCGGATGCGGCGCTCGATGTAGTGGTACTTGCCCGCCGGGTACACCGAGGTGCGGGTCAGCTCCTGCCACAGCGCCCCGTACCGGGCGCAGATCTCCATGCCGAACTCGATGGGGTCCACCGAGGGGTGCAGCGCCCCGGACGCCTCCAGGTCGAGCAGCTCGCCGCTGATGTTCACCCGGGCCAGATCGAGGTCGTAGTCGCGCTGGCCGGGGCTGAGCTGAGGGTGCAGGTCACCGGTCTCGGCGTCCACGAGATACGCGGCATAGGCGCCCGCGTCCCGCCGGAAGAGGGTGTTGGACAGCGAGCAGTCGCCCCACGCGAACCCGGCGAGGTGCAGCCGCACCAGCAGCACGGCGAGGGCGTCCATCAGCCGGTGCATGGTCGCGGGCCGCATGGTCGTCTCGAACATCGAGCGGTACGGCATCGAGCCGCCGAGGTGGCGGGTGACGAGCACCGGCTCCAGCGGATCGCCGGTGCCGTCGGTGCGGCCGGTGACCACGGCGAGCGGGTCCACGGCCGGGATGCCGAGCCGGTCCAGGTCGCGCAGCAGCTCGTACTCGCGCAGGGCGGGGCGCTGCGCCAGCTCCTTGACGGCGATCACCTCGTCGCCGGCCCGCGCGTAGCGCACCACGTGGCGCGAGATGCCGCGCGGCAGCGGGACGAGGATCTTTTCGGGCCACTCCTCCAGGGGCAGGTGCCAGGGCAGCTCCAGCAGGAGTGCCGGGTGCTCCGGGTTCGTGGCGCTGATCTGCAAAGCCATGGCCCGAACATTACGGCCTGCGGGCGGTCCGCCTCAGCGTGCGTTCGGGGGACGAGACGCCCGCTCCCGGGCCAGCTCGGCCGCCTTCCGCACCGAGCCGTGGTGCACGGGCCCGTGGCCGGGCAGCAGGGTGTCCGCGTCCAGTCCGGCGAGCACGTCGAGGGAGGCGACCGCCCGGGCCCGCTCGTGGTGGAACATGTCCGGCAGCAGTTGCGGCCCCTGCACCCGGGAGGTGGCGTGACCGCTCGCCAGGGCGTCGCCGGAGACGACGATCCCGGCGTCCGGGAGGTGGAACGCGGCGTGCCCGTCGGTGTGGCCCGGCGTGTGCACCGGGACCGGACGGCCGGGCAGGTCCAGCGGCCCGTCGGCCACCGGGAACGCCTCGGGCGCCGCGACCGGATGCTGCTCGGTCCCGCCGACCCGCAGTACGTGCACCGCCCACGGCAGCACACCGGGCCGCCAGGCGTTGCGCAGCACCTCGGGCGTGGACACCTGCTGGAGGAACTCCCGCCGGGCGTGCGGCACTTCGGCCTCGTGGAGATAGACCGGGGTGCCGTAGGTCGCCCGCAGATGCTCGGCGGAGCCCAGATGGTCGTTGTGCGCGTGGGTGATGAGCACGGCGGTGATCGCCTCCGGCGCGGCGCCCACCGCGGCGAGGGACTCCAGGACCAGCCGCCGGTCCTTCGGATAGCCGGTGTCGATCAGGGTGACCGCGTCCCCGTCGGTGAGGATCACCCAGTTGGTGTGGGAGCCGTGCACCAGATAGGTGCCGTCCGCGACGTGCCGTACATCCGCGCCCATGAGGTCGTCCCGTGTGGTGAGGTGGCTGTCCGACCGGCACAGCAAAGCAGATCGGGTGCCCGGCGCCGCGGGCGGGGCCGTGCCCTGGCCGAAGAGCGACCGGCGTTTCGCCGCACGCCGGACGTTCAGCGCACCCCCTGCGGCCGGAACTGGACGCTGATGCGCGGCCCGGCGGCGCGCGCCGACTTCGGGACGCAGTGCTCCCAGGTGCGCTGACAGGAGCCGCCCATCACGATCAGGTCCCCGTGCCCCAGCGGGCGCCGGACCGTCTCGCCGCCGCCCGCGGGGCGCAGCAGCAGATCGCGGGGCGTGCCGACGGAGAGGATGGCGACCATGGTGTCCTCCCGGGCGCCCCGCCCGGACCGGTCGCCGTGCCAGGCCACGCTGTCCCGCCCGTCGCGGTAGTGGCACAGCCCGGCGGTGACGAACGGCTCGCCCAGCTCGTCGGCGTAGTGCGCCGACAGGGCCGCGCGGGCCTCCTCCAGCACCGGGTGGGGCAGCGGCCCGTCCGGCCCGTAGAACGCGAGCAGCCGGGGGACGTCGACCACGCTGTCGTACATCTCCCGGCGCTCCGCGCGCCAGGGGACCTCGGCGGCCAGGTGCTCGAACAGCGCGTCCGAGCCGCTCAGCCAGCCCGGCAGCACGTCGATCCAGGCGCCGGCGCCGAGCGGGGTGCGGTGGAGTCCGTCGAGGGGGCCGAGGCGCAGGTCGTCGGCCTGGTCGAAGAGGGAGCCCTGGAGGTGGTGCGCGGTCATGGGACCAGCGTAACGCCGTATTCGAAAGTATGTTCGCTCTCTTTTCCCGCCTCTTTCGATACACGGGTGTATCCGATACATTCACGTATCGAACGGAGGTCCGACCATGACCGCGCCGCAGACGACGGGACCACGCGTCACCCGGCGCCGCGTGCGCACCCGGGCCAACCTGCTCGACGCCGCCTTCGCCGTGTTCGCGGCCAAGGGCTTCGGGCGGGTCTCCATCGAGGAGGTCTGCGAGGCCGCCGGCTACAGCCGGGGCGCCTTCTACTCCAACTTCGCCAGCCTGGACGAGCTGTTCTTCGCGCTCTACCGCGAGCGCGCCGACCTGATCGCCCGGCAGGTCGCCGACGCCCTCGCCGGGGACGGACCCGACCTCGACGTACCGGCCTCCGTGGACCGGGTCACCGAGGTGCTCCTGCTCGACCTCGACTGGCTGCTGGTGAAGACCGACTTCCTGGTGCACGCGGCCCGCGACCCGGCCGTCGCCCGCACCCTGCTCGACCACCGGGCCCGGCTGCGCGGCGCGATCGCCGACCGGCTCGCCCGGGCCCGCGGCCACACCCCCCTGCCCGCCGTGCTCGGCGACACCGACTCCGCCGCGTACGCGGTGGTCGCCGCCTACGACGGTGTCACCACCCAGCTCCTGCTCGACAAGGACGTGGCCCGGGCCCGCGCCTGGCTCAAGCAACTCCTCACCGCGCTGCTGACGGACGGCAGCGCTCACCCCGAATGAGAAAGGCAACGGTCGCCATGGACGCGGACGTCATCGTCGTCGGAGCGGGCCTCGCGGGCCTCGTCGCGGCGCACGAACTCACCAGCAGGGGCCGGCGGGTCGCCCTGGTCGACCAGGAGAACGCCGCCAACCTCGGCGGCCAGGCGTTCTGGTCCTTCGGCGGGCTCTTCCTCGTCGACTCCCCGGAGCAGCGCCGCCTCGGCATCAAGGACTCCCTCGACCTCGCCTGGAACGACTGGCAGGGCAGCGCCGGCTTCGACCGCACGGACGACGAGGACTCCTGGGCGGTGCGCTGGGCGCGCGCCTACGTCGAGTGGGCGGCGGGGGAGAAGCGGGCCTGGCTCGCCGGGCACGGCATCTCCTTCGTGCCCACCGTCGGCTGGGCCGAGCGCGGCGATCTGCGCGCCGACGGGCACGGCAACTCCGTCCCCCGCTTCCATGTCGCCTGGGGCACCGGCACCGGTGTCGTCGAGCCGTTCGTCCGCTACGCCAAGCAGGCCGCGAAGGACGGGCTGCTGACCTTCCACCACCGTCACCGCGTCGACGCGCTGGTCCGGGACGGCGAGGCGGTGCGCGGGGTGCGCGGCACGGTCCTGGCCGCCGACGACTCCCCGCGCGGCGTCGCCTCCAACCGTGACGCGGTGGGCGAGTTCGAACTGACCGCCCGGGCCGTCGTCGTCACGAGCGGCGGCATCGGCGCCAACCACGAGATCGTGCGCCGCTACTGGCCCGAACGGCTCGGCACCCCGCCCGCCGAGATGGTCACCGGCGTCCCCGCCTACGTCGACGGCCGGATGCTCGACATCACCGCCGAGGCCGGCGTCCGGCTCGTCAACCGCGACCGCATGTGGCACTACACCGAGGGCATCCAGAACTGGGACTCCATCTGGCCGGGGCACGGCATCCGCATCCTGCCGGGGCCGTCCTCGATGTGGTTCGACGCCCTCGGCCGCCGGCTGCCCGACCCCTGCCTGCCCGGCTACGACACCCTCAACACGCTCCGGCATCTGCGCACCACCGAGGACATCGCGGACCACGACCACTCCTGGTTCGTGCTCAGCCGGAAGATCGTGGAGAAGGAGTTCGCGCTCTCGGGCTCCGAGCAGAACCCCGACATCACCGCCAAGGACCGCAAGGCGGTGCTGCGCGACCGGATCCTCGGCAAGGGCGCCCCCGCGCCCGTCCAGGCGTTCCTGGACCACGGCGCCGACTTCGTCGTCGCGGACACCCTGGACCGGCTCGTCGAGAAGATGAACGCGCTCACCGACAAGCCGCTGCTGGACGCGGAGGTGCTGCGCCGCCAGATCCGGGCCCGGGACCTCCAGATCGAGAACCCGTACAGCAAGGACGCCCAGGTGCAGGGCATCCGCAACGCCCGCCGCTACATCGGCGACCGGCTCGGCCGGGTCGCCACCCCGCACCGGATCCTCGACCCGCAGGCGGGCCCGCTCGTCGCGGTCAAGCTGCACGTCCTCACCCGCAAGACGCTCGGCGGCATCCAGACCGACCTCGACTCGCGCGCCCTCGGCGCCGACGGCAGCCCGGTCGAGGGCCTGTACGCGGCGGGCGAGGTCGCGGGCTTCGGCGGCGGCGGGGTCCACGGCTACAACGCGCTGGAGGGCACCTTCCTCGGCGGCTGCCTGTTCTCCGGCCGGGCCGCCGGACGGGCGGCGGCGGAGGAGACGGGCTGAGCCGTCAGGGGCTCAGCAGGCGCGCGAGCACGGACGCGTGGCTCTCGTCCGGGTCCTTCACCGCCGTCACCAGCGTCACCGCCCCGGAGCGGGCCAACTCCCTGACGTGTTCGAGGAGTTCGGCCGCCTCCGGGGCGGCGAGCTCCGCCTCGTAGCGGCGCGCGAACTCGTCGTAGGACCCCGCGCCCGAGTGGTACCAGTGGCGCAGCTCGGTCGACGGGGTGAGGGCCTTCGGCCACTCGTCGATGTGCGCCTCGGCCTTGGACACCCCCCGCGGCCACAGCCGGTCGACCAGCACCCGCACCCCGTCGGCGGACTCGGGCGGTTCGTAGACGCGACGCACGCGGACACTCACCGGCGGGCCTCTCCTCGGGGGCGGCGGACGCTGTCGAGGCTAACCCCGGAACGGCGCAGTGCGCCGCGTGGCTTGACCTGAACGAGGGCGAACGCGCGGGGCTCGCTGCCTAGGGTGAGGTGATCGGATCACTCGCCACCCCCCGCAAGGAGCGCATGTGACGCACCCCCAGATCCGCAGACGCCCCGCCCTGCCCGGCCGCCGCGCCGTCGCCGTCACCGTGCCCGTCGTCGTGGCGGCCCTGCTCGCCATGGCCGGCCCCGCCACCGCGGCCGGACCGGTGGGCGCGCCCGGCGTCGGCGACCCCTACTTCCCGCTCGCCGGGAACGGCGGCTACCACGTCTCCCACTACGACCTGACCCTGCGCTACGACCCGGGCAGCGGGCACCTCGACGGCAAGGCCGTCCTCACCGCCCGCGCCACCCAGCGGCTGACCCGCTTCGACCTCGACCTCTCGGGTCTGAAGGTCACCGGCCTGACGGTCGACCGGGACCGGGCCGCCTACCGGCGCGACGGCCAGGAACTCGTCGTCACCCCTCGCCGTCCGCTGCGCAAGGGCCAGTCCTTCCGCGTCACCGTCACCTACCGCGGCACGCCGGCCCCGGTGACCGACCCCGACGGCTCCCTGGACGGCTGGATCCCCACCGACGACGGCGCCTTCGTGGCGGGCGAACCGCAGGGCGCCATGACCTGGTTCCCGGCCAACAACCACCCCCTGGACAAGTCCTCCTACGACTTCACGATCACCGTCCCCCAGGGCCGCACCGCCGTCGCCAACGGCGTCCTGCTCGGCCGCAGCACCCAGCACGGGAAGACCACCTTCCGCTGGCGCCAGTCGGAGCCCATGGCCGCCTACCTGGCCACCGCCACCGTGGGCCGCTTCCAGATCAAGCAGTACAAGACCCGCAGCGGCATCCAGGTGTACGACGCCGTCGACCCGCGCGAGGCCGCGGCCGCCGCACCCGTCCTGAAGAAGCTGCCGTCCGTGCTGGAGTGGGAGAGCAAGCTGTTCGGGCCCTACCCGTTCCGCGCCGCCGGCTCCATCGTCGACCACGCCCCGAACGTCGGCTACGCCCTGGAGACCCAGACCCGGCCCGTCTACGACAGCGCGCCCGACCTGAGCACCCTGGTGCACGAGAGCGCCCACCAGTGGTTCGGCGACTCCGTCTCCCTCACCTCCTGGAAGGACATCTGGCTCAACGAGGGCTTCGCGACCTACGCCGAGTGGCTCTACGCCGAGCAGCACGGCGGCGACAGCGCCCAGAAGACCTTCGACGCCCTGTACGCCACCCCCGCCGACGACGAGCTGTGGGAATTCCCGCCCGCCGACCCGGGCAGCGGCGCCAACATCTTCGGCACCCCCGTCTACGCCCGCGGCGCCATGGCCCTGCACGCCCTGCGCACCGCCGTCGGCGACCGTGTCTTCCTGCGCGTGCTGCGCGCCTGGGCGGACCGGCACCGGTACGGCCACGGCACCACCGCCCAGTTCCAGCGCCTCGCGGAGCGGGAGTCGGGCAAGAACCTCACCGCGCTGTTCCGGACCTGGCTGCACACCGACGGCAAGCCCGCGGCGCCCTGACGGGTTCCACACACCTGTCGGTCATCATCGTGGAGCCGTGACCGGGCGGTGGGCGGGATCCGCCGGACCCCGCCCACCGCCTTTCCACGCCGTTCCACGCCTTTCCACCCGAGGGGGGAACCACCCACGTGTGCGCACATGTCCTGGTCGCCGAGGACGACGCGATGCAGGCCGAGCTGATCCGGCGTTCCCTCCTCGCCGAGGGACACACCGCCACCGTCGTCCACGACGGCCCCGCCGCCGTCGCCGCGGCCCGGCGGATCGGCCCCGACCTCGTCGTGCTCGACCTGATGCTGCCGGTCCTCGACGGCATCGCGGTCTGCCGGGCGCTGCGCCGCGAGGACGACATCCCCGTCCTGATGCTCACCGCCCGCGCCGCCGAGGAGGACGTCCTGCTCGGCCTGGAGGTCGGCGCCGACGACTACATGACCAAGCCGTACAGCCCGCGCGAGCTGATGGCCCGGATCCGTACCGTGCTGCGGCGCAGCGGCCGCAGCGCCGCCCGGCGCGAGGAGCCGGTGGTGCGGGCCGGCGGTGTCGTCGTCGACCCGGTGCGGCACGAGGTGACGTGCGACGGGGTGCCCGTGGAGTGCACGCCCGCCGAGTTCCAGATCCTGCTCGCCCTCGCCGGTGAACCCGAACGGGTCTTCTCCCGGCGGCAGTTGCTCCAGTGCACGCGCGGCTTCGACCGCTCCTCCACCGAACGCGCCGTCGACGTGCACATCATGAACCTGCGCCGGAAGATCGAGGCCGACCCGCGCAGACCCGTCCGCCTGGTGACCGTCTTCGGCGTCGGCTACAAGCTCAGCGGCGGCCGGGGATGAGACCGGTGAGCCGCATACCCCTGCGCAAACGGCTGCTGGTCCGGCTGCTGTTCGCGTCCGTCCTCATCGCCGTGTGCTCGGTGGCCGCCACCGCCTGGCTCGCCGTGACCACCACCACCCGCGCGCTGCGCGAGGAACAGGGCCAGGCCCTCGCCGACGACATGGACGTCCTCGCCGAACTGAGCGGCTACGCCGCCACCCACCCCGACTGGAAGGGCGTCGAGACGCTGCTGCGCGCCCTCTCCGCGCGGACGGGCCGGCGGATCGCCCTGACCACCACCGACCGGGTGCCGATCGCCGACTCCGCCCGCCCCGGCACCTCGCTGCCCCCGCGCGCCGCCGCAGGCATCGACCCGCTGCGCACCGACACCTACACCGAGCGCGGCGCCCAGCTCGCCGGCATCGACCCGCGGGCGGTCGGCCCGTACCGCCTCACCGCCGCCGAGCGTGCCAAGCTCGACCGGCACGCCGAGACCCAGCGCGGCTGCTACTCCCGCCTGGGATACGACATGACGGTCACCCGCATCCCCAGCGGCCGCCCCGTCCTCACTCACGAGGAGGGGGCCCCGGAGGTCGCCTACGGGCGCGAGGTCTGCGACGACGGGCGGCTCGCCACGCCCACCCCCACCGAGGACCGGGCGCTGCGCGCGCTCCAGGAACGTGCCCTGCCCTGTCTGAGGAGCGCGGGTCTCGAGGGCCTCGACGCCTCCCTCGGCCTGGTGGTCGACATGGGCGACGGGAGCCTCACGCCCCCGATCATCACCAAGTACTACAAGATCGGTGGCGCTCGGGCGCAACGGGCCGTGCAGAGCTGCGTGGACGACGCCCGCCGCGCCCAGCTCGACCCCTATGTCGCCCCGGCCGCCGAACTTTTCCTCGGCGGCGGGGACAACCGCCCGGCACCCCGCTGGAACCTGTCCCCGGCCAACCAGGCGAAGGTCGCCGGCGCGGCCGGGCTGGTGCTCGCCGTCACCCTCGCCGTGACCGCGGTCGTCGCCACCCGGCTGGTCCGCCCGCTGCGCGCGCTCACCGAGGCCGCCCAGCAGCCCCCCGACCGGCACGCGCGCGTGCCCGTCACCACCCGCGACGAGACCGGGATCCTCGCCGAGGCGTTCAACGACCTCGCCGAACGCCGCGAACGCCTGGAGGCCCAGCGCAAGGCCCTGGTCGCCGACGTCGCCCATGAACTGCGCAGCCCGCTCACCAACATCCGGGGCTGGCTGGAGGTCACCCGGGACGGCCTGGTCGACCCCGACCCCGAACTCCTCGGCGCCCTGCACGAGGAGGCCCTGCTGCTCCAGCAGATCATCGACGACCTGCGCGACCTCGCCGCCGCCGACGCCGGCACCCTGAGCCTGCACCGGGAGCCCGTGCCCGCCGGTGAACTGCTCGCCCAGGTCGCCGCCGCCCACCGGGTCGCCGCCGACACCGCCGGCGTCACCCTGCGCACCACCGCCGAGGACACGCCCTGGCTGGACGCCGACCCGGTCCGGCTGCGCCAGGCACTCGGCAACCTCGTCGCCAACGCCGTACGGCACACCCCGCACGGCGGCACGGTCACCCTGAGCGCCCGGCGCGACGGCGACCGGGTCGTCCTGGCGGTCGCCGACACCGGCGCCGGGATCGCCGCCGAGGATCTGCCGCACGTCTTCGACCGGTTCTGGCGCGCCGAGAAGTCCCGCAGCCGCCGCACCGGAGGCAGCGGCCTCGGCCTGAACATCGTCCGCCATCTGGTCGCCGCGCACGGCGGGACGGCCGAGGCGGCGAGCGAGCCCGGCACCGGCAGCGTCTTCACGCTGCGGCTGCCGGCCGCGGCCCCGCCGGACGACTGAGCACCCCTGCCGCCCCGGTCGGCGGTCACGGGGCCCGGCGGTCACGAGCCCCGGCGGGCCCGGGCGCGCCGCTTGATCGCGCGCCGTTCCGTCTCGCTCGTGCCGCCCCACACCCCGAGTGTCTGATCCGTGTTCATGGCCCAGTCCAGGCACGCCTCCCGCACCGGGCAGCGACGGCAGACCGCCTTCGCCTGTTCGGTCTGGAGCAGCGCCGGGCCCGAGGTCCCGATCGGGAAGAAGAGGTCGGGGTCCTCATGGCGGCACTCGGCGCTCTCTCGCCAGTTGTCCATCGAAGTCACCTGCGATCGAAGTCGTTCGGGCGGATTTTTGGATGTTCGCTCCGAGGCGGGTGACCACGCGGGCCGGGGATGAAACGGCCCGGACGCCGCTCACTGCTCCCGCAGACCCCACGGGGAGCCGTACGCGGTCAGCAGATCCAGGAAGGGGCGGGCGTCGAACGCCTCGGGGCCGAGCACCCCCGCGCCCGACCAGGCGCCGGTGGCCAGGAGTTCGAGCGCGACGACCGGGTTGACGGCCGTCTGCCAGACCACGGCCTGACTGCCGTACTCGGCCATCGACCACTGGTTGTCGACCACGTGGTACAGGTACACCTCGCGCGGCGCCCCGTCCTTCACGCCCCGCACCCAGGTGCCCGCGCAGGTCTTGCCGTGCATGCGCTCGCCGAGCGTGGCCGGGTCCGGCAGACAGGCGGCGACCACGTCCCGCGGGGAGACCGCCACCGGGCCCGACGCGCTCGGCACGGTCACCGGCGTGGTGCGGTCCAGGCCCAACTGGTGCAGCGTCTTGAGGGTGTCGACGAACTCCCCGCCCAGGCCGTACTTGAAGGTGACCCGGCGCGCGTCCACCCAGCGCGGCATCAGGAGCACCTCCTCGTGCTCGACGTTCACGCACTCCACCGGGCCGATGCCGTCGGGGAAGTCGAACACCTCGGGCTCGCTGAACGGTTCGGTGGTGAACCAGCCGCGGTCCTCCTCGTAGACCACCGGCGGGTTCAGACACTCCTCGATCGTGGTCCAGATGCTGAAGGAGGGCGCGAAGTCGTAGCCCTCCACGGTGAGGTTCGCGCCGTCCCGGACGCCGATCTCCTCGATCTCGTCGAAGAGTTCGTCGGCCGCGTACCGTGCGAACACGTCCGACAGACCGGGCTCCACGCCCATCCCGACGAGCGCGAGCCCGCCCGCGTCCTCCCACTCCCGGGCCAGCGCGAACTGTTCGTCGCCGAGCTTGACGCCGCACTCCTCGTACGGCTTCTCGGGATGCGGCCGGGACAGCGACATCGCCATGTCGACATAGGTGGCCCCGGCGGCGCGGGCCGCGCGGAACAGGGGCATCACGAACCGCGGGTCGGTGGCGTTGAGCAGTACGTCGCAGCGGTGGCGGGAGAGCAGCTCCGTCACCGCCGCCTCGTCGCTCGCGTCGACGCGCTCGGCGTGGAAGCGGTCGTCCCCGCCGAGCGCGGCGACGGCCGCCTCGGCGCGGGCCGGATCGTAGTCGGCGACGACCATCGCCTCGAAGAACGGACGCCGGGCGGCGATCCGGGTGATGGCGGTACCCACACCGCCGGCGCCCACGAGCAGGACACGCATGACGAGAACTCCCTCGGTCGAAGACTGGAGAAGGATGCGGAAATGCGGAATGCGGAATGCGGAAAGGGGCCCCTGCCGGAGATCCAATGCCCCGCACCAACGTAAGGTCAATGGCGTTGGCATAAGCGTCGTGACACGGGAGGGGTCATGCCGAAGGCGGTGGTACCGGAGGAGAAGAGGCGCCGGCGCCGGCCCACCCGGAGCGGCACCGTGCTCTCCGAGGGGCTGATCGTCGAGGCCGCGCTGCGGCTGCTGCGCGAGCACGGCAGCACCGGGCTCACCGCACGCCGGCTCGGCCTCGCCCTCGACTGCGACCCGAGCACCCTGTACCGGTACTTCCGCGGCATGGACGATCTGACGCTGGCCATCGGCGACGCGCTGATCGGCGAGGCGCTGCGCGGCTGGACGCCGACCGGACGGTGGCGGGCGGACCTGCACGCCGTCGGGCTGCGCATCCACGCCGCGTACGTCGCCCATCCGCAGGCCGCCCAGCTCACCGCGAGCCGGGTCAGCGGCCGGGCCAACGAACTCGCCGCCGACGAGGCCGTCCTCGACGTGCTGCGCACCGCCGGGTTCCCGCTGCCCGAGACGGTCCGCGTCTACCACGCCTTCATCGACCAGACGCTGGCCTTCGCCGCCCTGGACGCCGCCTCCCTGGCGCTGCCCCGGGCCTCGCGGCGCGCCGACGACGCGATGTGGCGCTCGACGTACGCCCGCCTCCCCGCCACCACCCACCCCCGGATCGCCGAGGCGGCCCCGCTGCTGTCGGCCCGGATGGTCACCAGCGCCTATCCGACGGCGCTGGAGATGCTGCTGGACAGCGCGGAGGCGAGGCTGCGGGAGCTGCGGGGCCCGGAGGCCCGGCCGGGGCCGTCGCTCAGTTCCTGAGGGCCCGAGCCGCCTCCTCGGCCACCGCCCGGGACAGCGCCGCCAGGGCGGGGGAGTCGAGCTTCCACTGCTGCCAGTACAGGGGGACGTCCAGGGGCCGGTCCGGCGCCAGCGAGACCAGGCCGCCCGAGCGCAGCAGCGCGTCCGCCTGCGCCTCCGGGACCATGCCCCAGCCGAGTCCGGCGGCGACCGACGCCGCGAACCCCTCCGAGGAGGGCACCGCGTGCCGTACGCCGCTCGCCTGCCCGGCGCCTCGGCTCAGCTCGCGCACGAACCCGTCCTGGAGGTCGTCGCTGCGATCGAAGATGATCACCGGGGCCCCGGTCAGCGCCTCGGCGAGCGGAAGGCCGTCGAGATGCCGGGCGACGAACTCGGGGCTCGCGGCGGCCAGATAGCGCATCGTGCCGAGCGCCCGCACCGAACAGCCGGCCACCGCGTCCGGCGAGGAGGTGACCGCGGCCATGACGACCCCCTCCCGCAGCAGCTCCGCCGTACGCGTCTCGTCCTCCCGGAACAGTTCGAAGCGCAGCGGCGGCTCGCGCGGCACCCGGGACAGGGCGGGCAGGAACCAGGTGGCCAGCGAGTCGGCGTTCACCGCGACGGTCACCCGGGCCGGTTCACCGGCGTCGCTCATGCCCAGCTCGGACCGGGTGTCGCGCTCCAGCCGGGCGAGCTGGCGGGCGAACCTGACCACGATCTCCCCGGACTCCGTCGGCCGTACCGGCTTGGTGCGCAGCAGCAGGACCCGGCCGGTGCGCTGCTCCAGGGCCTTCACGCGCTGGCTGACCGCCGACGGCGTCACGTGCAGGGCGGCCGCGGCCGCGTCGAAGGTGCCCTCGTCGACCACCGCGAGCAGGGTCCGGACGAGGTCGAGGGGCAGGTCGCTCACCACTGGGTCACCACCGTGTCAAACACCGTGACATCACGAACGCTAAGGATACGTAAGAATCTTTAGCTGTACCAGCGGTGATCGTCTGCCTAGCGTGGGAGTCATGTCCACCGCACTCGCCGCCGCGGCCGCAGGCTTCGGCACCGGTCTCTCGCTCATCGTCGCCATCGGCGCCCAGAACGCCTTCGTCCTGCGCCAGGGGGTCCGCCGGGACACCGTCCTCGCCGTGGTCGGGATCTGCGCCCTGTCCGACGCCGTGCTCATCGCCCTGGGCGTCGCCGGGGTGGGCGCCCTGGTGGTGGCCTGGCCGGACGCGCTCACCGTGGTGGGCTGGATCGGCGGCGCGTTCCTGCTGGCGTACGGGCTGCTCGCGGCGCGCCGGGTACTGCGGCCCGGCACGGACGCGCTGCGCACGGACGGCGAGACGGCGGGCTCCCGGCGCCGGGCGGTGCTCACCTGTCTCGCGCTGACCTGGCTCAACCCGCACGTCTACCTCGACACCGTCTTCCTGCTCGGCTCGATCGCCGCCGACCGCGGGCCGCTGCGCTGGACCTTCGGACTGGGCGCGGCGTTCGCCAGCCTCTGCTGGTTCGCCGCGCTCGGCTTCGGCGCCCGGCTGCTGGGCCGCTTCCTGACCCGCCCCGCCGCCTGGCGCGTCCTGGACGGACTCGTCGCGGCCACGATGATCACCCTGGGCGTGCTGCTCGTCACGGGTGCCTGAGTCCTGACTGAGCGCCATTTGTGTCCATCATGTGAGATCTGATGTCCACGGAGACCGTAACACCACGGAAGATGCTGCGATAGTGGCTCCCACACCCGAAAGATGTATCGAGCACCCAGGAACTCCGTGGACACCAGCGAGAGCAGCACCGCACCCGAGGCCGGCCCCGACGACGACCCAGCTCCGGAGGTCGGTCCCCGGCGGGGCTGGCGCCGCTGGGGCATGGACACCCGCCCGCTGCGCCGCCCCGCCTACCGCCGGCTGTGGTCCTCCACCATCGTCACGGCCGTCGGCAGCCAGCTCACCGCGGTCGCCGTGCCCAAGCAGATCTACGACATCACCGGCTCCTCGGCGTGGGTCGGCTACGCCAGCCTCGCCGGACTGCTGCCGATGGTCGTCTTCGCCCTGTGGGGCGGCGCGATCGCCGACACCATGGACCGGCGCCGGCTGCTGCTGATCACCAACACCGGGATCGCCGTCACCTCGGTGCTGTTCTGGATCCAGGCCGCCACCGGTCTCGACTCGGTGGGCGTGCTGGTGGTGCTGCTCGCCGTCCAGCAGGCGTTCTTCGGTCTCAACGCGCCCGCCCGCAACGCCTCCATCGCCCGGCTGGTCCCGGCGGACGAGCTGGCCGCGGCCAACGCACTCGGCTCGACGGTCATGCAGACCGGCCTGGTCGCGGGCCCGCTGCTGGCCGGTGCGCTGATTCCGCTGATCGGCCTGCCCGAGCTGTATCTCATCGACGCGTTCGCGCTGTGCGTGGCGCTGTGGGCCGTCGTCCGGCTGCCCGCGCTGCCGCCGCTCGCGGGCGCGGTCGCCCGGCGGGCCGGCCTGCGGGAGATCGTGGAGGGCTTCCGGTACATCGCCCGGCACAAGGTGCTCCTGCTGTCCTTCCTCGCCGATGTCATCGCCATGGTGTTCGGCATGCCCCGCGCCCTGTTCCCGCAGCTCGCCGCCGAGACGTACGCCTCCTACGGCGAAGGGCTGGCCTACGGGCTGCTGTTCGCGGCGATCCCGGTGGGCGCGGTGCTGGGCGGGCTGTTCTCCGGCACGTTCGCGCGGGCGCGGCGGCACGGCTGGATGGTGATCTGGGCGGTCGTCGCCTGGGGCGCGGCGATCGCCGCCTTCGGGCTGAGCGACGGGCTGTGGTGGGCGGTGGTGTTCCTGGCCGTCGCCGGGGTCGCCGACATGGTCTCGATGGTCTTCCGCGGCGCGATCCTGCTGTCCGCCGCCACGGACGAGATGCGCGGCCGGATGCAGGGCGTCTTCACGGTCGTGGTGGCAGGCGGCCCCCGCCTGGCCGACGTCCTGCACGGCACGGCAGGCGCGACTTTCGGCCCCCGCGCGGCGGTGGCGGGCGGGGGCCTGCTGGTGATCGCCCTGATGCTGGGCCTGGCAGCGACGGTACCGGCCCTGCGGCGGTACCGGATCTGACGCGGGCCGGGACGCGGCCTGGCTCTGGCTGTGGCCTGGCCCTGGACGCGGCCCAGGCCCGCCACGGATCCTTACGCGTCTCGGACCCAGACGCGAGCGCCGATCCAGCCCGGCACCTGAGGCGGCGGGTGTTGGGTGGGGGCGCGGGCCGTGACGCGGCGCGGGTTCTTGCGGGACCCGGGTCCTGGCGCGGCGCGGGTCCTGGCAGGCGTGGCACCCGGTCCGGCCCTGGTCCTAGGAGGTCTCGCGCCGCTGGGTCCCGCGCCCGGACTCGGCCGGCTCGGGTACGACGACGGTGATGGCCGCGCGGGTGGTCTGGCTGGTCGGCACCGGCCAGGTCGCCCCCGAGCAGGTCCCCGGCCTCATCCCCCGACGTGATCGACCCGGACAACCCGCCGGGCGAGCCGGTGAGCTCGACGTACCACGCCTTCGCGGGCCGGCTGCTGACCGACCACGGACTGCGCATCGGCCTGGAGCCGACCGCCGGGCTCCTCGCCGACGCCACCCGCTGGCCGCGCGTGTGCTGCGCGAGGCTCCCGGTCCCTACCCCTCGCTCACCCGCTCCTTCGCCGACCTGGTCAGCGCTCTGGCCCCTGACGCGGGCCTCGAGCCGTTCCAGCCTCGATCCGGCCTGGGCTCTGAGGCGGCACGGATCCTTGCGCGGCGCGTGACCCGGTCCGGTCCCGGGGACCAGTTGGTCCCGCGCCCGGGTCCTGTGGCGGTGCTTGCAGGATCGGGCGCGGGCCGTGACGCGGGTCCGGACGTGACCCGGGTCCAGGCGCGGCGTGGGACCCGGTGTGGGCCCGGCACCGGTCCTAGTACGTCCCCCGTCGCTGCGTCCCGTACTGGTCCATCAGGCGGTTGCGGGTCATTTCCAGGCGGTGGGCGAGGATCTCGGCCACCAGGCGGACCAGGGTCATGCCGAGCGCGGGGTCCTCCTCGCAGAGCTTCGTCACGGGCTGGGCCTCGAACTCGTAGGCGCGGACCGGGCTGAACGCCTCCGCGCCGAAGTCCCACCGGTACGGCGGGAAGAGCCAGGACCAGCCGAGCAGGTCGCCCGCGCCCAGACTGGCGACGGTGACCCGTTGGACCGTCGTCACCTCCTGGACCAGGGAGACCGCGCCGGAGCGGACGACCCAGAAGCGGTCGGCGACGCCGCCCGCCTCGAAGATCCGGGTGTCCTCCGGGAACGAGACCTCCCGGGCCAGCTCCATCAGTCGTCGGCGCTGGGGCGGGGGAAGGGCGGTCAGGAGTTTGGTCGCTTTTGTCATGGCGCGCTGCTCCTCGCCGGAGAACGGTCGCGGTGCTTTTCTCCTCAGCCCATTTCAGCCGCTGCGGGCGCCCCGGGCACCTCGGCGGCACAGATTTTTCCGCGGGAGGCAAGGAAAAGCCCTGGCTGGACGGGGGAGGCCAGCCAGGGCGGTCACAGGGTGGTGCCGGGAGGGGAAGAGCCCTCCGTCCCGCTCACCACGTATGTATGAACGGTAAACCATCCAGGGGGCGTTCGCGTAATCGCGACTGGGTCAAGTGACCTGTTTCACTTTCAACGGTTGCCGGGAGGTCCCGCCAGGTTTGGGGCGGGCCCAGGCGGTCAGGCGAACTAGCGAGGACCACACCACTGTGGGGAGCGAAGGGATGCCTGTAGACGACACGACCGACACGACCGACATGACCGATACAGCCGACCGCGTAGATCTTCCGTACGGCCCGCGCGGGGTGACAGGGCCGTACCGGCCCTCCGACGTCCGCGGAGCCGTACGGCGCGCGGTGGCCGGGCGATGCGCTGCCACCGGGCGCCCGTACGACGAGCGGACCTGCAACGACGCGCTGCTCGTCGCCTCCGAACTCGCCACCAACGCCATCCTGCACGGCGGCGGACTCACCGGCTACGACGTCGAGGCCGACGAACGGACCGTCCATGTGTCCGTGAGCGACCGCAGCGAGCGGCTGCCGATGACCACCGGACCGCTCGACGA
Source organism: Streptomyces antibioticus (assembly GCF_002019855.1). Lineage (NCBI taxonomy): Bacteria > Bacillati > Actinomycetota > Actinomycetes > Kitasatosporales > Streptomycetaceae > Streptomyces > Streptomyces antibioticus. The sequence continues at coordinate 626,047 of NZ_CM007717.1, read as the reverse complement.
ACGCGGCCGGCACCGCCTCGGAGGACGCGGCTGGCCGATCGTACGGCGGCTCGCCCGGGACGTCCGGGTGGCCGGACTGCCCGACGGCGGCAAGCGCATCACCGCGGTCGTCCCGATCGCACCGGTCGGACCGGTCGCGTCGGCCGCCGCACCCGCCCCGGCGCTCTGACCCCCACGCCCACGCGCCACACGCGCCAGGGGCCCATCGCGCCCCGAGCCGGACCGCGCGCCCCGACCGCCCCGCCCCCCGGCCGTCGTGAACACCGTTACGCCGGACGGAGTTTGTTCCTCCAGGTGTCGGGCAGACGGAGTTCGTGCTTCGGACCGGAGGCGCGCCGACGGGAGCGGTATGCCCTGTCCAGGGCGCTCCCCGGTGCCCGGACAGGCACCCTTCCTCCCGCGGTCATTCCCTGGAACCCGTCTTCAGGAGCGATTCCGCATGCCCATCGACATGTCGACAAGCCGTGCCGCAGCGGCCACCCGCACCACCACGGCTCCGCGGCGCACCCACGACGACGCACCCGACACCGCCAGCCGGTTCGCCCGGCTGGCCGCACTTCCGGACGGACCCGAACGGGACGCCCTGCGCGACGAACTGGTCACCGCCTGGCTGCCCATGGCCCACCGCATCGCCGGACGCTTCCGGGACCGCGGCGAGGCCGTGGAGGACCTGCGCCAGGTGGCCGCCCTCGGCCTGGTGAAGGCCGTGGACCGCTACGAGCCCGAGCGCGGCGCCTTCGAGAGCTACGCCGTGCCCACCATCACCGGCGAGATCAAGCGCCACTTCCGCGACCGGATGTGGGCGCTGCGCGTGCCCCGCCGGGTCCAGGAACTCCGCAACAAGGTCCGCGTCGCCCGCCGGGAACTCACCGAGAACCCGGGTACCCGCGAGCCTTCCGTCGCCGACATCGCCGCCCACACCGGTCTCACCGAGGACGAGGTGAGCGCCGGCCTGGAGGCGCTGGAGAGCTACAGCACCCTGTCGCTCGACGCCGAACTGCGCACCGGCGACGACGGATACAGCCTCGCCGACACCCTCGGCGGTCCCGACACCTCCTTCGACGTCGTCGTCGACCGCGAGTCCGCCCGGCAGGGCCTGCGGCGGCTCCCCGAGCGCGAGCGGGCCATCCTCTACATGCGCTTCTTCGAGGACATGACGCAGAGCCGGATCGCCGACCAACTCGGCATCAGCCAGATGCACGTCTCCCGGCTCATCAGCCGGAGCTGCGCACGGGTGCGCCAGGAGGCCATGGACATCGACCGGGACCGTGACGCGTCCGAGAGCTGAACCGCCGCGACCGGCGGCGCCGGGTGTACGCCCGGCGGACCGGGGGCAGGCGAGCCCCTGGGACCGCGGCGGCGCGGTCGCAGGACGGCGAGCGGACGGAGGTCTCATGACCGCGGTGGGCCCCGGGCACCCCGACGAACTGGCCAGGCTGCGCGGCGAGGTCCGCGCCCTGCGGGCCCGGGTCCGGGCGTACCCGCTGATCTCCCAGGCGCAGGGCATGCTCCAGGAGCGCTACGCCCTGCCCGACGCGGAGTCCGCGTTCACCCTGATGCGCCGGGCGTCGCAGCGGTTCAACGTCAAGATGCGCACCCTGGCCGGGGCCCTGGTCACCACGGCGCGCCCGGACGAGCGGACGGTGGTGTGGTTCCCCCGGCGGGTCCGGCACCCCGAACCGGCGCTGGGCTTCCTGCCGCCGGGCACGGAGGGCGCCCGCAGCCGGGGCGCGGTGCTGGCCGCCGTACTGGACCGGACCCTCGACGTCGTCGGTACGGGCATGGGCAACGTCCAGACCGTGGACCGGGTCAGGGGCGGGCTGCGCATGGAGCGGCACACCGGGCTGAGCGAGGAGTTCGTCGACTTCTTCGAGCACGTCGGCCCGGACGGCACCTCCTGCGCGCGGGCCGCCCGTGACGTCAGCCAGGTCACCGTCCGGGACGTGGAGAGCGACCCGGTGTTCAGCGAGCCCGCCCGCCAGGTCATCCTGGCCGCCGGCAGCCGGGCCTGCCACAGCGTGCCCCTGACCACGTCGGCCGGTCACTGCGTCGGCATGGTCTCGGCCCACGCCGACCGCCCGCTCCCCGAACTGGACCGCACCCGCATCGAGGCCCTCGACACCCTGGGCGCCCAGGCGGGCCGCTGGCTCGCCTGGTACGAACGCACGGTCCTGCTGGACGCGCTGGAGTACCTGCACACCCTGGGCCGCGAAAGCCGGGACGCCCGCCGCCCGGCACCCGTCCGACCTGACCGGCCCACGACAAACCGCCCGGCCTGACCGACTCACCGCACACCGCACGCCGGCCAGCGCCCGACCGACTCACCGCACAACGCCCGGCCTGACCGACTCACCACCGCACACCGGCCGTCACCTGACCGGCTCACGTCACACCCGCCGGCGCTCGACCGACTCACCGCACCCCAGCCGCCCAGCCCCGCTCACGTCACCCCTCCCGGCCCGGCCGCTCACCCCACCCGCTCACCCCGGCACCTGCAACGGCCGTGCCACCGGCAGTTCCAGTGGGCGGGCGAGGCCCAGTACCGCCTCGTCCAGGCGCTGGAGATGCCGTAGCACCCGGTCGGTGACCTGGCCGTAGCGGGGCGTCCCGGGCACCCCCGGCTTCAGCAGGGACGCGATGCTCGGCCCGGCCAGCACCTCGACGTCCGCGGGCTCCTCGCCCGCACCCGCCGCGAGCGCCCGGATGTTGTGCAGGATGCGCTGCCCCACGTCGCGCAGCCGGGGGTCGGCCGCGATCGACGGGTTCGTGGGCAGCAGCTCGGCCGTCGCCGCCAGCGACCGTGCGTGGTAGGCGCAGGTCTCCAGCAGGGCGACGACATAGCGGGCGGTGTCCCGTCGGCTCCGCAGCGGGGTGACCGGATGCGTCAGCGGCTGGGTCGCCGCCCGCAGATCCGCCAGCGCCTGGTCCAGCTCCCGGGCCTGGTCCAGCAGATCGACCGGCGGCCCGCCGCTGAGCTGGTCGACGGCCGCCTCCGTGACGTCCGCCAGCCGGTCGAGGACGGTCACCAGCAGCTCGTTCGTCCGCCGGTCGGTGTGCACCGGCAGCACCAGCGCCGCCGCGAAGATCCCGCAGGCCGCCCCGAGCGCCGTCTCCTCGATGCGCAGCACCAGCACCGACAGGCTGTAGGTGTGCAGCAGCGTGTACAGCACCCCCAGCGACGCCGTCACGAAGAACGACATCAGCGTGTACGACAGCGGCGCCGTGTAGTACGTCGCGAACACGCACAGCAGCACCACCGCGAACGCCGTCCACGTGTGCTGTCCGACGACACCCGCCAGCCCGATGCCCGCGACCACGCCCAGCACGGTGCCCAGCAGCCGCCGCGAGCCCTTGACCAGGATCTCCCCGGTGGAGGAGGTGTTGATGAACACGATCCAGCAGGTCAGCACCGCCCAGTACCAGCGGTGCTCGGACAGCAGCTCGCCGCCCACGATCGCCAGCGACGACCCGACCGCGACCTGCACCGCCGTCCGTGTGGTCGGCCGCCGCAGCCCGGTCTCCTCCTCCGTCTCCTCCTCCTCGGCGCCAATGGCCACGTCCTCCGCGTCCAGCTCCTCCCGGGAGCGCGCCGTCTCCGGACTGTCGTCGGACTCGTCCTGCGGCCCGTCCAGCGCGGTCCGCAGCCCCAGCACCGCCCGCGCCGCCTCGCCGACCGCCCGGAACACGTCCTGCACCGGCTCCGACGCCTCCGGCAGGTTCTCCTCCTCCCGGTAGCCGAGCAGCCGGTTGCGCACCTGCGCGTTGACCGCGGCCTGCGCACCCGTCACCCCCGGGTACCGGACCAGCAGCCGCAGCGCCGTCAGATCCCGGCGCAGGGTGTCGATCGCCGGGTCCCGCACCGGCAGCAGCCCCGCCTCCGGCACCGGCGCGCCCGGCAGATGCAGGGTCAGGGTGTCGGCCCGCTCGGCGCCGCGCGCGGTGAGCAGCCGCAGCCCCAGCCGCTCCGCGGCGATCTCGGCGTCGGCGACGCGCCGCTGAACATGCCCGGCCATCGAGGCGTCCGGGGTGCCCTCGTCCAGCCGGCCCTGGATCATCAGGGCGCTCTCGTGCAGCCGGGCGTTGCCCTCCCGCACATGGGCGAGGGCCTTCTCCACCTCGTGCGGACCGGCGTCCAGCAGCTCCAACTGGGCGTCCAGGAGCTGCGCCAGCCGCGCCCGGAACGCCTGCCGCAGCCGGTCGAGGATGCCCGCCGAACTCTGCGGCACCAGCACGAACCGCGCCAGCGCACTGCACGCGAAGGCGACCGCGATCACCCGCCACAGCCCGAGCAGGCTCTCGTGCGACGCCGCGACGAACAGCGACAGGAAGTAGACCTGGAAGCCGATCAGACCGAGCGCCGTGCCCCGGTCGCCGAACCGGCGCCCGTACACCGCGCAGAAGATGAACACGACGAAGAAGACGTCCCCGATCACCACCCGCGAGCTGAGCAGCGACGCCAGCGACACCGACACCAGCGCCACCACCAGGCCCAGCGCCAGCGTGATCGCCTGCCCGCCGCGCTTCTTCTCGCGGACCGCGAAGGTGGCGACCATCGAGGCGACCGCGCCGGCGACGAGCTGGTCGACATCGGCCCCCAGCAGCGAGAGCACGGCCAGCGTCAGCGAGATCGCGCCCACCGTCCGCAGCCCGGCGGTCAGCCGCAGGAGCCCGGGATCGGACGCGGCGACCCGGTCCTTCCACCGGGCCACCGCCCGCGACCCCGCGCCGGTCACCCGGACCCGGTGCCCGTGCCCTCGACGCGCGCCCGGACCTGCTCGGGCGTCAGGTAGGCGTCCGTGTACTCGAAGTCCTTCAGCTTGGCGGCCCGCCGGGTCTGGAAGCCGGTGCGGACGAAATCGTCGCCCGCGATCGCGTTCAGCGTCCAGTTCGTCAGCACCCGCGCCTTGGCCACGCCCGTGCGCAGCGCCGACCAGTGGTAGCCGCGGGCCACGACCTGCGCGGGCAGCCCGTGCAGTTCGATGCCGAGCGGCTTGGACACGGCGTCCGTGCCGCCGAGGTCGACCACCAGACCGAGGTCCTTGTGCTCGTACGGCCGCAGTTCGCCGCCCCGCAGCGTCGCGATGACGTTGTCGGCGACGACCTTGCCCTGGCGCATCGCGTGCTGGGCGGTCGGCGGGCAGACGGCGCCCTCCTCGCCCCGGGCGGCCTTCACCTCGTCCGGTACGGCGGCGGCGTCGCCGAGCGCGAACACCCCGTCGTGTCCCGGCAGGTTCATCCTCGAGGTGACCGCGAGCCGGCCGCGGACCGTCTCCGCGCCGAGCGTGCCGATCAGCGGGCTCGCCACCACCCCGGCCGTCCAGATCAGGGTGCGGGTCGGCACCACCCGGCCGTCGGTGAAGGTGACCTCCTCCGCGCCCGCCTTGGCGATGGAGACCCCGAGGGAGATGTCGATGCCGCGCTTGCGCAGCACCTCCTGGGCGCTGCGGCCCAGCTTGTCGCCCAGCTCGGGCATCAGCTTCGGCGCGATGTCGATCAGATGCCATTTGATGAGGCCCGGGTCCAGCCGGGGATAGCGCTTGACCGCGTTGTGGGTGAGCAGTTGGAGGCAGGCGGCGGTCTCGGTGCCCGCGTAGCCGCCGCCCACCACCACGAACTGGAGGCGCGACGCCCGTTCGGCGGGGTCCTGGCTGGCGTCGGCGAGGTCGAGCTGGGTGATGACGTGGTCGCGGATGTAGGCGGCCTCGGCGAGGGTCTTCATCCCGAAGGCGTGGTCGGTCAGCCCGGGGATGTCGAAGGTGCGGGTGACGCTGCCGGGAGCCAGCACGATGTAGTCGTAGGGCTCGTCGATCATCTCGTCGGTGATGGTGCGGATGACGCAGACCTTCGCACGGAGGTCCACGCCCACAGCGCCGCCCGGGATGATCCGGGTGCGGTACTTGCGGCTGCGGCGCAGCGACAGGGCGATCGACTGGGGCGTGAGCACCCCGGAGGCGACCTGCGGCAGCAGCGGCAGATAGAGCTGGTAGGCGAAGGGTGTCACCAGGGTGATCTCGGCCTCGTCCGCGGAGAGCCTGCGTTCCAGACGCCGCACGCACTCCACTCCCGCGAAGCCCGCGCCCACCACCAGGATCCTGGGTCGTGTCACGTTGTCCATCCCTTTCTGCGGCTCCAGGCGGTCTGCCCGACCTCTGGCGCGTGCCCCGCCCTCGGCGGTTCGCACCTCAATCGATCCCACCGCGCCGGGCCGGGTTGCGCCAGCCGGGCGAGGCATGCAGACGAACGTTTCTCGAATGCGTGCTCCCCTCGGGGGTAGGGAGCTGAGCAAGACCGAGGAGGGGAAACACCGTGACCATCGACGACGGAATCTGGTCGTACGCGCCGGGCAGCGGTCATGCCGAGGGACTGGATCTCACCGGGTACACCGTCCAGGCGGCCGACGGGGCGCTCGGGGAGGTGGAGCGCGAGGCCGCGCCGCACGGGCTGCGGCACCTGGTCGTCGACGCGGGTCTGTGGGTGTTCGGCCACAGCGCGGTCGTCCCGGTCGGCGTGGTGACGTCCGTCGACCCCGAGGCCCGCAGGATCACCCTGTCCTGCACCCGCGACGAGGCCAAGCAGGCCCCGCGCTTCCGCACCGACAGCGAGACCCAGGACCCCGCCTACCTGGCCGGGGTCGGCGCCCACTACCGCCGTCCGACCTCGCACGGCACCCCGCCCGCCTGAGCGGACGGCGGCGGCCGGCTCACCAGGGCAGAAAGACGTGCACGTCCTTGCCGGTGCCGCTGGGCACCACGCTGACCTGACGGCACAGCGCCTGGACCAGATGCCAGCCGATGCCGCCGCCCCCGCTCTCCGGCCGGAAGGCGCGCGGCTCCGGCGGCACGGAACTGGTGTCGGACAGCGTGACGTGCACCCCGTCGAACGTGGGCCGCAGCCGCAGCTCGAAGGGGCCCGGCGCGTACTGCACGGCGTTCGCCGCCAGCTCGGTCACCACCAGCACGATGTCCGGGGCGCACTCCGGCGCCGAGGGCGGTGCGCTGCGGGCCAGCGCGCGCAGGAACTCCACCGTCGCCAGCCGGGCACCCGTCACGTCCTGCGGCTCGCCGGTGAATCGGGCGGTCCGTTCCGGAACCGCCCAGGAGGTCGATGAGTCGTTGCCCCGCGGCTCGGTTGACATGGTGGTGTGCGGCCCCACAGCCATCGGTGGACCGGCTTCCTTTCTCGTACGGCTCTGTCGCGTCGCCCCCTTGCAGGGTTCCCGGCGCCACGAGCCCTACGCGTACGATCCCGGATCACCTCAGCGGAACACGTCGTCCGTGTCGTCCCAGGTCAGTACTTCCTCCTGCGCGCTCTGCCGGGGCAGCCGCGCCCGCGCCTGGTACATGGCCTCGATCTCCGCCGCGTAGTGCGCCACGATCGAGTCCCGGCGCAGTTTCATCGACGGCGTCAGCAGCCCGTTGGACTGGTCGAACGGCTGGGGCAGGATCCGGAAGGCCCGGATGGACTCCGAGCGGGACACGGCGCTGTTGGCCGCGGCCACCGCGCGCGCGATCTCCTCCCGCAGCGCGTTCTCCTCCCGCGCCTCCCGGCTCGACGTGTCGCCGTGCAGCATCAGACCGCCGCGCCAGTGCGCCAGGAACTCGGGGTCCAGGGTGATCAGCGCGCCCACACAGGGCCGGTTGTCGCCCACCACCACCGCCTGGTGGACCAGGGGATGCATCCGCAGCCGCTGCTCCAGCGCGGTCGGCGCCACGCTCTTGCCGCTGCTGGTGATGATGACGTCCTTCTTGCGCCCGGTGATCGTGAGATAGCCGTCGGAGTCCAGGAACCCCAGGTCGCCGGTGGCCAGCCAGCCGCCGCGCAGCGCCGCCCGGGTCGACGCGTCGTCGTTGACGTACCCCTGGAACACCGAGGGGCCGCGCACCAGGATCTCCCCGTCGTCGGCCACCCGCAGGTCCATGCCCGGCAGGACCTGTCCGACCGTGCCGGACTTCTCCTGGCCGAGCGGCTGCATGGTGATCCCGCCGCTGGTCTCGGTCAGCCCGTAGCCGTCGTGGACGTAGATGCCGATGCCCTCGTAGAACAGCGACAGATCGCGGGTGAGCGGGGAGCCGCCGGAGGTGCCGCGGTGCACACGGCCGCCGAGCGAGGCACGCAGCTTGCGGTAGACGGTCCGCTCGAACACGGAGTGCTGGAGCCGCAGATCGAGCCCGGGCCCGGAGCCCCGGCCCAGCCGGTGGCGTTCCACGGCCGCCGCGAAGTCCCGTGCCGTCTCCGCCGCCCGCTCGAACAGCGCCCCGCGGCCGGCCTCCTGGGCGGACCGCAGGAAGTTCTTGTAGATCTTCTCGTAGACGGAGGGGACCGCGTAGAGATAGGTGGGGCGGAACGTGCGCAGCGCCTCCGCCAGCGCCTCGGTGCTCAGGTCCGGCTCATGGCCCATCATGATGCCGCCGCGGATGCACAGGCCCTGGATCATCAGCCCGTACACATGGGAGAACGGCAGGAAGGCGAGGACGCTGCCCTGCTCGCCCGCGGGCGCCGCCGTGTGTCCCCAGCCGGCCAGCAGGGTGTCGCAGGGGCTGGCCAGACCGGCGTGGGTGAGCGCGCAGCCGAGGGGGCGGCCCGAGGTGCCGGAGGTGTAGGCGATCACCGCCGTGGAGTCGGGCAGCACGATCCGGCGCAGCGAGTCCACCGTCGTCAGCGGGACCCGCTCGCCGCGCCGCGTGAGGTCCTCGAAGGCACCCGCGTCGAGCTGCCAGACATGGCGCAGCGTCCGCAGCGTCGCGCACACCGAGCCGACGGTCATCACGCTCTGCTCGTCCTCGACGACCACGCCCACGCAGCCGGAGTCCCGCAGGATCCATTCGACCTGCTCGCGCGACGACGTCGGGTACACCGGGACGACCTCGGCGCCCACCGCCCACAGCGCGTAACTGAGAACGGTCCACTCGTACCGGGTGCGCGCCATGATCGCGACGCGGTGACCGGGGGATATCCCGGACGCCACGAACCCCTTGGCCAGGTCGACGACCTCGTCACGCAGCTCGACCGCCGTCACTTCCTCCCAGGTCACGGAGGCTGGGTCGCGCCGGCGGGCCAGGACGGGCAGGGTCGGCGTGCGGGCGGCTGTGTCGAAGACGCTGTCGGCGAGCCCTCCGGTCAGGGGCGAGACGGCTGAGGGAGCGAGAGCGAAGTCGCGCATACGCTGCTCCTGACGTGTACGAAGGGTGACTCCGTCGATGAGAACTGTTATCGACCGTGGCGAATGTAGCCCAGGTGGGACCGGTTGTGGCCGGGAACGGAGTAAGTAAAGCGCGTTGATGATCTCAGCGGGTGCGGAGCGTCATTCCTGCGTGAGCCGCACGCAGGCGGCGACGACCTCCCGCAGACTCCCCGTCCGCTCCCACACCTCGCGCTGCGCCCGCGCGCCGTCGCCCTCCCGCAGCAGCGCCGCGCAGGACGCGCGGGCCCGCTCCAGGTCGCCGTTGTCGGCCAGGGCGTCCCCCACGTGCTCCAGCAGGTCCCCCACCACCCGCTCCGCCGGGGCGTGCCGCAGGGTCACGGGATGCACCAGATCACCGGTCAGGCCGGAGCGGGCCGCCCGCCAGTCGGCGAGCCGCAGCAGGCTGATGCTGTGGTCCACCGGCTCCTCGCCCGCCGCCCACGCCCGGGCCGCCGTCTCCACCAGCGCCCGCACCAGGACCGCCATCAGCACCGCGGTGTCGGCGCGCAGACAGACGTCCGCCACCCGCACCTCCACCGTCGGATAGCGCGCCGAGAGCCGGGCGTCGAAGTACACCATCGCCTCGTCGAGGACCGTGCCGGTGGCCACCATGTCCGCCACCCGCCGGTGGTACGCCCCGGCCGTGCCGAACAGCTCGGTCGGACCGGCCGAGGGCCAGCGCAGCCACACCCGCCGCCGGTAGCTGCTGTACCCCGTCTCCCGCCCCTGCCAGAACGGCGAGTTGGCGCTCAGCGCCATCAGCACCGGCAGCCAGGGCCGGATCCGGTCGAGGACCGCGACGCCCTCCTCGTCCGAGTCCACCGACACATGGACGTGGCAGCCGCACACGATCTGCTCCTGCGTCGCGATGCCGTACTGCTCCTCCATCCACCGGTAGCGCCGCCCCACGCTGACCGAGGGGCGCACCGCCAGGGGCGAGGTGGCCAGCGCGGCCACCGCGCACCCCGCCTCCTCGGCGTGCCGCGCCGCCTCCCCGCGCAGCCGCGTCAGTTCGGCGGCCAGCTCGTCCGTCCGCGACTGCGGACGGGTGGCGAACTCGACCATCTGGGCGTGCAGTTCCTTCTGGAAGGAGGGCTCCTCCTCGGGCTCCTCGCGCCGCGCGGCGCGAGCCAGGACCGCGGCGGACAACGCCCGCGGTTCCCCGGTCTCCGGGTCCACGAGGAGGAGTTCCTCCTCCACTCCTACGGTGCGCACGGGATGCGGCCTCTCTGCGGCGGGCGGTACGGCGGGTGGTACGCCCCCGACTTCCCTGCCGGCGAGGGTTCACACGGCCGACGGCACCAGCCAGACGGTGGCCAGCGGCGGCAGGGTCAGCAGGACCTCCCCGTTCGCCGCCTTCACCGGCCCGGACCGCCCGACCCCGCCGCCGCCGAAGCGGCCGTCGTCGGTGTTGAGGACCTCCGCCCACGCCGGCACCTCCTCGGGCACCGCGAGCCGGTAGTCGTGCCGCACCACCGGCGAGAAGTTGCTGACCGCCAGCAGCGGGGCCCCGTCGGCGCCGTACCGCAGGAACGCGAAGACGTTGTCGTCGGCCGCGTCGCCCACCACCCACCGGAAACCGCCCGGGTCCGTGTCCCGCTCCCACAGCGCCGGCGTGGCCCGGTACACGGTGTTCAGCTCACGGACCAGGTCCCGCACCCCGCGGTGGTCGCCCGCCGAGGCGTAGTCGTCGTCGAGCAGCCACCACTCCGGGCCGTGCGCCTCCGACCACTCCGCGCCCTGCGCGAACTCCTGCCCCATGAACAGGAGTTGCTTGCCCGGGTGGGCCCACATGAAGCCCAGATAGGCGCGGTGGTTGGCGCGCCGCTGCCACCAGTCGCCGGGCATCTTGGAGACCAGCGCCTGCTTGCCGTGCACCACCTCGTCGTGGGAGATGGGCAGCACGTAGTTCTCGCTGTACGCGTACACCATCGAGAACGTCATCTCGTGATGGTGGTACTTGCGGTGCACGGGCTCCTTGGCGATGTACTGGAGCGAGTCGTGCATCCAGCCCATGTTCCACTTCAGCCCGAAGCCCAGACCGCCGCTGTCCGTCGGCCGGGTCACGCCCTCCCAGGCCGTCGACTCCTCCGCGATGGTCACCACCCCGGGGTTGCGCCGGTAGACGGTGGCGTTCATCTCCTGGAGGAAGGCCACCGCGTCCAGGTCCTCCCGGCCCCCGAACACGTTCGGCGCCCACTGACCGGAGTCCCGCGAGTAGTCCAGGTAGAGCATGGAGGCGACGGCGTCGACCCGCAGCCCGTCGATGTGGAACTCCTCGCACCAGTAGGTGGCGTTGGCGACCAGGAAATTGCGCACCTCCACCCGCCCGAAGTCGAACTCGAACGTCCCCCAGTCCGGGTGCTCCGCCCGGCGCGCGTCCCCGGGCTCGTACAGCGGATCGCCGTCGAACCGGGCCAGCGCCCAGTCGTCCTTCGGGAAGTGCGCCGGCACCCAGTCCACGATCACCCCGACGCCCGCCCGGTGCAGCGCGTCCACCAGGAACTTGAAGTCGTCCGGGGTGCCCAGCCGGGCCGTCGGCGCGTAGAAACCGGTGACCTGATAACCCCAGGAACCCGAGAACGGGTGCTGCGCCACCGGCATCAACTCCACATGCGTGAAGCCGAGATCGGTGACATAGGCCGGCAGCACCTCGGCCAGCTCACGGTAGGAGAGCCCCGGCCGCCAGGACGGCAGATGCACCTCGTACACCGAGAACGGCGCCACATGCACCGGCACGTCGCCCCGGTGCGCCATCCACTCCGCGTCGCCCCACGTGTAGTGCGAGGCGTGCACGATCGACGCGGTGTCCGGCGGGACCTCCGCGCGCCGCGCCATCGGGTCCGCCTTGAGGAACCGGCCGCCGTGCCGCGAGGTGATCTCGAACTTGTACCGGGTGCCCTCGCCGATGCCCGGCAGGAACAGCTCCCACACCCCGGCCGCGCCCAGCGAACGCATCGGGAACGCCGTCCCGTCCCAGCAGCAGAAGTCGCCCGCCACCCGCACACCCCGCGCGTTCGGCGCCCACACCGTGAACCGGGTGCCGGTCACGCCCTGATGGGTCATCGGCTCCGCGCCGAGCGCCCGCCACAGCTCCTCGTGCCGGCCCTCCCGCACCAGATGCAGATCCAGGTCGCCGAGCGCCGGCAGGAACCGGTACGGGTCCTCCACCTCCCGCTCGTCCCCGCCGTACGCCACCCGCAGCGTGTACGCGGGCACCGCGTCCAGCGGGAGGACGGCCGCGAACAGGCCGTCCTCCTCCGACACGAGCGGGGTGGACACACCGTCGACCACGACGGCCACCGAGTCCGCGAAGGGCCGCAGGGCCCGGAAGAGGACCCCCTCCGGCACCGGATGCGCGCCCAGCAGGGAGTGCGGGTCGTGATGCGCGCCCGCCAGCAGACGCGCACGGTCGGCGGGGTCGAGCGCGGGCGCCGCGAGCGGCCGGGGACCGGCCGCCTCGGGGAGGGCGGTGTCGCGCAGGGCCATGGGTCAGCCTCCTCGGACGGCGAGTCGTTCGATCGCCGCCATGGGTACGGGTAGCCAGTCGGGCCGGTTGCGGGCCTCGTACAGCACTTCGTAAACGGCGCGATCCGTCTCATAGGCACGCAAAAGGGCGTGCTTCTTGCGCGGATCCCACCCGGCCCGGGCCGCGTAGCCCGCGCAGAACGCCTCCCGGCAGCGGCGCGCCCACTCCGGACGCCACGGCCGGCGCTGCCGGGCCGCGTAGTCGAAGGACCGCAGCATGCCCGCGATGTCCCGCACCGGCGAGTGCGCGAGGCACCGCTCCGCCAGCGGCCGGGACGGCTCGCCCTCGAAGTCGATGACGAACCAGTCGCGCCCGGCCCGCAGCACCTGCCCGAGATGCAGATCGCCGTGGATCCGCTGGGCCGGCGGACCCTGGTCGCACACCGCGAGCGCGGCGAACGCCGTGGTCAGCCCCGGCACGAACGGCCGCAGCGCCGGCACATGGTGCGCGGCCGCCTCCAGCCGCTCGGTCATCGCCGCCGCCGTCCGCCCGTCCTCGGCGTCCGGACCGGCCGGGAGGGCCGCGGCCAGCGCCAGATGGACGTCCGCCGTGGCCCGGCCCAGCTCCGCCGCCTCGGACGTGAAGTCCTCGCCGCGGGCCAGCGCCTTCAGCGCCAGCGTCCAGCCGTCCGAGGCGTCCGGCAGGAACGGCTGGAGCACCCCGAGCGTCGCCTCCTGAGGATGCGTCGTCCGGAACCAGGCCACCGGCGCGGGCACCCGCCGGCAGCCCTGCCCGGCCAGCGCGACCGGCACCTCCAGATCGGGGTTCACCCCGGGCTGGATCCGCCGGAAGATCTTCAGGATGAACGCGTCGCCGTACACCAGCGACGTGTTGGACTGCTCGGCCTCCAGCAGCCGCGGCGCGAGCCCCGCCGGCACCGGCACCGACGGGTCCGACTCGAAGCACAGCGGACCCAGCGTGCCCGGATGGCGCATCCGCTCCAGGAGCAGATGCGCCGACCGGGGGTCCTGCAAGGCGTCGTGCACCGTCAGCCCGGCCAGCGGGCCCTCCTCCACCCTGCCGATCAGGGCCCGCCCCAGCCGGGGCGACAGATGCTTCTGGAGACCGAGGAGGAGCTGATAGCAGTCACCGGCCGGAGGGGTGTTGCCGGGCGTCGGCACACCCGACTGCCCGGCGTGCACCAGCAGATGCAGACACCCCGGATACAGCTCCGTCATCGACAGCATGCGCAGATCGGTGAGGGGCCGGTCCTTGCCGGCGAACCAGCGCTGCCGCGGCAGCCACTCCCGCAGGAGGGCGGCCAGCGGCCCGACCGAGCGGACCTCGCTCGCGGTGCTCGTTCGCAGGGGGGCGGTCTTCGTCACGGTGACCCATCCTTTCCTCGGCGCGCACTCACCGGCGTCGGCCGACCCGGGCCACGGCTCGGGTGAGCCGGAACCAGTAGAAGCCGTGCCCCGCGAGCGTGAGCAAGTAGGGCAGCTCGCCGATGGCGGGGAAACGCACCCCGCCGAACAGCTCCACGGGGTGGCGGCCGTCGAACCGGCGCAGGTCGAGTTCGGTCGGCTGTGCGAAGCGGGAGAAGTTGTGCACGCACAGCACCAGGTCGTCCTCGTACTCCCGCAGGAACGCGAGGACGGCCGGATTGGAGGACTGCAACTCCGTGTAGGAGCCGAGCCCGAAGGCCGGGTTCTGCTTCCGGATCTCGATCATCCGCCGCGTCCAGTGCAGCAGCGACGACGGATCGGACATCGAGGCTTCGACGTTGGTGACCTGGTAGCCGTAGACGGGGTCCATGATCGTGGGGAGGAAGAGGCGTCCGGGGTCGCAGGAGGAGAAGCCGGCGTTGCGGTCGGGGGTCCATTGCATGGGGGTGCGGACGGCGTCGCGGTCGCCGAGCCAGATGTTGTCGCCCATGCCGATCTCGTCGCCGTAGTAGAGGATCGGTGAGCCGGGGAGGGAGAGGAGGAGGGCGGTGAAGAGTTCGATCTGGTTGCGGTCGTTGTCGAGGAGGGTGGCGAGGCGGCGGCGGATGCCGATGTTGGCGCGCATGCGCGGGTCTTTGGCGTATTCCGCGTACATGTAGTCGCGTTCTTCGTCGGTGACCATTTCGAGGGTGAGCTCGTCGTGGTTGCGCAGGAAGATGCCCCATTGGCAGCGGCTGGGGATGGCGGGGGTCTTGGCGAGGATTTCGGAGACGGGGTGGCGGGATTCGCGGCGGACGGCCATGAAGATGCGGGGCATGACGGGGAAGTGGAAGGCCATGTGGCATTCGTCGCCGCCGGAGGCGTAGTCGCCGAAGTAGTCGACGACGTCCTCGGGCCACTGGTTGGCCTCCGCCAGGATCACCGTGTCGGGGTACTGGGCGTCGATCTCGCGCCGCACCCGCCGGAGGAACTCGTGCGTGGCCGGGAGGTTCTCGCAGTTGGTGCCCTCGGCCGCGTAGAGATACGGCACCGCGTCCAGCCGGAAACCGTCGATGCCCAGGTCCAGCCAGAACCGCAGCGCGGCCAGGATCTCTTCCTGGACGGCCGGGTTCTCGTAGTTGAGGTCGGGCTGGTGGGAGAAGAAGCGGTGGAAGAAGTACTGCTTGCGGACCGGGTCGAAGGTCCAGTTGGAGACCTCGGTGTCGACGAAGATGATGCGGGCGTCGGCGTACTGCTTGTCGTCGTCGGCCCACATGTAGTAATCGCCGTAGGGGCCGTTGGGGTTGGCGCGGGACTCCTGGAACCACGGGTGCTGGTCGCTGGTGTGGTTCATGACGAAGTCGATGATCACGCGCATCCCACGCTGATGCGCGTGGTCCACGAACTCCACGAAGTCGGCGAGATCACCGAACTCCGGGAGTACCGAGGTGTAGTCCGAGACGTCGTAACCGCCGTCCCTCAGAGGCGACTTGAAGAAGGGCGGAAGCCAGAGGCAGTCCACCCCCAGCCACTGGAGATAGTCGAGTTTCGCCGTGAGGCCCTTCAGATCGCCGACGCCGTCGCCGTTGCTGTCCTGGAAGGAGCGGACGAGTACCTCGTAGAACACGGCGCGCTTGAACCACTCGGGGTCGCGGTCCTTGGCCGGGGTGTCCTCGAAGGTGTCCGGAACAGGTGAGTTGACGGTCATGGCGGTCTGGGGCCTCCGATCTGCGGTGCGGGTCACCGGACGTGGAACACGTGGGCCGGCGCCGAACCGGGCTCCAGGCGCACGTAATTGCTGCTGCCCCAGGTGTAGGTCGCACCGGTCAGTTCGTCGTGCACGGACAGCGACGCGCCGTGCTCCAGGCCGAGTTGCGGCATGTCCAACGAGACCGTCGTCTCCTGGGTGTGGTGGGGGTCGAGGTTCACCACGACGATCACCGTGTCGTCCCCGTCCCGCTTGCTGTACGCGAGCACCTGCTCGTTGTCGGTGCCGTGGAAGCGGAGGTTGCGCAGCCGGTGCAGCGCGGGGTGGGTGCGCCGGATCTCGTTGAGGCGGGTGATGAGGGGGGCGAGGGTGTCGGGGGTGTCCCAGTCGCGGGCTTTGAGCTGGTACTTCTCGGAGTCGAGGTATTCCTCGCTGCCGGGGCGCAGGGGGGTGTTCTCGGCGAGTTCGTAGCCGCTGTAGATGCCCCAGGTGGGGGAGAGGGTGGCGGCCAGCACGGCCCGCAGCGCGAACGCGGCCCGGCCGCCGTCCTGGAGGGAGGCGTGCAGGATGTCGGGGGTGTTGGCGAAGAGGTTGGGCCGCATGTAGGAGGCGCTCTCACCGGACAGTTCGGTGAGGTACTCGGTCAGTTCCTGCTTCGTGGTCCGCCAGGTGAAGTAGGTGTAGGACTGCTGGAAGCCGATCTGGGCGAGGGTGCGCATCATCGCGGGGCGGGTGAAGGCTTCGGCGAGGAAGATCACGTCGGGGTCGGTGCGGTTGATCTCGGCGATGACGCGTTCCCAGAAGAGCACGGGTTTGGTGTGGGGGTTGTCGACGCGGAAGATGCGCACGCCGTGGGACATCCAGTGCCGCAGGATGCGTACCGTCTCGGCGGTGATGCCGTCCAGGTCGGTGTCGAAGGCGACGGGGTAGATGTCCTGGTACTTCTTGGGCGGGTTCTCGGCGTAGGCGATGGAGCCGTCGGGGCGGTGGTGGAACCACTCCGGATGTTTGTCCACCCAGGGGTGGTCGGGGGAGCACTGCAGGGCGAAGTCGAGGGCGATCTCCAGTCCGTGCCGTGCGGCCTCTTCCACGAACCAGGTGAAGTCCTCCAGGGTGCCCAGTGCCGGGTGGACCGCGTCGTGGCCGCCCTCCGGTGAGCCGATCGCCCAGGGCACGCCGACGTCGTCGGGGGTGGCGTTCAGGGTGTTGTTGCGGCCCTTGCGGTGGGTGGTGCCGATGGGGTGGATCGGGGGGAGGTAGACGACGTCGAAGCCCATCGCGGCGATGGCGGGCAGCCGCCGGGCTGCGGTGCGGAAGGTGCCGTGCGGGGTTTCGGGGGTGCCCTCGGAGCGGGGGAAGAACTCGTACCAGGCGCCGTACAGGGCCCGTTCACGCTCCACCAGCAGCGGCATCGGCGCGGAGGCGGTGACCAGCTCCCGCAGCGGGTGGCGGGCCAGGACCGCGTCCACCTCCGGCGTCAATACCGCCGCCAGCCGGGTCGCGACCGGCAGGGAGTCGTCGCCCAGGATCCGCGCCGCCTTCAGGACCGTGGTGCGGGCCCGGCCCCTCGGGGCGCCGGCGGCCGCGCGCTCATGGAGTTCGGCGCCCTCCTCCAGGACCGACCCCACATCGATCCCCGCCGGGATCTTGATGGTGGCGTGCCGCCGCCAGGTGGTGACCGGATCGCTCCACGCCTCGACCGTGTACGTCCAGCGGCCGGGCGCGTCGGGTGTGACGTCCGCGCCCCAGCGGTCGGTCCCGGGGGCCAGTTCACGCATCGGAGTCCACGGGCCCCGGCGTCCCTTGGGGCCGCGCAGGACGACATTGGCGGCGACGGCGTCGTGCCCCTCACGGAACACGGTCGCCGTCACGTGGAACGTTTCCCCCGCGACGGCCTTGGCCGGGCGTCTGCCGCCCTCCACCGCGGGCCGCACCTCGCGGACCGGGATCCGGCCGATGACAGGGGTCGCACTCATGGGTCTCACCTTCGTCGTGTTCCTCGCCCGGCCCGAGGGTCCGGTCGGACGCGCGGTGCGTCACCGTGGCGTCCGCCGGACCCTCCGCCCGGCTCGTCGTGTCGTCCGCCGGGCCGTGCCGCCCGGCTCCCGCCCCGGTACCGCTACCGGGGCGGGGCGCCTTCTACCGCGCCACCGCCGGGGGCCGGACCGCCGGCCGGGGCCGGGCGTCCGGTTCCTGGAGGTAGGCGGCGAGAGTCGACCGCAGATAGCGTTCCGCCGCGTCGGCGGCCTCCCGGGCGCAGCGCTTTCCCATGAGCACACACAGCGTGTAACCCGAGTCCTCGAAGGTGGCCCGCACCGCGCGGTCGGCGGGGGAGGCGAGCATGACGCGCTCCCACGCCCGGTACCGCCGCAACTGCCGGGCGACCTCTGTCCTGGCCGGTAGCAGCATGACGCAGTTCACCTTCCGGGGCTCGAAGAATGTTTCACTCATGGTGCACGCGCCGACACCCAGCGTCTTGTTGGATCTTCAACCACCCCGGAGTGCGCTCGTGTTGCACGAATGGACTAACGCCCGCACTGTGGGAGGTGACTCAGAAGCGATCAGCGCTCACCCTCCGTATTTTCGGCCCGTGGGGGCGTGCGGAGCGGGAGCCTCGCCGGTGAGGAGCGAACGACGATGAAGACCGCAGTCCCCTGCTACTACCACCTCGATGTGGAGGTCAGCCCCGAGCGGGTCGGCCAGGTCAGGCGCATCCTGGCCGCTCACCTGAAGTACTGGGAGCTGGAGACGCTCGTCGACCCGGTCTGCCGGGGCGCCGGGATGCTGCTCGAAGCCATCGACGAGCACGCCACGGACAAGTGCATCTCGATCGAGATGTGGTGGAACGGACAGCACCTGATCACCGCCATCGGCGGCGACGACCGCGAACTGCGCCCGGACCCCGACCTGCGCGGCTGCCTGGAGCGCATCGCCGCGATGAGCGACGGCTGGGGCTGCTGTGCCACCCACACCGGCGGCAAGGTCATCTGGTTCTCGCAGCGGGCCCGCGCCGGCGAGCGGGTCCCGCTGGTGCCCACCGCGCCCGAACCGAGCCTGCGCGAGGTGCTTCAGGTGCCCCGGTCGGTGCCGGTGGCCGCGCTCGCGCGGGAGAACGGCATCCTGGAGGACGCCCGGTGACCTCACGGCCGTACCGGAAAGCAGGGGTGCCCGCCTGGAGCGGGCACCCCTGCCCGCTGGGTGCCGACTTCGACGGGAAGGGCACCAACTTCGCCCTGTTCAGCGAGGTCGCCGAGCGGGTGGACCTGGTCCTCGTCGACGACGACGGCACCCCGAGCACCGTGCCGCTGACCGAGGTCGACGGCTTCGTCTGGCACGGGTATCTGCCCGGCGTCGGCCCCGGCCAGCGCTACGGATACCGGGTGCACGGACCGTGGGACCCCGCCGCCGGACACCGCTGCAACCCGGCGAAGCTGCTCCTCGACCCCTACGCGCGCGCCGTCGACGGACAGATCGACAACCACCCCTCGCTGTTCGAACGCGCGGACGACGGCCCCGATCCGGCGGACAGCGCCGGGCACACCCTCCTCGGCGTGGTCACCGACCCGGCCTTCGACTGGGGCGACGACACCCCGCCCCGACGGCCGTACGCGGACACGGTCGTCTACGAGACCCATGTCCGCGGACTCACCCGCACCCACCCCGACGTCCCGCGCGCCCTGCGCGGCACCTACGCCGGACTCGCCCACCCCGCGGTGACCGAGCACCTCACCTCGCTCGGGGTGACGGCGGTCGAGCTGATGCCGGTGCACCAGTACGTGCAGGACGGCGTCCTCACGGACCGGGGCCTGTCCAACTACTGGGGCTACAACACCATCGGCTTCTTCGCGCCGCACAACGCCTATGCCGCGCACGGCAGCCGGGGCGGCCAGGTCACCGAGTTCAAGGCGATGGTGAAGGCCCTGCACGCGGCCGGCCTGGAGGTGATCCTCGACGTCGTCTACAACCACACCGCCGAGGGCAACGAGAAGGGCCCCACCCTCTCCTTCCGGGGCATCGACAACGCCGCCTACTACCGGCTGGTGGACGGCGACTGGTCCCACTACTACGACACCACCGGCACCGGAAACAGCCTGCTCATGCGGCATCCCTACGTGCTGCAACTGATCATGGACTCGCTGCGGTACTGGGTGACCGAGATGCATGTCGACGGCTTCCGCTTCGACCTCGCGGCCACGTTGGCCCGGCAGTTCCACGAGGTGGACCGGCTGTCGGCGTTCTTCGACCTGATCCAGCAGGACCCGGTGATCAGCCGCGTCAAGCTGATCGCCGAACCCTGGGACCTCGGCGAGGGCGGCTACCAGGTGGGCAACTTCCCCCAGCTCTGGTCGGAGTGGAACGGCCGCTACCGGGACGCCGTACGGGACTTCTGGCGGGCCGAGCCGCATTCGCTCGCCGAGTTCGCCTCCCGGCTGACCGGCTCCTCCGACCTGTACGCCCACAGCAGGCGGCGGCCGCGCGCCAGCGTCAACTTCGTGACCGCGCACGACGGGTTCACCCTGCGCGACCTCGTCTCCTACAACGACAAGCACAACCAGGCCAACGGCGAGGGCGACCGGGACGGCGAGAGCCACAACCGGTCCTGGAACTGCGGCACGGAGGGCGACACCGACGATCCGCAGATCCTCGCGCTCCGCTCCCGCCAGCAGCGCAACCTCCTCGCCACCCTGCTGCTCTCCCAGGGCATCCCGATGATCGGCCACGGCGACGAACTCGGCCGCACCCAGCGCGGCAACAACAACGCCTACTGCCAGGACAACCCCGTCTCCTGGATCGACTGGCGGCTCACCGAGGAGCAGCGCGAGCTGACCGCGTTCTGCCGGCGACTGCTCGCCCTGCGCGCCGCCCACCCGGTGCTGCGCCGGCGGCGGTTCTTCCTGGGCGAGACCGTGACCCACGCCGGGCAGCCGCTGCCCGACCTGGTCTGGCTGCTGCCGGACGCCCGCGAGATGCGGGCCCGGGACTGGCAGCGCTCCGACGCGCACAGCGTCGGGGTGTTCCTCAACGGCGACGCGATCGCCGAACCCGACTCCCAGGGCCGGCCCGTGATCGACGACTCGTTCCTGCTGCTGTTCAACAGCTACTGGGAGCCCGTCCCCTTCCGGCTGCCCGGGACCTCGTACGGGGAGCGCTGGACGGTGTGCGCCGACACGGCGGAGCCGGAGGGCGGCCGGGACGAGACCGAGTACAAGGCGGGCGCCGAGGTGACCGTGGAGGGACGCAGTCTGATCGTGCTGTCCAGGCCGCCCCGGCGCTCGGAGTGACCCTTCGGGGTGCGGCGGGCTCAGGGCTCCCGGCGTGAGGTGACCGTGAACTGGGCGCCGTCGGGATCCCTGAGCACCGCCTCGTCGTCGTCCTCGATCAGCACGCTCCCGCCGTGCTTCTCGGCGGAGCGTGCGCACGCCGCGACGTCCGCGACGGCGAAGTGGACCTGCCAGTGCGGGCGGATCGTGGGATCGGGCGCCGCCTCCAGAGCGCCCGACACGATCCGGGCCACCGCGTCGCCCTGGCTGCGCAGCACGACCTCGCCGCCCTCGTAGTGCACCTCGCAGCAGCCCGGGCTGTCCGAGGCCCAGTCGAGGACCTCGCCGTAGAAGATCGCGGAGTCGAAGGCGTCCCGGGTGTGCAGCCGGATGAAGGCGGGCGCGTCCTGCCGCCACGCCTCCCAGTTGCCGATCAGCTCGCCCTCCCAGACGCCGAAAGTCGCGCCGTCCCGGTCTGCCAGCAGGGCGGCCCGGCCCGGGGGCAGCGAGATCGGCCCCACCGCCACGGTCCCGCCGCGCTCCCGGGTGCGGGAGGCGGCGACATCGGCGCTGGGCACGGCGAAGTACGGAGTCCAGGCCACCGCCATCTGCCACATCGCGGCCACGGCGGCCACCCCGGCCACCGGCACGTCACCGGCCAGGGCCGTGCGGAAATGGGCCCCCAGGCCGCCCCTGCGCCAGGTCCAGCCCAGCACGGCCCCGTAGAACTCCTGGGTGGCGTCCAGATCGCGGCTGGTCAGACTCACCCAGCAGGGCGAGCCGAACACGGAGCGCGTGGAGACGGCTCCCCGTGCGCCGGGGGCTGAGGGTACGCCGGGGGTGGATTCCGGGTGAGGGTTCATGAGTGCTCGCGTTCCTGGTCTCTCGGTCGGCGGCCGGGGCGTCCTCCCCAGTGTCCGGTCCCGACCGTGCCGGGCGCCTGCCGACGCACCCGGCGGCCCGGGGGGCCGGTGACCCGAGTACCGCCCGGACCGGACGGCCAAACGGACCCGATCCAGGAACCCGGACACGAGGGCGGCCGCACCGCCATCGGAGTGAGGCGCGGCCGGGCCGCGGGGCCGGGGTCAGCCGGGATCGGCGGCGATTTCCTCGCGCAGCCGTCGGCAGCAGCCGCTGAGCAGCCGGGAGACATGCATCTGCGAGATGCCGAGCTGGTCGGCTATCCGGCTCTGGGTCATCCCCTGGAAGAAGCGCAGATAGAGGATCGTCCTCTCGCGCTCCGGCAGCTCCCGCAGCCGCGGCGCCACGGCCACCCGGTCCACCACGGTGTCGTAGCCGGGGTCGGGGTCGCCGAGGGCGTCGGTGAGGGCGTAGCCGTCGGTGCCGGGGATCTCCGCGTCCAGGGACAGCGCGGAGAAGCAGTCCAGCGCCTCCATGCCGGTGCGCACCTCGTCCTCGGTGAGCTGCGCGTGCGCGGCGATCTCGGCGACGGTCGGGGCCCTGCCGGACGTGGTCTGCGCGAGGTCCTTGTCCGCCTGCCGCACGCGATTGCGCAGGTCCTGGACCCGGCGCGGGACGTGCAGCGTCCACATGTGGTCGCGGAAGTGCCGCTTGATCTCGCCGGTGATCGTCGGCACCGCGTACGCCTCGAAGACCCGGCCGCGGTCGGGATCGTAGTGGTCGACGGCCTTGACCAGGCCGAGCGCGGCGACCTGGTAGAGATCCTCCAGGTTCTCGCCGCGGCCGCGGAAACGGACCGCGATCCGCTCGGCCATGGGGAGCCAGAGCCGGATCAGATCGTCCCGCAGCGCCCGGCGCTCGGGCCCCTCGGGCAGTCCGGCCAGCCGCGCGAAGGCCGCGGTGGTGTCCGGAGCGTCGTCGTGGGGGTGCTGCTTCGTACTCACGGTGGTAGGCATGACGCGCGTTCTTCCCGATGGGGTGTGCCGGGGGTGGGCGGGTCGTGGGACCGGCACGCCGGGCGGACCCGCGGTGCGGGGTCCCACGGACGTGCCTCCGGTCCGAAGCACTCTGTCCGGATGCCCGGTATCGGGCGATCTAAAACAAATGACCGAATAATCTCTTCGGTGTGCGGCGCGCTCCGCCCCGGCGGGGCCCGCTCCCGCCGATCTTGGCCGGGGACGTGATGTGCGGCACGCCGTCCGCGGCCCCGCCGGCGCCGCTCGTGGAGTTCTTCCTGCGCACGGCTTGATCACCGATCAAAACGGGTGAACCCCCTGGCCACAGCGCATTCCGCTCATTTGACAGTGCGCTGAGCGCACGGATAGGAAGCAGCCGACAGAAGTCGAGAGGTGGACTGTGTACGAGCCGAACGTGGTCGGGGACTGGCACGAGTACGACGAGCATGCCGGTCTGCGGGTCCGCGTCCACCGTCTGGAGCAGCAGGAGCCGCCGCGGGGACGTGACGACGCGGCCGAGGGGCTGACGTACTTCTGTCTGCGGGTGACCGTCGAGAACCGGGGTGCCGGGCACTCCACGATCCATCTCGAGGACGGGCAGATCGACATCCGGATCGGCGCGGACGGCGAGAGCGCGTTCCTCGACTGGCGGAACTCGCAGTTCATCGAGGGCTTCGACGTCTATCCGCTGCGCCGCGCCACCGCCGTGCTCTTCGCCGCGGGGCCCGAGGCCGCGCTCGCCCAGGTCGACGTGCAGGTGCAGCTCCGTGTGGACGACGACTGGGCCGAGCGCCGGCTGTGGACGGGCGGCATCGGACTGCACGAGGGGGCCGTGCCGGCCGGTCCGGGCCGGGAGAGCCTGGCCCGCGAGATCAGCAACTTCCTGCGGGACCAGGCCGAGGAGGGCACCGCCTGACGCGGCGGCCCCGGCGCGCTCAGTGTGCGATGCCGTCGATGATCTCGCGGGCGCCCTGACGCAGCAGCGCCACC
Source organism: Streptomyces antibioticus (assembly GCF_002019855.1). Taxonomy (NCBI): domain Bacteria; kingdom Bacillati; phylum Actinomycetota; class Actinomycetes; order Kitasatosporales; family Streptomycetaceae; genus Streptomyces; species Streptomyces antibioticus. The sequence continues at coordinate 602,137 of NZ_CM007717.1, read as the reverse complement.
GCCACCGAGGTGCCCAGCGTCGCCGGGTCGAGCCGGCCCGCCCACTCGTGGGCGTTCAGACGGGTCTTGCCGTCCGGTGTGAACACACAGGCCCGCAACGACAGTTCACCGCCGTGCTCGGTCCGGGCGTACCCGGCGATCGGGCTGTTGCAGTGGCCCTGGAGCACATGCAGGAACATGCGCTCCGCCGTGGCCTCCCGGTGCGTCGCCGGGTCGCCGAGGCCGCTCACCGTGTCGATCAGGTCGTCGTCGCCCTCCCGGCACTGGAGCGCGAGGACGCCCGCGCCGATCGGCGGCATCATCGTCTCCGGAGAGAGCACCTCGCTGATCACGTCCCGGCGGTCGATGCGCTCCAGACCGGACACCGCGAGCAGCAGCGCGTCCGCCTCGCCCGCCGCCAGCTTCTCCAGCCGCCGGTTGGCGTTGCCCCGGAACGGCACGCACTCCAGATGCGGATGCGTGGCGGCGAGCTGGGCGATCCGGCGCACCGACGAGGTGCCGATCCGGGTCCCGGCCGGGAGTTCGTCGAGGGTGAGGCCGCCCGGGTGCACCAGGGCGTCACGGATGTCGTCCCGCTTCAGGAACGCGGCGAACACCGTGCCCGCGGGCAGCGGACGGTCCGCCGGGATGTCCTTCACGCAGTGCACCGCGAGATCGGCCTCCCCGGCCAGCAGCGCCGCGTCGACCTCCTTGGTGAACGCGCCCTTGCCCTCGACCTGGGCGAGATCGCCCATCCACTTGTCGCCGGTCGTCCGCACGGGGACGACGGTGGTGCGGATTCCGGGGTGCAGGGCGGCCAACTCGGCACGGACGCGCTCCACTTGGGCCAGAGCCATGGGGGAGTCGCGGGACACGATACGGATCAGTTCCGGGACGGACATGCGGGACACGATAGACCCTCGGGCCCCGCCCGCCGCGCCGCTTCGCACATTCGGCCCAGCGGTGCGGCATGCATCACCCCGCGAAGGGGTAGAGAGGGCCGGATACGGCGATCGGCCCGGGGCGCGCACCCCGGGCCGATCGCGTCACCCGCCTACGCGTTGGGGTCGAACGGGATCCCCGAGGGCTTGGCCGTCGACAGATGGCTGGTGAAACTGCCGTCCTTCAGGCCGAAGTTGGCGCTGCCGAAGTTGTACGAGACCAGCTTGTCGCGCAGCCCGGCCGGGTAGCCGTTCCAGCCGACCAGCGGCGGGTACTGCCAGGTGCCCTTGTGGTTCTCCGGCGGCTCGTCGTTGGAGTTCGCCGCCCGGAAGCAGTGCGTGCTGATGCCGTCCTTGTGGTAGACGACCTTCGCGTGGGTGCCCTCGAAGCGGATCGAGGACGCCGGGTGCACGGTGAACGAGCCGTGGTTGGACGTCGAGACGTACTGGACCTGGTTGTTCTGCACCCAGACCACGACATGCTCCCAGTCGTGCCGGTGCCCGCCGAGGCTGACGCCCGGCAGCGCCTGGTCCTTCTCGAAGTACAGCCCGTACAGGTACGCGCACCAGCCGTTGTTGCACTTGTAGCGCGAGTACGCGTTGGTCGTGTCGAGGTCGGAGGCGTCCCGGCAGTTGCCGTTGAGCGCGCCCGTCGGGTTCAGGCCGGGGTTGATCGTGCCGTCGGGGCCGATCGCGGCGGTGGAGTAGCAGCCGTCCTTGTCGTAGTCGAACGCGGGCTGGTACGCGAGTTCCGCGGCCTCGGCGTTCTGCGGCAGCGCCGGGGGCGGCGCGGCGAACGCGGACGAGGCGGAGGCGAGCACGAGCGCGGCGGCACCGGCGACTCCGGTGACCCATCTCCTGCGGTGCTTCTTGAACGTGGGTGACGACACTGCGTCCTCCTCATGGTCCGGGCGCAGCCGAACGGCTGTGGGGGTGAAGGGAGTTCAGCTTCCCCGGTTTTCACTGCGGCGCCAAGGGCCTCAGGTGTGCCAATGATGAAGCCACGCCCAATAGTTGGGCCTACTGACGGCGAGTCAGGCGGAACTGTCCGGAAGATCCGCGTCCGCCTCCGCGGGCGTCAGGTCCGGGCGCAGCCGGAGCCAGGACGGCTGGCGCAGCAGCCCCGCCCGGGTACGGATGCTGTACCGCACCTCGCCGACGAGCCGGGGCACCACCCAGTGCGCGCCGGCCGTCGGCGGCACGGCGTCGAAGGGGCA